>NZ_CP117268.1:918382-1224510 GCF_007000325.2 Rhizobium rhododendri | reverse complement strand
AATTGTCAAAGCGCTGACGGGCGGTCGCCGATGACCAAGCAATGGGCGCTACAAGAATACGTTTTCCAGAAGTTCAATGCGAACCGGCACTGGCTGGTGGGCGTTTTAGAGCAAAGTATCGTCGCTGCGACCAGCTTGGCATCTATGGCCATTATGTCACGGGAGATCGGAATTCACGAGACGGGTATTGTCGCCATCGGTCTCGTCTTATGGATGCTCATTGAAGCCCTGCAGCGGGCAGTTGTTATTCTGCCTCTGACCGCTGGTTGCCCGCGCCCTGAACTCGATCGTCAAACGTTCGGAAGCTTCATAGTGCTTAACGTGAGCTTTACTGGGCTTTGTTCAATCTTTCTTTTTGTTTTAGGCTTTGGCATCTTGCCGTTTAGCAAAGACTTAGGCTTCGCTACGACTTTGGCTGCGCCAATGGCTTTTTGCGGCTCTCTTTTCCTCTTCCTGCGTCAAGCACTTTACCTGATGGGCCGCCCCGGATTAGCTCTTGTCAATGCGGCGAGCGTCGCGACCGTGACGCTTTCGGGACTGTTGCTTATCCATTTTGTTTGGGCTCTGAATGCAACCGCCGGGGCAATTGTGATTAGCACGGGATATGGTATCTCATCCGTCGTGCTGACAATATGGCTCCTCACCCGGGCTAACTTTTCGTGGGAAAATTTTGCATCTCTTACGCGGCATAGGAGATCTATGCTGGAGTACATGACAGCAAGTCTTGCGCTGCTGGTTGCGACCAGCGGTGCTCAATTACTCCTAGGTGTAGTATCAGGGCCTTCATCGGTTGCGATATTCTCATTCGCGCGGACGCTTGTTCGTCCAATCACCCTAATATTGCATGCGGTCGTTGATACGGAACGCTCGCGTATGGCAAGGCAATGCGACGAGCACGGCACGGGCGTCTTGCCTCATCACGTCAAGATCATGCAACTGACTTTGCTGTTGCTATGTATCGTTCCGACCCTTGCTATTTTGCTATGGCCTGCAGTCTTTCTGAAGATCTTTTACGGTGACAACGGCACGGCTGCAGCATCTGCCGCAAGGCTTTGGGCGTTGGCCGCCATTCCAATGATAGTCGCATCGCCTCTGGAAGCTGCGTTGTCCATTGCAAGAGACAGTCGTGCTGTCGCGAGAGCCAATCTTCTGGCTATGTTCGTTATGATATTTGCAGTCGCGATCGCGTTGGCTTTTGGCAGATTTACCGCTGATGCTGCAGTTATCTCCGTTGGACTAGCCTACGCTGCCGCGCTTGCCAGTCTTTATCACAGCTACGGCACAAAGATGACCGCGCCGTCTTGGAAAAAGGCAGCCCTGTGAGTACTTCATGTTCGGATTCGCGGTCTGCTTCGTCGCTTGATCTGCGTGCAAGCACACAGCGCGTGCTGGTGGATCTCGTGGTTGCCGCCTCAATCGTGGCACTGGGCGTCATGATGATGATGGTCAACATTATCTTGGCATTTTCCGTGTCCATGTGCGCCACACTGCTTGCTGCTTATTTCACGCCCCGTTCTCTACCCGCCATCATTATATTTTCGCTCCTATTTCAGAATACGTTTGTTGCGTTCACCGCAGGTTACATCGAAGATACCGCACAGTTCGACATGATGCGAGCTCTGAACTTCATCATCATCATGACGGCCTTTGGCTACTGCGTCATATCCGTCTTGGCGCAGCCACGCGACTATACGACGGAAGTTCATCGCATTCTGAACGCAACATGGTTGGTAGTTGCCGTCATCGTCGCGTATTTCGTGGTCGGACTAGCCGTCGGCAATGGGAAGGATGCAGTCATCTATCTGCGCAACTTTATAACGCCGATCGCATGTCTCTATGTTGCTGTCGTTTGCAGCTTCCGCTTCAGGCTCGCGCTTTTGCCAACGGTAGTCGTCTGCACTTTTCTCATTGTCATATACGGATACTGTGAACTGATATTTCAGCTTAAATTTCTTTCACTGTTCAACGGCGACACCTACATCTCACTGAGAATGCAGGACGACATCATGAGCGGCCTTTACGCCAAGCAGCTCGACGAGACGGGCTATGTCTTGCGTGGAATTGAAGACTTTATGACTGTGCCCTTATTTAATATCACTGGTGCAGGGGAAGACGCGATCAGAGTATTCCGTCTCAGTGGTCCCAATTTTCATCCGATCAGTTTCGGATATGCGCTGTCGATTCTAAATGCTTGGTTGCTCGCCAATCGCATCCGTTGGGTCCCTGTGTTCGCAGTCCCAGTTATGTTGTTTGCTGGATCAAAAGGAGCTCTGGTGCTCTTTGCTCTGTTCGTTGTGGCGCAACTGGTCGTTCGAATTATTCGACCGAAGTCCTTGCTGATACCATTCGCAGGCCTGCTCGTAATTTATGTCGCTCTTACAACAGTACTTGGTATCAGGTCGCAAGACTATCATGTTTTGGGCCTTATGTCTGGACTTCGTGAGTTTGTCGCAAATCCGATTGGGCATGGTCTTGGGAGCGGTGGTGTGGTCTCAGTTCAGGGCTCAGCGGTAGATTGGCAGCTGGCGCAGGCAACCGGAGCCACAAGCGTTCCGGTCGAGAGCACGATCGGAGTTATGTTATACCAGGTAGGCGTTGGTGCTTTTTTCGTGATTGGCGCCGTGCTTGCGCTTGGGCTTTGGTGCTGGAGAACGTATCTGGAGACTCGTCTGGAGATTTACTTGTTTGGCTTCGTCGCCCTTTGGGTGATTACTGCCAATGCGGCTTTTCAGGAAGAAGCTTATTTCGCTCCTCTGGCCCTAGGTAGTTGCATGCTGCTCGTTGGCGTGGGACTCGGCTCGAAGATGAGGGACGCGATATGACAACACACCTCACCGTATCCGTGTTTTGATTTGGGGCTATACGCCGAGAGCTATCTGGAACCTGGCTTGTGTGCGACAACGGCGCGGCGACATGGAATTTCTCGTTCGCAATTACATGAATGGCGACGGCTGGCACGAGCGTGGCAGTTGGAAACTTCGGCTGACGTGGGCTTTATCGGGGGCTGCTTGTTCCACAGATAGGGCCTGCAGCAGGATCGTTGCCGCAAACAAGGCGGATTGAGGTTGTCAGCGCAAACGGCCACCGTGTTATCGTGGACCGCGATGTCGACGTGGAGGCTCTGATCCAGATCATGTGAGGACTGGAGACCTTACGGTGAACCCGTTTCCGATGGGGACTACGGTCAAGGTCTGGCTTTCGAGGGATATACGCAATGCGCTGTTATGCGGTGCATAAAATTATGCGGAGTCCTGAGCAGCAAGGCAAGGGTTAGCCCAGGATCCGGCATCTTTTTACTCAGCATAATTCTACCGGCGGCGCTGCTCCAGTAGCATAGCAATGAGCTTGTCTGGCGGCCTGAACTTACCTGGTTGTAGGGTCGGTGGGGCTGCCGCTGTTATCCTGCTATTAGGGCTTCGAGCTTTTCCGTCGGATCCGCGCGCAGGTAGACCTCGGCCAGCCCTACCATACATCAGCCCGTGCACCCGCGCGCGAGCTAATTCCGCGGCCTTCCGCGTAAGGATACTGTGAACGAGCGGATATGAAGGCGTATCAACTCTCGGGAGAGCAGTGACAACAAAGCAGGTGTAAAATTTGATGGCCATTTAAGGGACGCGGGAGAACGGCTGGGCGATGACACCGTTGACTTTTTTGCACTGCAGCATAACCTATCTTGATGATTCTAGGAGAACTGCAATGGAAGTCCGTCTGAACTCGAAGCTGCTTCATTCTGTAAACTATGACCCGAAATCGAAACAGTTGACTGTGTTTCTTAACAACGGTCGCCGCGGCGAGTTTGTCGATGTTCCGGAATATGTTGTAGATGACCTCCAGGCAACGGTGTCTCCGGGCTCCTATTATGTAAAGCTGATTAAAAGGCAGTACCAACGCGCGGACTTGTGAACCGATTAGCATCAATATAAGAGCGTGGCCCAGCCGGGCTACATTTGTCCTACCCTGAGACGAGTGTTCGAATAGTTCTGTAATACGCCTCCCCGATGAATTTGACTCATGGGCTTCCTGAAACGCGATTAATCAGAATCTCTGTTGCAAACGAGAGGTTGTCATGGCGGCAGAGATTTCATTGCGGTCGGATTTTGATTCGCAACGTCTTCGTCGTCTGGCCCGCCAGTGCAGGCATGCAGCGCAAGCGCGTCGTCTTTTGGCGCTTGCCTTGATCTTTGACGGAGGCTCGCGTACGGACGCTGCGGGGCTTGGCAATGTCACCGTTCGGATCGTGCGGCACTGAGTCTTGCGGTTCAATGCGAATGGCCCAGAGGGGCTGATCGATGGCAAGGCTCCCGGGCCCAAATCGCGGTTGAACGATGCTCAGGGGGCGGCGCTGGCAAAGACCATGGAAAGGGCCCAACTCCCTATCTCGATCGCGTCGTGCGCTGGCCATCGCTCTTCCGAACTGGTTAACCCGTCGATAAGTCGAAAGAGAGGCGATTGGGCGTCGTTAGCAAGGGATCGGGTCTTTCCCGACTATTTTCGTCGTCACTCCCATTTAGCGACCGAAAGAGCTGACATTCTCGGGTCGACAAACTCGTTCCAAAGGACGTTGCTGCGGTTCGAAGCTTGCCGGTTTTACGGGCCCTCGCTGAGTTCGACTCTTGGGCTTACCAAAAGGCGATGAATCTTCTGTGGTTGCCGCCCGTGATGCAAGAAGTCTTTGAACCGAAGGTCATGTGATCGAGTGCGGTCTTCTGTGAGGCCTGTAGATACGGCGTTTACAGAAGCCGCTGGCCGGTATGGTGATCTGCGGGTCGGGTCCAAATCTGATTGAACTAAGCCGCTGATCGCGGCGATTTGCGGCGGGCTTTTACGAGAGCGCCCTGACTGAGAGGATGGTTGTGTTGCAACCCACCCTTCAGACAGGAGGCCCCGATGGCTGAGATAAGCCCTCTTCGCCGCCGGATGATTGAGGACATGACGATCCGCAATTTGTCCCCGGCGACCCAAAGATCCTACATCAGTGCAGTCCGGAAGTTCAGCCGCTATTTCTCCCGATCACCTGATCGGCTTAATCTCGACGACATTCGCACGTTCCAGGTTCACCTTGTCTCGACGGGGATATCGTGGGCATCGTTAAATCAGATCGTGTGTGCTCTCCGATTTTTCTATGGCATTACCTTGGCCCAAGACGATGTCCCTGAGCGGATTCCATACGCGCGCAAACCCCGCAAGATCCCCGTTGTTCTGTCGGCGGACGAGGTGGCCCAATTTCTTGAGGCCGTCTCCAGTCTCAAGGCGCGTGTAGCGCTGACCACAGCTTATGCCGCTGGCCTCAGGGTCGGCGAGGTCTGTGGTCTGAAGATCGAGGATATCGACAGTTCCCGGATGGTGATCCATGTTCGTCATGGCAAAGGCGCCAAAGCCCGATACGTCATGCTGTCAAACGAGCTGCTGGGCATTTTACGCAGTTATTGGCGTCTATCGCGACCCACCGGGTTCCTTTTTCCAGGGCGCGATGCCGACAGGCCGATCGAACCGACCGTTTTGAACGCCGCCTGTCGTTCAGCGGTTGCCGCTACTGGCCTTTCAAAGCGGGTCACCGTCCATACGTTGCGGCATTCCTTTGCAACGCACCTTCTGGAGAATGGCACCGATATCCGGATCATCCAGGTCTTGCTTGGCCATGCCTATCTATCCAGCACTGCGCATTATGCACAGGTGTCCACCGACACCATCAGGTCGACCGCCAGTCCCCTTGACCGTTTGCGATTGGAGGTGACCCCGCCGGAAGCGTAGCAGGTTGCGTCCCGCCTTCGAAGTCGCCGACATCTTTCGGTGGCATGGTGGCCCTTACAGACGCGAGAACGCCGGTCATCTTGGCCGCGGCGAACGACGTGTCATGGGAGCGATAGAAGCCTGCCGGACACCCAGGCTTGGCGGTCACGTCAATGCCTGCGATAAGTGCGGCAAAACCCGCATCTCCTATAACTCCTGCCGCAATCGTCATTGCCCAAAGTGTCAGGGAGCTGCTCGCAAGGAATGGGTCGATGCTCGCATCGCCGATCTCTTGCCGGTCCCCTATTTCCATGTCGTCTTTACGATGCCACGTGGTGTCGCTGAGATCGCCTTCCAGAACAAGGCGGTCGTCTATGCATTATTGATGCGGATCTCGGCCGAGACCCTGCAGACCATCGCAGCTAACCCCAAGTGGCTGGGCGCAGAGATCGGTGTAACCGCTGTGCTCCACACCTGGGGCCAGGCCATGACCCACCATCCCCATGTCCATTGTGTCGTACCGGGTGGAGGCCTCTCACCCGATCGAACAAGGTGGATCAATTGCCGATCGGGCTTCTTTCTGCCCGTTCGCGTGCTGTCACGTCTGTTTCGCCGGCTTTTCCTGACAGCTCTCGCTGATGCCTTTGCCAAAGACGAGCTGCAATTCTTCAACGAACTCGCTCATCTCAACGATAACAAGACATTCGCCCGCCATCTTGCCCGCGCTCGCAGCATCGAATGGGTGGTCTATTCGAAGCCGCCATTCGGTGGTCCGGATCAAGTGCTCGCCTATCTTGGCCGCTACACCCATCGTGTTGCCATCGCAAACAGCCGCATCGTCCATGTCGATGACGACCATGTCGCCTTCCGATGGAAGGATTATCGTGGAAACGGTCGCGACCGTGAGAAGATCATGCGTCTTCATCCCCACGAGTTCATCCGGCGCTTTCTCCTTCATGTGCTTCCGGATGGCTTCCACCGCATGCGCCACTTTGGCTTTCTCGCCAATTGTCACCGGCGCGATCGTATCGCTCTCTGCAGAAGCCTCCTCGGCCAACTATCACCGATAGGCGAGCGATCCCATTCGACAAAATCTCAACAGGCCCATTCCTTCGAATGCCCCGATTGCCAGCACCCCATGCGTCGAACTGGCGTCACCGTCGCGCCTGTTTCACCGCCTCGGCCATCATCCTTCTGGTGCGATACTTCATGATGTCAGACAACCGCAAACATTACAGCATATTCCCACTCGCTCGCCGCTGTGCCGGCGATCGATATCGCTCGACCCCAGCAAGACCGAACCGCGTCAGATCCCGGTACATTTGGCCCACAGGTCTGCAAGGTCTCCGGCAAAACGCTCAGGAATGTCGATTCTCAGGATCAGCGACACCCTCGGAGCAATCGGGACGGCATGGTTCCGGCTCTGCCGACATAGGGCCACTTCTCAATTCCCCATAGCAGCGTCAAACAACCCGCGTCTTAGTTCAATCCGGCTTACATGAGGTCGCCCGAACCCGCCGCACCGTCCCATGCGACCTCAAATAACCCTCCAGAATCCCGAGCTCTTCTGCTCATGATTCAAGGCTGGTTTTCCCGATCCAGATCTTTTCGATCATTTGCCCATTCGGGTCGTCGCCTTCTCACACCCCTTTTTCCGACATTAGGTTACCTGCAACACCTTCATCATGTTGCTGGCGCCTGTGCCGGAACTCGATAATCCTCATGTTTTGTCAGCAATGCCCAGACCGTGCGCGCCATCTTGTTGGCCAGTGCGATCGCGACCAACATTCGGGGCTTTCGCGCGAGCATGCGCGCCAACCACGATCCTTCCGGTATGGATTTCCGGCCCAGCCAGTTCAGGCGTGTCATTGCCCCAATAATTAGCAGCCTGCGGATATCAGACTGCCCAGACTTGGAAATGCGTCCCAGTCGTTGTTTGCCGCCCGACGAGAACTGACGTGGCACAAGGCCGAGCCATGCGGCGAAGTCACGGCCACGCCGGAAGTTCTCCATTTGCGGGGCAAAGGCTTCGATCGCCAAGGCTGTCAAAGGGCCAACGCCAGGAATGGTCTGCAAGCGCCGCGCCGTGTCAGCTTCAGCCGACAATGCCTTGATCTTTGCGGTCCGTTCATCGATGCGAGCCGTCTTCTCAGCGATCTGTTTCAACAAGTCGCGGCATTCTTCAAGCATCAACACAGGCAAGTCGCTGTTTAGCCCGTCCAAAATCTCTTCAATACGCTTGAAGTGGTTACGACCTTGAGGAACAACATGGCCATATTCATAAAGGCATGCTCTCAGCGCGTTGATCAATTCTGTGCGCTGATGGACGAGTCGTTCTCGAGCCCGAAACAGAATCGCTCGGCTCTGCTGATCCGCGGATTTTGGCTCCACGAAGCGCATTTCCGGTCGCTGGGCCGCAATTACGATAGCCTCCGCGTCCGTCGCATCGTTTTTCTGCCGCTTGACGAACGGCCGTACATATTGCGCCGCGATCAGTTTCACTTCGTGGCCAAGCCTAACCATCTCACGTGCCCAGTAATGCGCGCTGCCGCAGGCCTCCATCACCACCAACGCCGGTGGGTGTTCCGCCATGAACTTGGAAAAGTTCTGCCGTGACAGCTTCTTTCGAAACCTGACTTGCCCGCTCATCGAAGCACCGTGCAGTTGAAAGACATTCTTTGCCAAATCCACGCCAATCATCGTATCGTTCATAACGGTTGCCGTCCTTTCCGCTAAGTGGTCACAACACCACATCTTGGCACATTCCGATGCCGTCTCGGGAGGGCGGCAACCACCCCATCTGAATCTCTGGCACAAACTGGAGGTTTGCGATGGGAGTGGGGATTTCATTACGTGCAGATTTTGACGCTCAAAGTCTTCGGCGTCTGGCCCGCCAAAGCAAGCATGCGGGTCAAGCGCGTCGTCTTTTGGCACTTGCCGCGATCTATGAGGGAGGCTCACGCTCGGATGCGGCGCGGCTGGGCAATGTGACGCTGCAGATCGTGCGCGACTGGGTCTTGCGGTTCAATGCCAATGGCCCCGAGGGGCTGATCGATGGCAAGGCTCCAGGACCCCGGTCACGGTTGAACGATGTTCAGCGGGCCGCGCTGGCAAAGGCCATTGAGCGGGTCCGACGCCCAATCTCGACGGGGTCGTGCGCTGGCGACTGTGTGATCTGGCGCAATGGCTCTGGGAAGATTTTCGTGTCTCGGTGAGCCAACAGACGCTGAGCCGGGAGGTGCGTGCCCTTGGTTATCGCAAGCTGGCCGCACGACCGAAACATCATGAGCAGGACCCACAAGCCATTGAGGAGTTTAAAAAAACGTATGGCTCGCCCCGTCTGCAAGCGCTTTATGATCGATGTTTGAACAAGTCTGCGCCAACGTATCCGGTCTCAGGGAAAACCCTGGCCAAGATGGAGCTCCGCGCATTTCGATCCTCATAACTTCCTCGGCGGCTTGCGCCATTTTTTTAACCAGGATTTCGAAATGCCGTTCGACAGTCAGGCCATCTTTCACAACCACATGCAGATATCTTCAGCAGCGTCCGCCAGCGGCGATCGTTGCTGATTATTTGGTTATGCTTGGATTACCGAACCCAAGCCGTTTTCTTTGTAGGGACGGCCGCTTTGCAACACAGCCCACACGATACGCGCTAACTTTGCTGCGAGTGCAACGATCACTTTGTTCTTGTGAGGGCGACCAAGTAGACCCCGTAACCAGTCGCCAAGAGGCGTCTCAGATTTGGAAAGCATTGGAAGAGCTGCGCGCGCGCCGTGGATGAGCATCTTTCTTAGATATCCATTTCCTCGTTTGGTGATACCAAGTACTTTCGGTTTTCCCCCGGTTGTTATCTGTCGTGGCACAAGGCCTAGCCAAGCCGCCAGGTCTCTGCCGCGTCCAAAGGATTGCGCATACCCAACTGACGCAACCAACGCAGTTGCGTTCAGAGGTCCAATGCCGGGGATAGTGGCTAGAAGCCGGCATGGCTGATCAGACCGGGCATGGGCTTTGAATTCATCGTCAAATGCTGCGATGCGGCGGTCCATCTCACTCCACTGCGCACGCATATCCGCTATGAGGGTTATTGTCCGGCGACTGAGGGCGGGCTTTCCTTCATCAGTTTTCATGTCAAGCCAGATCTCGAGCTTACGACGACCTTGCGGAACGGTAAGGCCGCGCTCCAAGAGGATCGCCCGCAGGTGGTTGATCAAAGCAGTCCGTTCCGCGACGAGACGGTCACGCGCACGGTGGAGGGTCTGCAT
Organism: Rhizobium rhododendri; assembly: GCF_007000325.2. Lineage (GTDB taxonomy): Bacteria > Pseudomonadota > Alphaproteobacteria > Rhizobiales > Rhizobiaceae > Rhizobium > Rhizobium rhododendri. The sequence goes on along the minus strand of NZ_CP117268.1, from coordinate 1,214,516 downwards.
ATCCAACTGGTTTTCGTCCTTGATTTCGACGAAACGCATCGTCGGACGCGTAGCCGCTTCCGCTATTCCCTCTGCGTCGCGGTCATCATTCTTTTGAGCCTTTATGTAAGGACGCACATATTCGGGTGACATCAGACGAACATCATGACCTTGAGACTGAAGTTGGCGACCAACATGGTGGGCGCCACAGCACGCTTCCATCGCCATTATGCACGTCGGCAGAGTTGAGCCGAGTTTGATGACACCCTCTCGACGCAACCGTCGCCGAAGTACGACTTGCCCACGCTCGTCAAGTCCAACCACACTGCAGCTATTCTTTCCAAGATCAATTCCTAACACAGCTATCTGCATTGCTCTGCTCCTTGTTAAATCTCTCCATGCAAAATGCACGATGTGGGAGGGAGGGGCGAGCCATTCCATAACTTCCCCGCCGCAGTGGCAGAGATTGCGAGCGGAGCGGCACAAGGAAAACGAATAGAAATTTGGTACCAAGACGAGGCCCGGATCGGGCAAAAGAACAAGCTCACCCGTCGCTGGGCAAAGCGAGGCTCAAGGCCGTTCGCGCCGCATGACCAGCGAACCCGCTCCGCCTACATCTTCGGTGCCATCTGCCCCAAGCTCGGCAAGGCCGCCGCTCTCGTCATGCCGTGGTGTGATACCCACGCAATGACCCAGCATCTGGCAGAAATATCCCGTCACATCGCCGATGGCGCACATGCCATCCTCATCATGGACCAGGCCGGTTGGCATATGTCCAACGCACTCGTTGTCCCCACCAACATCCCTATTCTGCCGCTGCCGCCGAAATCGCCAGAGCTGAACCCGGTTGAAAATCTCTGGCTCTTCATGCGCGAGAACTGGCTCTCCAACCGCATCTTCAAATCCTACGATGACATCGTCGCCCATTGCTGCGACGCCTGGCGCAAACTTGAGAGCCAGCCTTGGCGGATCATGTCCATCGGACGCAGAGAATGGGCCGATGGGTTCTGATCAATGAGGACGCGTATTACCCATTGGGAGCTAAGTGACATTAGGCATTAGTTTGTGTCAGATGTGCTTCCGGATATAGCCGATGCCGGTCAGTTTCTGATCGATTTAAAAGGCCAGCAATTTTCCCCCAGGCTATCACTGGAGTTGACGTCGGAAAAATTCCATTCGTTGGCCGGCAATTGTCTAGGCGGATGCTCGAACCTGTCGCCACTTAGCCGCAACAGTTGATTCTTGGCAAAACCGGCATCGAACCGCGCAATCGGCGAGCAACCGAAGGCAAAACCCCAGTGACGTACCACAAATACTCCACTGCATCGTCCGTCAGGATGTTTGTGGGTCGAACTTACCAATCGAGCGATCTACGAGTGCGGAACGTACCGACAGGTACTCACACGCCTTTTTTGGGCGCCGCTATGCAGAAGCAGCGCATATCGACTGCCGCTAAACACGAAATATAAGTTGATAGCGGAAAATATGTATCAAAAATTGCTGAGCAATAGTTAACTAAAGGTGTACTTAGCTAGTGACTGAATTGTTTAAGTGAGGTATGGCTTACTTCGGCGCTTGGTTTACTATGAGGTTACAGTTTTGTCTATGATCAGAGATGCTGGGATGCAAGATACCTTCTATGAAGGCCTGAATAGTGTCCTTGGATCAGAGAATCTTAAATCCCAAAGCGCTCAAAGTTTGAATGAAGTCCTCGGAGTACGCTTGCAGTTTCTTGTTAAACGGGTGATGGACGTTCTCCTATCTGGAGCTGCACTGGTGGTGTTGGCACCGTTGCTCGTTTTGATCATGCTCGCTATTCGGCTGGAAAGCAAAGGTTCGCCTATATTCACACAGCTTAGGTGGGGCCGTCATGATACAAAGATACGGGTACTTAAATTTCGCTCGATGCGTTCTGAAATGGGCGACGCAAGCGGAATCTCCCAAACTGTCAGAGGGGACCCCAGGATAACACGCGTCGGTGCTTTCATTCGCAAGACGAATCTGGATGAGCTGCCACAGCTTGTGAACGTATTTCGAGGTGACATGTCCCTTGTGGGGCCGCGCTGTCACGCGATCGGAATGTTAGCTGGCGGAATGCAGTACGAAGAACTCGTTCCGCGCTACCATGAGCGGCATTCCATACGCCCTGGTTTGACGGGTCTTGCCCAAATGCGCGGCTTGCGCGGACCGACCGATCGGCCTGCCAAGGCTCGCGCCAGAATTTCGGCAGATATTTATTATGTCGAAAACTTTTCAATTTTGCTAGACATCCAGATTATGCTGGGGACGATTGCTTCGGAGCTTCGAGGTGGCAAGGGCTTTTAGACGTTTAGTCCCGTGCCTAATGGTTGGATTGATCGGCGCCATGTGCGGCTCGGTTGTCCAGATTTTTACATTAATTCGAAAGGTGTGAGGCCGCCGAGCTTCATCAGTCGTCATCTCAAGTTGTAGGCCGATGGCTTAAATGAGATGGTGACGTAACTGCTCGTGGTTGTAGCAAGGGAAGCGTTCGCAGTCGCGATACTTGATTGGCTGTTGCTCCGTGGATGTCGCGGTTTATTTACTAGTTGTTCGATCTGGAGATTAGCGCAGGCCAATTGAACTAGCTGGCAGCGTAATAACAGATATACCCGGCGCTTTGCGATGATATCTTCAGGGGTCCAGCCATCACCGATCGGGTCGCTGAGATAGCGTCCGCACGTGGTGTAATTTCTGGGGGGCGCTTTGAGTGGAAACGGCTGAGAATAATTTGCTGCCGTATTTGTTGAGCGCAAGGTGGGCACCGGGCCTGTTGGAGAAGGTGGAGTTGCGAGACTTCAACCAAACCGAAAGGGACACCGATGACCGACGACAGATTACCTCTTCCCGAGCTTGCCGCGAAGAGAGGCGACAGCGATTTCCTGCGAGCTATCGCCGAAAGTGTATTAAACCTAACGACAATCGAGGAGGAAACCACACTTCAAATTACACCCAAAGCCGCCTGATCATGACGCCCCGGTCCTACAACCCAAAATTACACCATCTTGACGGACGCAGCCGTCGCTGAGGTGGGTCATATTATCGGTTAGAACGAGGTGGACTTTGTATGTTATTGCTATCGCCAGAGCACGCAGTAAGTTTCTTGCAACGCTTCCGGTTGCATTCTCAACCAATTGGACAAAGCTAATTTGAACGTCCGATTTACGGCTACGAAGCAATAGAGTCGACCTACTGCCGTGTGAACCTCGGAAATATTTTTATAAAATGGCCGATTGGGTAGCTTGTGCGTCTTCTTTGCGGCTTCCGACCCTCGGGTAGGAGTGAATTTCCATGACGTCGAAGCCAACGATGTAAGGAAGGCCGTGTCGGGTGGGGGATCGTCGATTGGAGCGTGTAGCGACAGTCGTTGAGCGGCTTTACTGTATGCCGACGGGATGCGAAAATGCCGGCCTCCTCTTCTCAGGACAGGATCGTTGAGTGCGGCTATCTTCGTCTGGTCAGTAACTTAACAAGCGACGACCGCTTCAGCCATTTGGCGACAGGGCAACCCGTCTCATGTACGGAGCGCGTGTGATCGTGGATTTCCGTAATAACATGGCTTTTGATGCGGCTTTCACAAAGTCCCGGACAGGTATTTCAGAAGTCGCGGACCCATACCCTGAATGACCGACAGCGCCTCGATTTGCTCGAAATCTTCGAGGAGCGATATCGAAGGAAATCGACCCTGACCACAGCTCAGCTTCCGGTAGCCGCCTGGCACGAAATGATTGGAAAAGCCACTTTGGCCGATGCGATTTTGGATCGCATTAATCACAACGCACACCGCATCACTCTCTAAGGCGACAGCATGCACAAACGAAAAACGTCGACGCTCTTGACCGGTGACGAGATAACCGAAATCAATCACGCGTAGCAGCAACAAGGCAACCGGGATTCGATCGCATCCGTTGTCCGCGACTTAGCGAAACGCTTGTCCGCAACTTGCTGAAACCGCTGTCCCCATTTAGCGAAATCCGCATTTTGAGCCGGTTATCGGCTCGCTGTCGCGTATTTCCTTTATGAAAGACATTTTCGGATAGTCGATATCGACGTGCCATGCCGACCTTCATCCAAAGAAAACACTGCCGGTAGATCAGACGCGATACTCTCTAGTGGTTACCGCCTGACATAAGAGTCCTGTATGGGATTCCATTTGCTGGGTTGGCATGCGAGTCTGGCGCATGCGCACAGGAATATCGTTCACCGTTTCGCCAACAGATCACCAACGCCTGATGGCCTTGACCAGGGATCGCAATGCGCCCCAAAAGCACGTCTGGCGGGCCGAGATCATCCTGCTGAGTGCCGATGGCGTCGGAACTGTCGAGATTATGCGCCAGACCGGCAAATCGAAGACCTGCGTATGGCGCTGGCAAGAGCGCTTCGCCACAGAAGGCGTCGAGGGTCTCCTGCGCGACAAGACGCGGCCGTCGCGTATTGTGCGGCTCGGACCCGATGTCGCCGAGCGTGTGGTGGCCCTGACGCTGGCTGATCCGCCGGGCGAGACGACGCACTGGACGGCCGACATGATGGCGACGGCCGCCGGCATCAGCGCCAGCGCAGTCAGGCGTATCTGGAAAGCGCATGGCCTCGCACCTCATCGGTGGCGGCAGTTCAAATTGTCCAACGACCCGAAATTCGTCGACAAGCTGCGAGACGTTGTCGGCCTCTATGTTGATCCGCCAGCCCACGCCGTCGTGTTGTCGGTCGATGAGAAAAGCCAAATCCAGGCGCTCGACCGCACCCAGCCGGGCCTGCCGATGAAGAAGGGTCGGCTCGGCACCATGACCCACGACTACAAGCGGCACGGCACAACCACGCTGTTTGCCGCCCTCAACGTGCTCGACGGCACCGTCATCGGCCGCAACATGCAGCGTCATCGTCATCAGGAGTTCATCCGCTTCCTCAACGCCATTAACGCCCAGGTGCCGGACGACAAGGCCGTCCACGTCATCCTCGACAACTATGCTGCCCACAAGCATCCCAAGGTGAGAGCCTGGCTCGACCGTCACGAGCGTTTCACCTTCCACTTCACTCCGACTTCAAGCTCATGGCTCAACGCGGTGGAGGGTTTCTTCGCCAGGCTGTCGAAGCGGCGTCTGAAACGCGGCGTTTTCCATTCCGTCGTCGATCTCCAGGCCGCCATCAACCGTTTCCTCGTTGAGCACAACAAAAAGCCAAAGCCCTTCACTTGGACCGCCGATCCCGACAAAATCATCGCCGCCGTTAAACGCGGGCACCAAGCGTTAGATTCCATCCACTAGTCGCCGCGCAATTGGATCAAAGATTCGGGAATGTTGGTTTTCGACGCATTCACGGACCTATTCGACAATGAAAGTGCATTACTTCAATTCGCGTTCTCTATCTCCACGGCAGTCGCCGCAATATATCCCAGAGCGTAGTGGGTCAATATGCTCTGCCCTTAAGGCAGCCAGTCTTGCAGCCGGGATCAATTTCCCAGCCTCAAGTATATGTGGTTTTAGATTGTCACCGGCATTCGCCAACACATCGACAATATCTTTTGGATAAGCATAATTCAGAACGGTCCTGATGTCATGCTGCAAGATATCCGCAGAGCGATCCAGCGTCGCTACGGTAGCTTTCCTCCAGACAAAGAAACGCGCGCGTATGACATACATTTCCGAAGGTGCCAAAAGTGCTGACCGGCTCATAAGGGAGAAAACTTGATCGGCATTTTCGCTCGACGCCTGACGTATCATGGCGAGACGAGCCCAAAGGTCGCCGTCGCCCGGGTTGCAGGAGAGGGCGTGGGTGATATAACGATCAGCCCTTGCCATCGAAGCCGCCCAGGCTTCGTAATGGTTCACGACATCTTGCATATCGAGATCCCGAAGCACGAACGTCATGCCTCCGCTGACAACGTCCGCTCGACACTCGCCATTCGTAATAACGGCTTCTGCCTCCAATGCAAATCTGCCTATGGCGACAGCATTGGCCGAATCCTGCTGTGTCAACGTTGCGTTCAGGTAAAATATGTCGGAAAATCGAACGGTCGTCTTCAATTCATCAATGGCTATCCAAAGAAAAAACAGTGCGAGACCGATGTACAGCGAGTTGAGGGGACTAAATCGTGAACGCACCTTGCCGACCTCAGTCCTCACGATAATAGCTTGTGTACCTTGAGTGATAGTACTCGCTGGAGCCATAAGCCCGATACAATTTCATCTTTTCGTTATCGACTCTATTAAGAATCACGCCGATGCATTTGTCGAAGATCTCCAGATTGGTGCGCAAAGTCGAGCGAACGACCTTTCGCGTTGTTTTGCCCCATTCTACGACAAAAAGAAATGCGTCAACCTGGGCAGCGATCGCTCTTGCGTCCACCACTGGAGCGAGCGGCGGTAGGTCGAGAATTATATAATCAAAGCTCGTTCTGACACTATCCAACAATTCGTTCATGGCCGACGAGGACAAAAGCTGCGACGAATGCGGTATTCGACGTTTAACGACCGCGGGCAAAAACGCCAATCGTGTCTTGTCGTTTAGCAGTAGCAATTCTTTCATCGACCTCCCCTCCGTCAGCACTTCGACGAGACCGGCCTCAGCATGCCGCGCTAGCGAAAGCGTCGTGCCAGGGTTGCGAAGGTCACAGTCAATTAAGAGCGTACGCGCACCCTGCATAGCCAGCAGCTCGGCGAAGTTCATCGAGATCGTCGATTTGCCTTCCGTCGGCAGAGTTGAGGCAACTCCGATCACTTTAGCCCCCGGACCCTTCTTGGCCAAGTCGACGGCAATCTTGGCGCTCCGCAGTGTCTCTGCAAAGGCGGACATCGGATGCTCTACCACATAATTTGATATGTTGTTTGCGCGGCGGATGCCTCGCGGATGTCCTTCCTCGACGCCCGTCGGCTTGATATCTCCGACCTTTATCAGAGGCGCCAGACCAAGAAACTCCAGATGAAGCCCGTCTCTGACCTGCTCGCCTGTGCGGAAGAAACGATCTCTCATTTCTCTGAAACCACCGACGGCCGAACCAAACGCCGCCCCCAACACGCCAAACAATGCGATTACTAGGGGTTTGCGTGGATACTTTGGCTTGTCCGGCTTGACGGGCCGAGTAATCACTCGTGCTTCAGTTATCGGGAAGGATTGCTGCTGAACCGCTTCCTGGTAACGCTGCAGGAAGGACTGGTATAGATTCTTGTAAGAGTCAGCGGCGCGCTCCAGTTCCCGAAGCTGCACGCCGGTTTGCCCCGCGACAGCACTCTCGCCTTTTGCCTTTGCAACATTGTCTGCGAGATCCTTCTCCCGGGCTTGGGCGACATCATACTCGCTCTTGTAGCTCTCCTGGTATCTGGATAGTTCCTCGAACATCAGTCGTTCATATTCCTGCATCTCGCCCCGAAGCTGGACCGCGCGTACGTGATTTGGGCCCAGACGGTTGGAGATGTCGGCTTCCAGCTTTGAGGCCGTCAGATATTTCTGCCGAAGATCGTTGGAAACCGCACTGTCAAGAATGTCCGTCACAACCGCGTTTGATTGACCGTTCTTGACAATTTGGGCGATCCGATCGTAACGGGCCTTCGCTTTGGAAGTGTCGGAATGTGCGACGATGAGTGCGCTGTTCAGTTCAGAAAGCTGCTGATCGCTTATTAGAGTTCCACCGGTGGACAGCAGTCCGTTATCGGCGCGAAACTTCTGAACCGCGCCGTCAGTTTCCAAAGACTTTTGCTTCAGCTCGTCAATACGTGCCTGCAACCAGTCGCTGGCACGCCGCGTCGAATCATACTTCGAATCCAGCTTGTCAGTTATGTAGGCGTCGGGTATCGCATTCGCGATGCTTGCGGAGAGGTCGGCAGAAGGGGATGTAAAGCTGATATTCAAAACGTAGGTCCGTCCTACACGCGTAATATCCATCCCCTCCTGAACACGTCTCAATGCGTCGCGTCTCTTCTTTTCCGCGAGATCAGCATCGACATTGGCGCTCACAAACCATCTCGTCGGGTTCAGCGCCGCGGTGATTGCGCCACGCACCCTTCCGATCAGAGAGGATCCTGAAGCCATGAAAACCGGGTCTTCGCCCAGCTTCAGCTGATCGACGACTGACAGGCCAATCGTATCTGATTTGAGCACTTCTACCTGGCTGAGTATTGATGCTTCATCGTTTGCGGCAGGCGTGCTGTCTTCCTGCGATAGTCTGTTGACCAGACTGTCGTTTCCGCGATCGATCAACAAGCTCGAGGTCGCCGTATACAATGGAACTGCGGTGACTGCATAAGCTATACCTATAAGTACCGCAACAACCACGGAAATAGCGACAATCCTCCACTGACGCCGGGCAATGGCAAGAAGCTTTTCAACGTCGACGATTTGGAGAGGACTTTCATCCTCATCCCAGTCGTTACGAAGAGAGTCGATTTTGTCGGGCGATAGCAAATTGGAATCCTCAAATTTCTTCATGCGTGGGGCGCGTTGGCTTGCGACCCGTCGATTTTAGCCAACCAACACAGGGTACGGTGCCGGTTTCAGTTTACTGGACTTGTTGGATCTTGCTCTGTCGCTACTCTTGCAAAACGTGCAAAACTGCCGACGGTGAAGGTGCTGCTTTGTCTCGGGTTGAATACGGTGGCGATCGTCTTGATCGCCGTGTCGCCGAGCGACGCTCGGCCCGACGATCCTCCTGGCACTCCGCTGCTAGTGATGCCAGATGCTGTGCTATTACCTGCGCTTGACGTACCAAGCGAAGCGGTTTGAACGTCGTCCATCCCTGCCACAAATGCCGTCGTTAAATCGGCATCATTCGCGGCTGCGATCTTTTGCTGGATGAGCAATACGTAGTCGGGGGTGGCGGTTTGGCAGGATTTTACGGCACGAGCCAGCCCAGAGCCGATTGCGGATTTCTGAGGCGCGTTTGCCTCTTTGACCAAAGCTATCATGGGGTCTAATGCGGCCGCGCTAGAACCTGTTAGTCCGCGGACCTTCGAGCTCATAGGCAATCCCGCGGACGGAAAGTCCGACAACAGGGTGTTCGGATTGGCTAAGAATGATGCAATGTCGCCATCAGCAACCTTAGCAGGAGACAAAAAGCATGCTACCGGAGCGGCTTGGGCCAACGCTGAAGCACTAGATAAAGCGAACGCAAGGGCAGCTAAAGTGAGGCTTGTGCTAACGAAATACTTAGTTCCAAGGCCCACGGATTAACCCCCTGCTAACAATGATTACTATAGCGTTAATCGCTACACTCTCGCCATGTGACGTGCAAGCGCCTTTAATATTGCAGCACCCCTAGATGTCATAAAAAACAGGCATTTTCAGATTGATGGTTAAGATCTTTAGATAAGAAGTGCTGCAGCGTGAGCAAAACAACGGACAGGCTTAAAATAAGAGGCGTGTGCTCTCGCTCCCATTACTAATATGAAATCCACGTAATTATTATTTCAGCTTTCGAATGTTAGGGTTGTATGACCACGCATATTTTCGTGTAATATAGTACCGCCCGCGCACTCCGGATAACCTGGTCGATGACTGAGAATATAATTGTCGCTTCTCAAAAGCTTAATCTCCAAATCTTCGCGCAATTCCTATACTTCTTGTCTTTGCTGTCGGCGATCGTGCCGTTCGGCGCGGTCGATCCGATCCCGCTTGGCGCAGCGACGATGCTTGCTTGCATTGCTGCAGTAGTCGCCGGGATCGTTCTCGGCATTCCGGTGAAGACACGGTGGCTGTTTGCCACAGCTCTAATCCTGGCGGTAGCTACCTCGGGCTGGGTCGAAATCCAGACGCTTTCTGGCCTTGGCGCCGGCTTCGTGAACCCACTTTGGCTCGGCCTACAAACTGCTTCCCTTCCTCAAAGTGGTTCAATTTCAATTCAACCTGCGGATTCGATCGCCGCACTTTCGTTTTTGGCCGTCCCAATGCTCACGTTCCTGACGGGGCTCATGGTCATTCGCTCCGACAGCGAAGCGCGCAGGTTTACGGCCATTCTCGCTATTGGTGGAGGCATATTGGCGGTCTATGGTCTTGTCCAATTCATTTTCTTTCCCGAAACTAATCTGTTTTTTCCAAAAACTGCCTACCCAGACAGTTTGACGGCGACTTTCGTCAACCGAAATACCGCAGGCACCTTTCTAGGCTTAGTGTGTCTCACGCTCGCACGCCATGTTTGGTCGCTTTCGAGAGAAATTTCACTGGCGGCACTGGTCCAGTATGTGTCGTCGAACCGCCCTCTTAAGATTGCAGGATTGTCGTTCCTTCTGCTGAATTCATTTTTCCTTGCCTGTTCTTTGGTCGCGTTGTGTCTGACGAAGTCGCGGGGAGCGATCGGCAGCACGGTCGTCGCATTTCTTTTTCTTGTATGCGTTCTTTCCTTGCAGCGGACGAGGGGGACCGAAAGTTTCTCCGCCGCACCATCTCGGCGCAAGGCTCTATTGAACACAACCGTGGCTTGCGGTCTAGTATTGTTGGTAGTGGGCATTCTCGGGGGGAGGGTGCTCCTGCGGGCCGAAATGTTGGGCTGGGAGGACAGCCGCTACTGCGTGCTGCCTGGCATCATCGAACTTGCAAAGACGGAGCCTCTGCTGGGGAACGGGTTTGGCTCGTTTAGATACGCTTTTCCGCGCTATCGCGACCCCCAATGCGGCATTACCTCTATTTGGGAACGCGCGCATAATTTTTATCTCGACGGCTTTATCGGCCTCGGCATAACATTCGTCGTTATACTTGGCGTCGGAGTTCTGGCACTTGTGATTGCACAGCTTATAGGCATGAGAAACAGACGGAGGATGCGCTCCTATTCTGCGCTGGGCCTGGCAAGTTTTGTGCTGGTAAGCCTACATGGCCTCGCCGATTTTTCCCTGCAAATACCGGGTATGGCGGCCTATTTCGGAGCTATAATGGCTGCAACCTCAACGGTCTCTCTCGGCAAATCGGCTCATAGCAGGAGCTGAAGGGTGGCCTGGGGAAGCTTGGCGAGAACTTAGCCGTTGGATTAGATATTTGGCCGATCTGCCGGTTTCTTCGTTGGCTATGATTTTGTCAGCAGCCCGTCGGAAACGAGTCAGCCGCGGCGCGGTATAAGCTGTACAGGATCAGCTTTCACGTACAGCCCGGTCAGGCTGTAGCCGTCGTCGGCGCCAGTGGTGCTGGCAAGTCGAGCCTAGTGCGGGCCTTGGTGGGTGTCTGGCCTCCTGTTGGCGGCACGGTCAGGCTGGATGGATCGGAGCTTCAGCATTGGAATAAGGACGACTTTGGCAATCATTTCGGCTATCTGCCACAGTCCGTAGAACTGTTCGCTGGCACGATCGCCGAGAATATATCGCGTTTCCACGTGAATGCATCGGCTGAGGACATCATCAAGGCGCAAAGGCGGCGCATGTATACGAAATGATCCGGGACCTGCCTGATGGCTAACACGCAGATCGGTGCAGGGGGACGACCGCTCTCCGGCGGACAACGCCAGAGAATTGGACTGGCCCCCGCCGTTTTCGGCAACCCGGCAGTCATCATTCTCGATGAACCAAATGCCAATCTTGATGGTGAAGGAAAGGAAGCACTCTTGCAGGTCATTGGGGATTTGAAGGCAAAAATGAAGGCTGTGATCTTTATCAGCCACGAGATGAGCCTTGTCGCACTCGCGGAAAAAACCCTGGTGCTTGCCGACGGACGCGTGCGCTCTTTGGTCCGACCCAGGACATTCTCCAGCCAAAGCCCACCCACACGGGTGTGCCCGCGGTGGGTAGCGCAATACAAACCCGCAAAGTTGCTTGAGGAGATGACCGTGTCCGCCAAATCGCAACACCCCGACGGGAAAACGACGTTTTCTGCTCCGGCAAGGAGGCCCGATGAAGCCAGAGACTTTTCTCCGACTCCCTACATCGAGGCTGGGTATCTGACATCATTCTCGGTTTCGGAGCCTTTGGAACCTGGGCTTCTTGGGCGCCGATTGCTAGCGGCGTTGTGGCCAATGGACCGTTTCCGTGGAATCGAACCGGAAGACAGTTCAACATCTTGAAGGCGGGATTGTCTCGGAGATCGTTGCTAAGGAAGGCGATATAGTCGAGCCTGGTGATATCGTGTTGCGGCTCGACCAAACGCAGGCACTTGGCACGTACACTTACCTGAGAGATCGCGCTGGACTCCTGCGGGCGCAGGAGGCGCGGCTCGTCGCAGAGAGCAGCAACGCCGACGTAATTTCGCTTCCCCATGAACTGTTAACCAAAATAGCCAAGCAATTGACGCAGCAATCACGCTACAGAAGACGATTTTTGCCGATCGCAAGCGAACAATGGACGGCCGGATTGGTATTTTCAAATGCGTATTGATCAGCTCAAAGAGGCGGTGTTATCCGGGCCGCCGAGTGAAGCCGATTGATATCGACAATGTCAAAAGCGGCCTGAAGGCCGAGGTTCGCTTCTCGTCTTTCTCTAGCCGCACGACGCCAGCCGTGTTTGGGAAGGTAACCGTTCTTTCCCAAGACGTTATCGAAGCCAGGCAAACGAGGCGCCGTATTACGAAGCCCGTATCGAGGTCAACGATAAGGATGTCCCACCGGAAATTCGCGGCCGGGTTGCTTCCCGGGATGCCTCCAGTTGTCATTATCTCGACTGACGAGCGGACGTTTGCTCAGTACATCGTTAGCCAACGACAGACGCGTTCCACAAAGAGCATGCGTGAACAGTAAGACCGGAGTGCAATTTCCATGGGTGCCGGGGGGAACTCAACCTCCTTGCATCGCGACGGTCATTTTCATCAGACTGTTCGAAACAGGCAGTCTTCAATGTGCGAAAATGGCGAAACCTTCCGCTTGGGGAACGCTTGCGGTAAGAAGAAATAGGGCGAATGCGGTTCTGTCGTGGAGGCGGGAAAGGTTTCGGTCGCGGAGATCTAACCGATGCGAGGCAAGCTTGATACGGCCGACGCTGCCCTGTCCCACGTTCGCGTTACAGCGGCGGCATCCGGGCCAGCGGGGTGTGTGATGCGCCGCCGCGCCCTGATGCCGGTAGCTATCGATAGGGCTTTGGCTGCGTCGGCGGGCGGTGGCAGAGCAGAGAACTCAGTCCTTTGTGGTCTACGGATGATGTGCTCTTCCCGCCTATGTCAACCACGGCGTTCGCTCAAGCCCAGCCCTTCTCAATGCCAACCGTATCGATAAGTAGCGGAGAGTCTGGTGAGGCCCCTTGGCGATAGAATGGGAAGGCCTTTTTGCGCCACATAAGCATAGTGAAATGCAGCCCCTGGATCCGTAAGGGCTGCTCGGATCGATGTGGTCGACGGCTGACAGGATCGACATCTTGAGCGTCAGCACTAGAGAAATTGGGGAGATTGCACTGGCACGGTGCGGGCTGGAAGACTAAAGGGCGGAAGCGCCAGATCTTCGTTACATGTTCTGATTGATGGTGGGTGCTGGGGGGCTAACGTATGGACAACCCTAGTCGCGGTGGCCCCGCTGGGGCGCTTAAAGCTATTCGCACCAGGCAACTGGAGCCGACATACATCTTTGTTAGAGGCGGTGACGACACTCGCAACATTAGGTAGATGCGCGCAAGACCTAGAAATTCGTGTTAAAGATCGGCAAGGGACAAACATGATCAGCTAGAGAAGCTAAAATTGCAGCGGGGCTTGGTCTCTTCACGCACTCTCGCGTCAGTTGGAAAATACGACGCTGTTTGCCAGGAATGGTTTTCGAACTCGGTTCTTTGACGGAGGTGCCGGTTTTAGTGAGATCTGCGCGAGCTTGTTCTTGTGCGAACCTTCCTCAAAGCGTGGACGCCACGCCCCTGATGGTGGGCTTTCAACTCCCTCGGGGTGATTTTAGCTGTTGCAGGGGCCTCTGGGGTTTTGGAGACCATCATTGTCGCTGGCCGGCCTGTCTTCAGCCCGACCCATCGCTGCGGACCTTGTTCCGACTGAAACATCACCCAGTGCAGATCTGTCGAGAGCCAGTCTTTAATGCGGCCCGTCCGGTTATCGAGCACAAGGTCGCCTTCTGACGTATTTGCGATCAGCACGGCATGGCCCTCGCCAGACGGTGTCCGTGCGACAGCGATCCGAAGTGCTCGGGAGGACCATCCCAAAGCCAACAGGTGCTTGCGTTTTGTCAGGGCAAAGTCTTCACAGTCGCCCTGTGCAACATCAACGCTCCAGATATCGGTGCCGGGCGGGTCGTTGACCGGACGGATCGAACGGTTGACAGCGGAATTAACGTCGGTCAATTCGCGCCTGTGGGCTTCGTCTAGCATGACGACATCGGCACCCCCAGTGTCTTTGCACTGATCAGGCTGCTGAACACAAAAAACGACACTTGCGAACGGTGCCAAGGTGCGTTCACCTTCAACGATACGGGTTATGGCGGTGTCACTCCCCTTCGCTTGGCCGGCGGGCCCTGCAGCATGCGACACTGCTGGCATAGTGATGATGGAAAGGAAAATGCCGACCGGCGCGATGAAAGATGATGCGACTTTGTTTGAAATAATTGCACTAAGCATCCGTTTCATCTCCTTTGCAGATGACGCCTTTTAAAAAGAGCCAGTGGAGATTTTGTAGGACAAAACAGTAAAGTTTTACTTATGCAGAGAAATAGAAACTTAGCTGCCCTTCAAGATCTCGCCCGTACCATCGCTGTGACGTACCGTGTCGCGAGATGGGCGATTACTTTGAACGGCAGTCGGTCTGTCTCTTCGACGGTCGACATGGTCTCAACCCATTGAGCATCGGCGACAGTTCGGTCTGATGTGCACGCTAGAGTGATCGGAATGAGCTGCTGGCGCTGCCGCCAATGAATGATGACTGGGAAAGGGGGCATTTAAGCGGCAGATGAATGGAGCGAAGGAGATTGCTGTCGGCCATGTATTTGACAGCGTCCGTCTCGGGCCCTTCAGACGCACGCAGCCAGCCCAGGAGTGAGGCCGACTCCGACTTCACTGGAGGATATAGGTAGGCATGCAAACATTAGATGGCTGGGCAGCAATCCGAGATAGACAATATTTACCATGCCGAGCTTCAAAAGCGTATCTTGCCGAATGCCATCCCATTCTACTCAATCAGCTAAGCTAAAATTAACGCGGCAGCGTCTTAAATGCTTCAGTAGAAAATTGGTGTAGCCGATGTCGACGCGGATAAAGTACATTTTCATTGCCTTCGTGGTTTCGATCGGCCTCTGGAGCAGCCTGATTTCAGGCGCGGTCTGGATAAGCGGAAAATCCATCGACGGCATCGATATGAGCACCACAGCTGCCGTCTCGGACAAACGCTGATGGCAGCCCATCGATTACTTGTCGTGAGGCGGCGGATTGGTCCCGGTGATAATGCCAGAGGGCGGAGGATCAGTGATGATCCATAGGCCTAAGCCGACTAGGCCAGCCCACATCATCAGTGAAATCAAGATCGCAATGATCAGATATTTTAATCGATTCGTCATATCACGAGGCTAGTTCAGCCCGGAAAATGTGTCTCGATAAGGCGTTGGACTGAGCTAACAACCGGTAAACTCGTAACGAAATCTGATCTATATTCAAACAGTTTGCCTCGCTCGAACTGATATTTGTAACACTCTGGCACATAAAATGAAATAAGATCCCTTATGGGTCTTTGGAAACACAAAGTTCCTGCAGTCGGCCCTGGGCAAGCCGAACCGGTGAGATAATTGCTTGGGGGTCTGCGCACCAAGTTTGCCCACCCCCCCCTAAGATTGAGCGCTAGACAATACGGGAAATAGCTGTTTCGTTTACGCTTCGCGGCTTGGCCGGCACCGATCGATCTTCAAACGGCTCTGAGCATCTCAATCAAAGGCCGTCCCCGACTTTCTCCTGCCAAAAACAGTCACTGCCCACGGAAGGGCGGCGTGTCGCATTGGCTATGCCTGGGATGATCCGGAAATGATCGGCCGGTCGCCGTCGAGAAGAGGGGCAAAACTTTGGCTGCCCACAGAATGGCGGCAACTGATTTGTGCCCGTCTCGCACTGCCTTCCCGGTTTTCGCTGCAGCCCATAAGCCGCTATTGACCGGCACAGCGAGTGCGAACCAAACGATCGATCTCGATGTAGAGAGAACTAGACCTTGGGACGCTGCCATCACGAACCGCCTGCGTCAACAGGCGAACTTGCCAATCGGGCAGGGTGAATGTTCAGCGGATGTTGGTCCGCTTGCGCAAAGCGTTAGCCGGTTGACGAATACCGTTTCAGTCGGCGCCGTTGCAGAGCCTGAAATTATCCTGATCCAGTAAAGCCCATGTGGGGCGAAGGCTTTGTGGTACACCCGAAAAAGGCCATATCACAAATTAGAAGGTGCTCGAAGGACCGAGCATCTCGCAATTGCGATGAGCCAAGATAGCATCAGCTCCGCTTACCTTAAAATGACGGCGACAAAATTCTTTACCATTTGGGTATGGAAATATAAGCCTTCGCCAGCTGTATTCCGCTTGACCATGCCCTATAGCATAGTCAACCCCATGTGGGGTAAAAGAGAGTCTAGCGAAAGCTTCTGTGGTCGGTCGCAAGTCTGCTGTGCCTCTCTTGCCACATTGTTTCGTAAATCTGCGTGTCATTAACAATATTTCCGATCATATCGACGGACCTTGCGATTGACATTGCAGTAGATGATCGCGCAAATAGCGTTAACTTTAACGGCAGATACAATGCTGGCGATAGTGTTACTGATACTATTTTTTTACATCAGGAGTGCTACTGGTTTCAAGCTTCTGACATAGAGGCAGTGATTATCCTTTAGTGCAGAAGCGACTGGGTTTTAGATGAGCAAAATTGTAATTTCGCGTACGAGCCTCGTCTGTTTAAGCATTTTATTGCTTTCCAGCTGCACATATCTGCCCCGTTCTGGGCCAGATGCGAAAATGATAGACACTCAGGCCTCGATAAAGGTCTCATCTCCTGACCGTAAGGTCGGCATCGACTACGCTATGATTGATCTGAATCAGAACACGTTGAGATTTTTCGACCAGAAGTCCATCGCCTCACTGAAGCAAAGTTTTGGCGGCGGCCGCGGTGGGGCTCCAGATGTTCCACTCGGCTACGGCGATGTGGTCCAAGTCTCGATCTTTGAATCCCAGTCGGGCGGCCTCTTTATTCCAGCCGATGCGGGTAGCCGCGCAGGCAACTTCGTGACACTCCCAAATCAGACCATCGACCGCGGCGGCACGATCAGCGTCCCCTACGCCGGACGCATCGTCGCGGCTGGAAAATCGAAAGAAGAAGTCGAGCGAAACGTCGAAGACAAACTGGGGAGCCGAGCGATCGAGCCGCAAGTGGTGATCTCGACCGTAAGCTCTGTGTCGAGTCAGGTTGCCGTGCTCGGGGACGTTAACAGTCCAAAGAAAATTGAAGTTAGTCCCGCCGGTGATCGTATTCTTGACGCGCTGTCCGAGGCAGGTGGTCTTGCGACGCCTGGCATGGAAACCAATATCACCCTTCAAAGGCGCGGCAAGACGGCGACCGTGGCCTACGAAACGCTTCTCAAGAACCCGATCGAAAATATCTATATCGCGCCCGGCGACACGATCTTCGCCGACCGTCATCGCCGCACATTCGTGGCCTTTGGTGCGGCGGGGACGAACGGTCGCTTCGACTTTGACGATACCGATCTCAGCCTCAATGAAGGTATTGGCAAGGCTGGGGGGCTTTCCGATACGCAGGCAAACCCAGGCCAGGTTTTGCTATACCGCTTGGTGGATAAGAAGATCTTGCAGGACATGCACATCAACACAGCGTCGTTCCGTGATGAAACTGTTCCGGTGGTGTTCCGAGCGAACCTGCGGGATCCGGCTGGCCTGTTCGCGGCGCAGAAATTTGCACTGCAGGACAAGGACGTCTTGTACATTTCCAATGCGGATTCGGTCGAACTGCTCAAGTTCCTGAATATTGCGAACTCGATCACGTCCACAGCATCGGGGACAACTTCCGACGCCGTTACCACGCGAGACGCAATCCGCACGCTCAATTGAAGCAAAGAAGGACAGCAAGCCTCAGTGAAACGCTAGGGTCTCAGGACTTTATGGTGAGCTGGTTTCTGCGCTGACGACAGAAATCAGGAGCGAAGCTTTCCAATACTTGATCTGCGAGCGATATGAGGTCGGACCGGACTGTCAGATAACCTCGCAATTTTGTGCAAGCCTTTCCGGCAGCGCAGACATGCGGTGCGGCTCTTTGGCACGACGCCTACCGGCGGCATTTTGGATCTAGCAAGTCCTCCGCCGAACCTTGAAACCCCCTATCCCCGACGAGCTGAGCAAGAATGTAAAAGCCCCGTTGGCCACTTCTCGACGAGCCCCCTACAATGCCAATAGCAATATCTTGCATGTTTTCGCGCGCGCCTGGTACATCTTCTGCAACGATGTGAAACGGATTGATGTCACTCAGGTTGTCAGCAGCGTAGAACTTCACCCAGAATGAACGCCAGGGGGTATTTGTTCTTATTTTCCTGAAGGAAAGGTCATCGATCTCGTCTTTTTTTCCGTTTAGTGCGAACTTAAAGCGCGTAGAGACGCATCCTATGTGAATATGGAGCTGATCCTGCGTGCGGTTCGTTGCAGCGTTTATGGCCAGGGCTGCATCCAGCCACTCGTCCTTTTGCGGATAGGCATCCAGAATGATCGATCTTTCCTTCCAGGCATCATCGAAGTAATTCGGCCCATTTGTCACCATAAGGCGCGGATCTTCTATGCCGCTGATGGCGTCAAGCGGAGTGAGGATGGTCCGCTCTTTGTGCGTCGGCTCCCGCAATATTGCATAGGCCGCCAACGGGCGTGGAGACTGTACGATTTTCAAACAGGGGAATGTCGAACCCGTCACGGAAAGATTGAACCTACAGCTGTCGATCACAAGGCCTAATGCCGAGCGGCTCGCGAAAGAGCTGGTAAGGACCGCGACCACAACGATACTGGCCGATAAAAAGAAGCGGCGATAGTTCATGAACAGTGCGAAGTCCTGGGTGTCGAGCAAACTTGGCTCAATTTGGTGTAGATAGCTGAGCTCGACCGTTACCCCATTTTCGTCGAAAAAGCATCTAATAACTTGGTATTCCGCTGCTCAACCTATATCGAGAACTAGGCCCATGATAGCAGTCAATGCCAGTGAGATTTTGTTACGATGATCAGAGAGCTAAACTAATTTCATCGCGATTCTTGCGCACGCGACCGACGTTCGCACCAGGCACTCCCGTTTTTTCAAGTTTTCGAGCGCATCTGCTATCGCATATAGGAAAGTAACTCCTTGGCCTCTCTCAATGCAGCTTCTTGCGTCGGAAATTTCCGGCTTGGCCTACTCTTGTTTTCACTCAAACAAATGACGTAGACCCATCTACCGAAGCTTACCGCGCGGGTTTCGATCGCGTACTTAAACGATGATGTGTCAGCAGGCATTGTTAATTTCCTCTTCACATGTGCCACTGATTGTCTACCGAGCGATCGTGACCTTGGCCAGGAAATGCTTTCGTGATGGTTTAATGAGACGGTTAACGACCGCCGAGCAAGAGGGGCACTCGCAGCCTAGTGTTTACAAATCCGCTTTCCGCGGCCGTCAATGTAGCAGCGACCGGTCTTCTGGTTCAGCCTGTTAATGCGATCGGAGGGGGGTTTTCTAAGATAGGCGCCCGGTCGATTGCTTTGGGTGATTCCGCAGTCTGACCCGATGCAGCCAGGCCGCGCAATGCGGGTGTCGGTTTGGGCTTGTGCCGCCGGTGCAGCAAGGATCACTATCGCTAAAAGTGCATATTTCATCTGTGCTATTTCTCACTTGGTGGAAGACGTGCGTGAAAATGGAAATATTCGTGTGAACCGTAACCTGTCCTTGAAAACACGGATCAACGGAAAACTATTGCCAATATCGCCAATTCCTTGATGCGTTGAACACTAATTTCTGCGAGGGCAGCATCGAGTTCGTTCTGGTTGTCAGTGTGATCGTCGTTGTTCTCGCGAAGCTCTTTCCACTCAGTTTCGAGGCGTTCGAAAGTGTCCTGCAGTGATGTCGGCATGCTTTCCTCCGGTTTCATGACAAGAGCATGCCATAATCGCAGGGCTTCGCAACTGCAACCCGTCTTTAATCTTAGTCGAAAAGGTAAACTCTCCTGCTATTCCCACAGTTCAAGGCAATCTATTACTACCAATAGGAAAGCTGCTGGCATGCGACCCAGGTATGCAGCCCATGTCGTAGCGTCCATTTATAGAGGTAAAGGACATGGCTTAGATTAACTTGCCGACGATCTCGTGGGAAGGGATACATCAAGGTATACGGAATGGTGCCTCATCGTGAAGCTGGTCTGCCCCAAAATGACACCAGCCGAATGGACGTCATCGCAATTTAGGCGTTGTTTAATAAGCGAAGGGGCATATTGACGGAAAGTCAACGAGTTTGCCCTCTATTCATTCGTCGTATTTGACATCATGAAATCTCCAGCGGTTGAAGTCAGCCCAAGGTTTTCGAAAGCGACTTCACAGGGTCTAACGCACATGGCATTTTCAATTGAACGATACATCGAGCGAGCGTGTGCGACAGATCGCTTTGAAAGCCGTGAGCAGGTATGGCTATTTGCCGTTCGTATGACGGCAGCCGTTACTATTACCGCCGATCTATTGAACTTGGTCGCGCATTTTTCGTTGAATGCACTTGGGCTTCTTCCCTACGATGTAGTACCAGCTGCTGCGGTTGGGTTCATAATATCAACACTCGTCGCCTCTGGCATCACGTTTCCTGTTGTCTATGTCGTCGGATTGGCAATCCATCATCTGACCATCTCAAGAGCGACTTTCGAGAGGTTGAGCCGCACCGATATGTTGTCCGGCTTGTTGAACCGGAGGGCTTTTCTCGACGAAGTTTCGCTGGCGCCGCGCAGTTCATCGCTAGTTCTCTTCGATATCGATAAATTCAAAGCTATCAATGACCAGCATGGGCATGCCTTCGGCGATCAAGCAATTATCGCCGTCTCCAATCAACTCGCGGAGTTTTTTGGCGCTGATCACCCGGTAGCGCGCATCGGCGGAGAAGAGTTCGCGGTACTGATCTGCAAGCTAACGCCATCTGAACGGTTGGCGCTAGCGAAACGGTTCGGCGAGATGGTCGCTGCGCGCGGCGTTATGTCGGGATCTGGACGCGTCGCAGTCACGGTTTCTGGGGGTGTCGCGGATCAAGAGGACTATAGTTCCTTCGAGATGCTCTTCAGCGCCTGCGACCAAGCGCTGTATCTTGCAAAATCATCGGGCCGTAATTGTGTCATCCACAGCGGGCATCTTGCAGCATCGTGGGGATAATGCATCCGATCTGGCATCGGTCGTAACCGACCACCTTGGCGCCGGCATCCTGCAAGGTCTGGATGATCGAGATCGCAGGGCTGTCGCGCATGTCGTCGGTGTTCGGCTTGAAGGTCAGACCGAGGACCGCGACGCTCTTGCCGCGAACGTCTCCACCAACAGCCGCGATCACCTTGCGACCCATGGCCCGCTTGCGGTTATCGTTGATCGAGATGGTCGTTTCGATGAGGCGCACCGGGCTGTCGTGATCCTGGGCGGTCTTTGCCAGAGCCAACGTGTCCTTCGGAAAGCAGGAGCCGCCATAGCCTGGGCCCGCATGCAGGAATTTGGCGCCGATACGGCCACCGAGCCCGATGCCGCGGGAGACCTCCTGGACATTGGCGCCGACTTTCTCGCAGAGATCGGCCATCTCGTTGATGAAGGTAATCTTCATGGCGAGAAAGGCGTTTGCGGCGTACTTGATCAGTTCCGACGTGCGGCGCGAGGTGAACAGCAGCGGCGCCTGGTTGAGGTAGAGCGGCCGGTAGACTTCGGTCATCACGGCCCGGGCACGATCGTCGTCGAGGCCGATGACGATGCGGTCCGGCCGCTTGAAGTCCTCGATGGCGGCGCCTTCGCGCAGGAATTCGGGGTTGGACACGACGGCGATGTCTGCGTCCGGGTTGGTGTCGCGCATGATCCGCTCCACTTCATCGCCGGTGCCGACAGGAACAGTCGATTTGGTGACGATGACGGTGAAGCCCTTGACGTGCGTGGCGATTTCGCGGGCAGCTGCATAGACGTAGGATAGGTCGGCATGACCATCGCCACGGCGCGACGGGGTGCCGACGGCGATGAAGACGACATCGCTGGCGGCGACGCTTTCTGCCACTTCCGTCGAAAACGACAGTCGGCCCGAGCGGACATTTTCCGCCACGAGACTTTCGAGCCCCGGCTCGAAGATCGGGATCTCGCCGGCCCGCAAGGCTGCAATCTTCTTCTCGTCCTTGTCGACGCAGATGATGTCATGGCCGAAATCCGCAAAGCAGACGCCTGACACCAAACCCACATAACCAGACCCGATCATCGTTATACGCATCGATTTTCTTCTTTTCAGACAACGTCAACGCGACACTGGATTTTATTATTGGTGATTTCGCTGCAATGCAACGCAAGCGAAATCTTGATTTGTGACCTACTATTGTAAGCTGCGAACAAAAACCAGCGTGACTGAAGGTCGTACCCTGCCAGTCAACATTAAAAACTACGGTAACTGCGGCACCTACATTTCCACGCGTCGAGCGGCGAAGGACGGTGAGACATGGGCCATGTTTCGCGACTAGGGCCCGTTCGTCAGTGTGGTAGATGCCGACGTGAGCAGATCGGATGCGAGGCCGGCTAGAGGTGGGGCTTTGCACCTCCACACGTTCCTCCATTGCACGGTTATTCGTGGGATTTCTATCGCTGGTAGGCTATTCCGGGCGTTTGTGGCTTGGCAAATCCAAAAATCCGGTTTGAGCGCGGTGATGTATAAGTCTAAAACGATAATATTTCGTCGTGCCAATACAGGCGGGCTTCGGTGCCCACAAGTGCAATAGAATAGGAAGCTAAAGATGATTGCCGGATAGGTGCCGAGACGACTTGCTAGCTCTGTGCCGCAAGCGTGCCAGTTCAGGCGGGTACTTTATTTTTCTTGTTTCAGGAAAGTTGAGTTTGACAAACTGCGTCCCAAAACTCTTTACCATGCTACTAGGCCGCAGATTCTATTTGCCAAATCGTAGCATTTTTAATTTAGCCATGTGGTCGCTTTCAATCAACGAGGGGCGGCGGATCGCCCAGGAGGTAAGTGTGGGACTGCATAAGAAAGTACGTAAGGCTGTGTTTCCGGTCGCTGGCCTTGGAACGCGGTTTCTGCCGGCAACAAAGGCAGTACCGAAGGAAATGCTGACGGTCGTCGATAAGCCGGTCATCCAGTACGTCGTAGATGAGGCGATGGAAGCCGGCATCGAGCATTTTGTCTTCGTCACCGGACGCAGCAAGCACGTCATTGAGGACTATTTCGACATCCAGTTCGAACTTGAGCAGACGCTGCGCCAGCGTAACAAGAAGGCCGAGTTGACGCTGCTCAACAACCTGCTGCCGATTGCCGGCACGGCCAGCTTTACCCGCCAGCAGGAGCCGCTCGGCCTCGGCCACGCGGTCTGGTGTGCGCGCGAAATCGTCGGCGACGAGCCATTTGCGCTGTTGCTGCCCGACATGGTCATGCAATCCGATGTCGGCTGCATGAAAAGCATGATCGAACTCTACGAGCAGAGCGGCGGCAACGTCATCGGCGTCGAGGAATGTGCGCCGGACCAGACCCATAAATACGGCATCGTCGGCGTCGGCGAAAGCATCGGCAACGGCTTCCGGGTAACCGAAATGGTCGAGAAGCCGCCGCAGGGTTCTGCCCCGTCGAACTTCTTCATCAACGGCCGGTACATTCTCCAGCCCGAGATCTTCCACATCCTCGAGCATCAGGAGCGCGGCTCCGGCAACGAGATCCAGCTGACCGACGGCATGCTGAAGCTTGCCAAGCAGCAGGATTTCGCTGGCTACCACTTCAAGGGTGAAACCTATGACTGCGGCGCCAAGGATGGCTTCATCCTCGCCAACGTCGCCTTCGCCTTGTCGCGTGCCGATATCCGTCCGTCCGTCGAAGACGGTTTCAAGGCGCTGCTCGCAGCCCTGAAGTAAGGACCAAGCGCTGCTCGCCTTTCGGGGGCGGGCGGCGTTCCATGTCAGTGTTGGGACATCAGCCGATCTTACGCTTAACCGGCGCTATGATTTCCTTTGGTCAACCTTTCCGACAAATTCGGCGCACTCAAAGCGATGATCTTTGCCTCAAGAACATGGAAGTTTGCGACTGGCGAAACTATCATCCCACAACAGTCGTAGAGCCTTGGTGATTGCTCGGGAGTTCCCATGCGAAAAAATCGGCGCCATACTTCCAAAAGTCCAAGAACAACTGCACGCAAACGACCCAAAAAGCCAATTCAATCCAAGGCGTCAGTCTCCGCACGATAAAATTGACGGGGTACTAGGGGCTGGATCGCGCTTGCCGCTTTCCATTATTTGCCGCAGAGGGTCGTCAAGCGAGAAGGACTCTTATGGTATCTCAACGACGACTGTCCATCTCGCAAGGTGATCGCACACCAGTCCGCCCAAAGCGCCGATCGGTCGCCCCGGTGTTGGAAGGGCTCATATTACAACGTCGCTGATCGAGCGATCACCACCGCTGTTTTTCCGCAAGTTCAATGCGCGAGCCGAGCCTTGGTTCGCCTTTGACAAGCATGGCGCCGTCGGCGCCGACGTACACGGGACCCCGCATGCACAGCGCTTGCAGGCGCCGAAGTCTCCTGGAGCATGATGAAGATAGGTGAAGCTGAGCTTCGGAATGCCAGCCTGAGCATATCTACTTCAGTCAACCGGCAGAAGAGAGTTTGACCCGTGCCAAGTCCGCCAGGCGTTGGAAGCGTTGACATCGTGACCAAGCCTCGATCTCGAGGAATAGAGACCCTTCATAATTGTTTGAAGACTTTCGGAGTCAATATTTAGTTGTATTTAGGGTTGCGTCGCTTCGAGTTTTACGCAAATTGATCTGACCTCTCAGACGGTCATGGGACGAAAAGGCAAGGAATGCAGCAAGAAGACTTCTTGGCTCTGGCTACGGGATATTTGGTCGCAAAAGGTAATCTTGCAAAATGTGAAGCGCACGGTTCGATTTTTCGCATTGAAAATTCGGACTTTGAGGACGGTTTCTGGAAAAAGGCAATGATTGACCGACTGCGCGGTGATAGCGGCCCGGTTCCGTGGGCTGCCAAATTCAAGTCCGTCGACTACATCGACCTTCTCAAGGGGGCTTATGACGACCATTTGGGCGTGCGGTGCTCATCGTGTGCGGGGATGATGGGCGGTTAGGAAAGCCCATGGCGACGTCCTCGTTCTCGGGAGTAATCGGCCGAAGACGATAAAAACCACGCCACATATCAGGAAAAAGGCAAGGCACTGTAAGAGGTGTTGAGCCCGGATCTTCATCAACCTTGTTCGATAATGGTGCAATAGCGTGTCCATGGGCAAGTAAGCCGAGGCACTTTGACAAATTGACTTTAGCAGATCTTGCTTCAGGCCCGGGTGTTATGTTCTTTTCTTTTGTTGACAACGAAAAATAGTAATACAAGACTGGTGACAGCGAATATGTCATTCGACCGAGGATCTAAACGTTAATTGTCTTGTATCTTTTATGCTTAATAACCGGTTAGCAGAAGATTGCCTTTCGATGGAACATGACTTGTACAGCAAACCATTTTTTAAAACTTTATTGGCCTCCATCACGTTGCTGACCGCCGCTATGGGTCCCGCCGCCGCCGACTCCTTGTCTTGGAGCGGCACTGTGGATACTGATTGGACGAAGGACGGCAACTGGCTGAACGGAGGCGCTGCGGGCCACGCACCTCAGGCCGGAGACAGTGTCGATATCGACACGCCAGCTTCTGCCATCATTTACAATAATCTCGGAGCGCCGATCCCGAATATTGCCGGGCTGACGGTCGGCAATGGTGCAAGCGGCAATCTCACCATCAACAATGCACTTACCTCCACGACGGCAAATCTTGGTGCCGGAGCCACGGCCAACGGCAGCGTGACCGTCTCCGGCTCGCTTGGGCGTTGGAGCAATGGCGATCTGACGGTCGGTAATGCCGGACTTGGCATTGTGACGATCACGGCCGCTGGCGGCTACAGCGGCAGCGGTGCGGCGACCATCGCGGCGGATAGCGGCAGTTCCGGGACCATCGGGGTGAGCGGTGGAAGTTCCTATTTCCAGACGAGCGGCCCCTTCGTCATCGGCAAGGCAGGCGCTGGCCGCTTCGAGGTGGTCACCGGCGCCGCAGCATCCACCGCCGAGACGACCATCGCACAGGTTGCAGGGGCTACAGGCACGGTCAATATTGCCGGCGGCGGCACCACCTGGACGGCCGGCGATCTCACGGTCGGCGATGGTGGCCTCGGTACCGTCTCCATCTCAACCGGAGCCACTGTATCGGTCGACAGCACCGTCATTGGCAGTCTTGCCGGCAGCGACGGCAGCACGGTCGGTCTCAGCGGCAGCGGCAGCGCCTTCGACACACACGGTTCACTGATCGTCGGCCAGGCGGGCGATGCCAGTCTGACAATCTTTTCTGGCGCCACCGTCTCCAGCGGCAGCGCCGTCATTGGTGCTCATGCCAACGGCTCGGTCCGTGTCGGCGGCCTTGGGTCCGTCTGGACGTCCGGAGCGCTCTTGATTGGCGGTGACGGCGGCGGCGTCACTGGCCCCGGCAACGGCACGCTCGACATCAGCGGCGCTGGTCAAGTCGAGAGCAGCTCGGCGACCCTGGGATATGCAGGCGGGGATAGCGGCATAGTCACTGTCGACGGTGGCGGCACGCAATGGGATGTCACAAATTCGGTGATCGTCGGCCGAAGCGGCAGCGGCCTTACAAAAATCACCAATGCCGGGACTGTCCAATCGAATGGGCTCGTTCTGGGTGACAGTTTCAATGGCAGCGGCACTGTCCTTGTGACTGGCGCCGGCAGCACCTGGCGCGACGACGGTGACCTCATCGTCGGGGGCGCCGGCACCGGTGCGCTGCAAGTCACTCTGGGCGGCACGCTCAGTGCCTCGTCGACGACGATCGGCCGAGATGCCGGCTCGACCGGCAAGGTGACTGTTACCGGCGACGGCTCGACCTTTTCGACCGCAGGCAGCCTGACCATCGGCGATGCCAGCACCGGCACCGTGACTGTTGCCGATGGCGGGACGATCTCTGCTGGCAGCATTACCATCGCCGCACAGGCGGGCTCGACCGGCACCTTGAATGTCGGCTCCACGCTGGGCCAGACCGCCGCCGGTGCAGCAACGCTCGACACCAGTGCCATCCACTTCGGCGCTGGCAGCGGCACCCTCGTTTTCAATTTCGGCGGTCCGGCCTACACCCTTTCGGCGTCTGTTGACGGCAATGGCGCCATAGATGTTGCCGACGGCAGCGTGTCCTTGAGCAGCGATTCCAGCAGTTTTTCCGGGATCACCACCGTCTCAGGCGGAAGGCTGGCGGTAAACGGCCTGCTTGGCGGCACGATGCTCGTCAACAGCGGCGTCCTGTCAGGCACCGGCACCGTCGGAACGACGTCCGTCGCATCGGGCGCCACCATTGCGCCGGGCAGCGGCGTCGGAATCCTCACGGTCGCCGGCGATCTGACGTTCGCCAGCGGCGCTCTCTACACTGTCGACGTCGATGGGACGGGAAGCGACCTGATCAAGGTGAGCGGCACGGCGAGGCTCGTGAGCGGGGCTGCGGTGAGCCTTGGCGATACTAGCGGCCTGCGGGCTGGCAAGACTTACACCGTTCTCTCGGCGAGCCGCGGCGTTATCGGCACGTTCGGCGCCGTCGCCTCGTCTGCCGCCTTCGTCGATACGACGCTCGGCTACGATACAGACGATGTCACCCTGACGCTCACCCGCAACACTGTCGCCTTTGCCTCAACCGCCAGGACCGTTAACCAGCGCTCCGCCGCTGAGGGCGTGGAAAGTCTGGGCGGTGATAATTCGCTTTACCAGTCTGTCGAAACGCTGAGTGCCGAGCAGGCGCGCAATGCTTTTGGTCAGCTGGCCGGCGCGCTGCATGGCGCGTTGACCACCGCCACTTTTGACAACAGCCGCTTCGTGCGCACCATTGGCATCGACCGCCTGCGCAGTGCCTTTGACGGCATTGGCGCGGCCAGCGGGAGCGTCTTTGTGCTCGGAGGTCCGCCCGGCGGCGCAAGCAGCGCTCTCGGCTATGGCGAAACGCAGAGCACCACGCCCGCGGCACAGGCTGCCGCGGCCATCCTTGCCGATCCCTATAGTGCGCGGGCTGTCGGTTGGGGTCAGGCCTATGGCGGCTGGGGCAGGACGGACGGCGACGCCAACGCCGCCGGTATCAAGGATTCGGTCGGGGGCGTGGCAATCGGCGCGGATGCCCCGTTCCGCGAGACGACATGGCGGATCGGTGTGATGGGCGGCTATAGCAAAGGCAATTTCGATCAGGCCAACGGCAGCGCGTCCGGTAGCAGCGACAATTACGATGTCGGGGTCTATGGCGGCAACCAGTGGGGACCGCTGGCCTTGCGCGTCGGCGCGCTCTACGAGAGGCAGTCGATCGCAACGCAGCGAAAGGTCGAATTTTCTGGCTTTTCACAGAGTTTGGCGGCCGACTACGACGCAGCAACGGCGCAGATCTACGGCGAGCTCGGCTACCGCATCGATGCCGGCAGACTGGCCTTCGAACCTTTCGCCAATGCCGCCTATGTTCATCAGCACAGTGACGCTTTCAACGAGACCGGCGGGTCGGCCGCCTTGAGCAGCGCTGCCGAGAACGCGGGGGTTACTTTTACCACGCTAGGTCTGCGCTCCTCAACCGGGTTCGCGCTGGCCGGTCTTGACGCAACGGCGCGCAGTTCTGTTGGCTGGCGCCATGCTTACGGCGATACGACGACGCAGTCTTCGTTCCACTTTGCCGGCGGCGACGATTTCACCACCGTCGGCACGGCGCTCGACAAAGATAGCCTCGTCCTCGACGCCGGCCTGGATTTCGCCGCCGCCCAGGCATCGACCATCGGCATCACCTATAGCGGCCAATATGGCAGCAGCAGCCTCAGCCAGACGGTCAAGGCCAATCTGGCTGTCAGGTTCTAGCTAGCGAAAGACCACCTGGCTGCAGGATCATGGCGGACGATGATGTTTAGCCACGGGCCACTGTGACCCGAATAGGACGGTCCGATGTGGAGAGAACCAGCGTCCATGGGGAAGTCTCCGCTTATTTTGTTCGGTGATTCAAGGCCAACCTCGTTGCGAAGTTGGAACGGAAGCGCTTACAACAATCCAACCAGGCGAAGGCGTCTGACAGGCAACGAAGACAGGGCCTCCATGTTTGAAGCCATCGAAATGGGAGAATTTATGAAAAAGATCTTGCTGGCCGTTGTCTTGGTGTTGGCCGCCGCGAGCGCGAATGCCGCCGATACATGCAAGTCAAAGGCGATCGACAAGAATGGAAAGCCGCTGGCCGGCGCGGCTCTGACCTCGTCGCTGAAGAAATGCACCAACGAGGCTGCTGCTGCCTGCGATAGCTCTGCCAAGGATAAAAATGGCAAACCGCTGGCCGGCGCTGCAAAGTCCTCATACACCAAGAAATGCGTCAGTGATGCGGTCGGAGGCTAGTAAGGCGTCCGCAAACACGATGCAAGAGACTTCAGTGCGCCTGATGACCAGGGTCGGTCCTTAGCTCTGATCCGGCGCTTTCTTCGTTGACGCGGCCGTAAGGCTATCAGGCGTGCAGTATCGGATTGCCGTTCTACGCAGGTGACCGCTCGACCGCCGTTGAGCTTTCGAAATAAGAAAGGCTACAGCTTCGCTGCGCGCCCGCACGACTAGAGCCCTTTCAATTTCGGGCGTCGCCCTTTTTGACCCAGGCCGAGTTCCCGAGCGATTTTCGAGCGCGCTTCCGAATAGAGGGGGGCAACCATCGGATAGTTCCCGGGCAACTTCCATTTCCCTCTATAATCTTCGGGCGATATCGAATGGTGCATCGCCAGATGACGCTTCAGTGATTTGAAGTCGCCACCGCATTCCAGGCAGGTGATGTGGTCCTTATGGACCGACTTTTGCACGGAAACGGCCGGTTTTTGTGCTTCGACCTGCGGCGCTGGCAATACCACCAGCGAGCAGCTGTCGAGCGCACGATAAACAGCGGTGATCAGATTTGACATATCTGTCACTGGGACGACGTGCTTGCGCACGTAGCTGGAAACAATTTGGGCGACAAGATCGGCCAGGGACTTCGGCGTCGCAAGCGGGGCAGGGTGGCTCATAACAGGTCGTCGGGTGTGGCGTAATCCGCACACCTGCAACCAAATCGGCGTCGTGAATATGCCATGTTTCCCTCGCGATTTCGTTGGTTGAGAAAAAACGTCGATCACATAATCAATATTTCATTAGAAAACAGCCACTTAAAAAATCCACTCTAAGTAGCTGTGCCAGTATCGTACATGATGCAGGACTATTCTGAGTCACAATTCGTGATTTGAACAAATAGTCGCCTGTGTGATTCTCGTATTGTAACAAAACGGAGAGAGAAGTGGAAAACTTAAATTTCGATGAGCGACTCGAAGATGATGTAACGAATACTGACTGCCGAACAGAAGTGTACAAGTTCATGTCAGAACTTATTGCAAAGTTAGGAGGCAGGGGTTGGTCTGAAGTTGAAATTACAGTCGCGTTGGCTGATGCCGCGGATGAGCACGTCATGCTGCTGGCGAAGTCCAAACGTGGTGCATCCCACTAGCATAAAGACGGGATTTTAACCTTACCTGGTAAGCTTAACAAAGGCTGTCGGTTGCAAGAGCCAAGGGCTGTGCCATCATCCGGCATGACCTATTTTCATCCGCCCAAGTTTAGCGTCGATCAAAAGGAGCGTTCGGTAGAATGTGCGGCCATGTGCAAACGGGCACTCACCGCATTCATCCGTGACGCGGTGGAGGCTGGATGGCGCGAGCAGGAGGCGGCTCTTTTCTTCGCCGACGCCTCTGACGATTACGTTGCCTATCTGGCAGCGACGCCCAACCGAAAGTGGGTGGCGGCAAACTCAAACTGACTGGGGAAGCGCTGCGCCCGCAGAGCGAGATGCCGCGCTACAGAGAATATCGACAAGTGTTCCTACTTCGACACCTGGATCGCTTTTTTCGAGCTGCGCAACAGCACTGGAAGACGTGCCGGCGGGGCTGCGAGACCAGACACAGAGATGCCGCGCCGCAGGGATGCGTTGCGCATGTTGTGCCCCAGTCTTTCAAGCGCCGATTTGGACTTTGGCGAAGCCAACATAAATCTCCGTGCATGACCGACATGGCTTTGATGTCAGTCATGTATGATGAATGCGCCAATTTCTTAAAACGAGACGAGGTGATGGCTAGGCGGTGCAAACAGGGGCAATGGGATAAGTGGCCGACGTACTGCATCTCACCCGCGAAAGCGCCAGATCGGTGGCCCCCCGGCATCGATACGATCAGGGCAGACTTACCCTGCGAAAATTGTGATCGGTTCGGTGAACGCCCCCGGGCTGTTGTAGGTGGGTGCAGCACGATGAAGTGATCTTGCTCTAACTCCGCGCAACCGCAGAGGTTCGTGGGATCCTACCCTATCTTCGGTCCAACCGTGCCACATTGCTCCCCTCCACAGTGGGTTA
Source organism: Rhizobium rhododendri (assembly GCF_007000325.2). GTDB lineage: Bacteria > Pseudomonadota > Alphaproteobacteria > Rhizobiales > Rhizobiaceae > Rhizobium > Rhizobium rhododendri. The sequence goes on along the minus strand of NZ_CP117268.1, from coordinate 1,183,037 downwards.
GGGTGCTAGGTAAAAAGCGCCAAAGATTGAAGAACATACCTGAAGGAGCGCGCCGCATGACACCATCGCTACGGCTACCCATCCAATGCGCTTGTACAGAGCTCGCCGCTTGTTAAGTGCGAGCCGAGTTTCGTTCCTCAAAGAGCCAACGACGAACCCCATTCCGTTCGGCGTGACAATTTCGCGCGGCACGCCGAACCGAAATAATAAGATGGCGCCTACCCATGCTAAAACGACCCCAACCGAGTTCAATATTGCCAACAGCATGATGACCTCCTTTTAATTTTAAGTCATCATGTCAGGTTCATAAAGGGCCGCAAGCCGTTTCCAATTGTGACTAGGGCGCCAGGAAACGAAGCCAGAGGTGGAGTTGCCCCATAAAAACCGGACAGGATCAGATTTCTGTTTGACGGTCTAATCCGGCAGGCTAGCGGCCAGCAGTTCGACCAGATGGCCCTTGGCGAAGAGAAGGCCGGTCCATCCTATTTCGAGAGCGATGGCGGTCATGAGCCCCGGCTATCGGCTTCCAGCCGAGCCACGATCTTTGCCATCCTGCGGCAGAAGAGGGCCAGTCTCGACCAGCTACAGGCCGCTTTCGGCTCTGATGATCCGATCGATTTCCTGCACGCGCTGCTAGGTCACCGGTCCCTTCCCAACAGGGCGACGACTGTCTTCATCACCGATTTGCTGGGAAAGCTGTACTCTCAAGGCTGAGTAAATGGCCCAAAGAAGTGATCAGGGCGTGCATCCTCTGCGTACTTAGAATGAACCATCTGACGGAAAGCTGGCGATTTGATTGAGGAGCCTCGACCAGCGCTCGGCCTCCTCCTTTGGCAGCTTCCAAAAGACGAAGAACCTGCCATCGACCTCAATTTCAGCCGGACCGGCGGTTCTGGCATCAATCACATGCCAAGATCCGTCTTCATGCGGCGATAGATGATACCTTGAGAGGCTATCCATTGTCCGAGTATACCATCGCTACAACCTTTTAGTCAGGGTGATGGGTGGAAAGCACCAAAGATTGAAGAGTATACCTGAAGCAGCGCGCCGGATGACACCATCGCTAGGGCTACCCATCCAATACGCTTGTACAGAACTCGCCGCTTATTAAGTTCGAGCCGAGTTTCGTTGCTCAGAGAGCCAACAACGAACCCCATTCCGTTCGGCGTGACAATTTCGAATGGCACGCCAAACCGAAATAATACGATGACGCCTACCCATGCTGAAACGACCTCAACCGAGTTCAATATTGCCAAAAGCATGAAGACCTCCTCGAGTTCCGGGACCAGACCTTACGAAAAAAACCTTGAACTCCGTCATGGCGTTCAAGGTTTTCAGTTACATGTCAGTACTTTTCGGTCCGGTCATGTCGGCCAATCACGGACAGCCTGTCGGTAACGTCTCAATATGAAACGAAACTGAAAAGCGGTAGTAACTTCATTGGGCGCCGACTATATTTCAATCCGACCACTATCTTTTCCACCACACCAGCCACGACGTGATCAGGGTGATGTGTTAAAGATCAGCTTCATCATCAATCATTTGTTCCGGGTCGTAAACAACCTGAGCAAGCGACCTTTGCCACAGCGCCTCAACCTTTGTAGTCTGCTCTGGCGTAGGTTCTCGCCCATTAAGAGCCCGAACCCAATCTTGATGAAGACGCTCCGCCTGATCTGCCGACAGATCGTTAATGCGCTTCTGGGTCACATGAGAGCCTTTGTGATCGGGGCGGGGCTGGCAGAATAGAGGGATTCGGAGTGGATGGCGTTGAACTGTCTGTAACTTGCAACCCCCCATTAAAAGGGTTTGTATGGCCCGTACATTCGTTCGAGAAAGTCCATGCTCGACTTTACGTTGCATTCAAGCCTGTCGTTCTCACATTTCACCGAATAATTTTCGCTGTAAATTATACAGCCGAAACCAACGAGAAAGAAAACACACATTGCAGCCACCATCCACTTTTGCTCGGTATTCAGTTTCGCCATTTGTTTCTCCATTTAACGAAAGTCGGTGGGGGGAGCTCGCGAAGACCAAGTGCTATATTTGATTGGGGTGATAAGCGCAGTCTTGCCCACGCTGCACTGCTATTGTCCGACCGAACAGTTGTTAAATAGAACTACGAACGGCAAGAAGACCATACAGGGGAGCAACCCGTTCGAGACATACGGAAAAAGACGCTGGCGAATTTTGCTTTCACCGGCTCTGTGCTTGCGAATAGGGCCGAATGGTCCTTCCCCCTTTGCTCGGAAGTACCGGTATCCTATCAACGTCCAAATCAAGAGTTCGAAGCTTACGACCGCTGCCCCAGCAAAAAGACGGTTAGGAAAGCTTACTGTACAGGCAACAAGGTTGCGTCCGAGATCCTGCCCAGTGCTTATGTAAAAAGCCAGTTCCACCGGCAGCAGCGAGAGACCAAGTACCAGCATAAACAGAACCGCTAACCCTCTGTCGTTTGAGTAATTGGAATATTTCATAACATAAATTTCGAAAGCATATCTAACCTGCTTGAAGACCACATTCGAACTTGATGATCAATCCATAGGTGGCGTCGAAAAACAGCCATTCCTTTTGGAAAGCGGGCGAGGGCTCGCTAATTGTTATCAGCAGCAGTATAGCTGGCATGCGTCAGTCCCCGTTTTTTTGCAAGACCATGGACGATGGCCTCGAATGCCAACGCCTCTGTGGCGTCATTGAATCCGATTGCAAATGTCCCTTTGTTTAAAAGTGGCATGACCGTCAGATACCCCCAACGGCGATACCGCGGCATAATGACAACATACACTGCAACTGCCCCTTTAAATATGCGCCAACCTCCGGAGAGACGAAACAACCATGACAACAATCCAACGCGTGGTCCTTGCAAGCAGGCCCAAAGGCGCTCCCACCTCCGAGAACTTCCGACTGGAAAGCGCCGAGCTTGCTGACGCTGCCGAAGGCGAGGTCACACTCAAGGTTCTTTACCTCTCGCTGGATCCTTATATGCGCGGCCGGATGAGCGACGCCAAATCCTACGCGGCTCCCACTCCTGTCGATGGCACCATGGAGGGTGAGACCGTTTGCGAGGTGGCGCGCTCCCGGCATGCCGACTTCAAGCCCGGAGACATCGTGAGGTCCCGTACCGGATGGTGCACGGGTGCCGTGATGAAAGCCGACGCGATCCGCCATGTCGACACGAAAGGCGCACCCATCAGCACCGCGATCGGCGTCCTTGGAATGCCGGGCTTTACGGCCTATTCCGGCATGAAGGTCATCGGTCGCCCCAAAGAGGGGGAGACCGTCGTGGTCGCAGCCGCATCGGGTCCGGTTGGCTCCATGGTCGGTCAGCTCGCAAAGCTGGCAGGCGCGCGGGCTGTCGGCATCGTCGGCGGACAACAGAAACTGGACTATGTCCGCGACGAGCTGGGCTTCGACGCAGTCGTCGATCACCGTTCAAAGGATTTCAAGACGGACCTGGAGCTTGCCTGCCCGAAGGGTATCGACGTCTATTTCGAGAATGTCGGCGGGCCTGTCTGGGAGGCGGTCATGCCACTTCTGAACATGTATGCGCGCGTTCCGGTGTGCGGTCTGGTGGCCAACTACAATGGAGCGGCGGCTTCAGAGCAAGACAACGTGCCGGCGATGATGTCGGCCATCCTGAGACGGAGCCTGCTGATCCGTGGGTTTATCCAGACCGAGTTCGTCCTCGAACATTATGCGGCGTTCGAGGCCGAGATCGGTCCCATGGTGAACTCCGGTCGGATCAAGTATCGCGAAGACGTCGTCGAAGGACTGGAGAACGCTCCCGAGGCGCTGATCGGGATGCTGCAGGGGAAGAATTTCGGCAAGCTGCTGGTAAAGGTGGCAGACCGATCGTCGAAGGGGTGACTGGCGCTTGCGGCAAGCCTCAAATCAGACCAGGAAAGACATCTAAGGGGACCGACAGGTTCCCGCCGCTAGCCTCCATAGGATCATCTCCCACGGTCAGCCAGCTTTGGGCTTCCTGCCCGGTCTCAGTGTTGCCTGGTGCTCCAACGACACTCACTTTGATAGCCAGTCAATCCGGATCGACGGAATTGTTCAAGAGCTGCGGACAGGGGCGGCCAACCGTTGGTGCCAATGCGGCGATCTACAGTTCGGTTACCGCCTAGGCTCGAGACGAATGTCTTGCCGTCCCATCGATCGTCGGAGGTCGACATCTCGACCTCCGCCCCGCGATAGTGCTTTCCTGGCAATAGCGTTCCAACGGTGTCCTTGACCCAGACCCTGGAGCGGCACCACAGCTAGCGGTAGGCATCGCTGATCGCCTTGGTTCCGAATGCCTGGCGGCGCGCAATACGCACTGAATAAGGAGCGCTGCGGCCTCCTACGACAGACGCAACCATCAGAGCGGTCACACCATCCTCATCGACATCCCACCGTCGATAACGATGGTCTCTCCGGTCATGAACTCATTGCCGATAAGCTGGACGATGACGTCGGCGACATCCTCGGGCCTACCTTCACGCTTCAATGGGATCCGGTTTGCAATGTTGTTCGCTTTCGCGATGTCGGTCATGCCGTCTTGAAACGGTGTCCGGATAATTCCGGGCGCAACGCAGTTCACCCGGATCCCCTCGGCGGCGTGGTCGCGCGCAAGCGCGCGGGTCATCTGAATGAGGGCGGCCTTGACGACCTGATAGGCGGTGTTGCCCGGACATCCACGCAGAGCAGCCGCTGACGAGAGGAGAATCACCGCCCCGCCCCGCGAGGCCAACGAAGGGTGTGCTGCCCGGAACAGATGGAAGGCGGAGTGGACATGGACGTCGAAGGCGTCGGTCCAGTTTTCGGCAGGCATGTCGACGGCCGCGCCAGGAGCCGGGCCGCCTGCACAATGGACGACGCTGTCGATCCGGCCGAATTCGGACATGGCCTTCGAACAAATCGCCTTGGATACTTCCGGATCCCGCATGTCCCCGATAACGTGAAGGGCGCGGATGCCAACTTTTTCACCCTCGGCAACCAGCTCCGCAAATCGCGCGCTGGCAGTTCGCGAGTTGATGACCAGGTTCGCACCCCTGCCAATCAGTTCCTTGGCCGTCGCATAGCCGATCCCCGAGGTACCCCCCGTGACGATCGACGTTGTTCCTTTGATGTCCAGCATGCTCTCTCACCATAGCGTAATGATACGAATTCGGTCTTCCATTCCAAAGGTCATATCCCGGATTGGCCCTTAAAGAATTAGTCTAGCGTTCACCGAGCGAAGCTGCGCCCTTGAAGTTGTCCGATATATCTCGATCCCGGAGGCGATCATAGGCAAAACCCCTTACGACGAAAGCGACCGCCATGGCGCGACACGGCGGGCTTCATCCACATCGCAAGGCCAGAGAACGCAACCCGCAAGACCCTCTACGACGCAACGGGACGTCAGACAGACCTGTGCGGGAATTCGCCACGCTGCTCCATGTCGTAAATCGTGGTGTCGGCAAGGGAGACGATCTGGCAGAGTTGATGCCAGCGAATGGTTCGCTTGCACAAGGGTGTTTGCGGATGCGTGATGGCGATACCTCAGATGTATGATCCAAGGACGAGAGAAGCCTGATCGTCGTCAGGGATGGGAATGCCGCGCCGAACGCGTGCGTGGAGGCGGCGGCGGTGGCGTCGAAAACGGAGGGTTTGCCAAGATGCAGCTGGTGGATCTTCCGATCTCGCGCTTCCTCGGCCCCTAATTTAATCACGCGCGTTCAGCACCGCGTCGGTCGCTTTAAGGCAGGCGCAATAGATCATATCTGACGAGGTATGGCATTCAACCATTCATATATGATTGTTAGAGCGCCAGAGCGATTTCGGTTTCATCATTCAGAAATGCCGGTTCGTAGGCGCGGGCCAGGCTGCCGGTAACACCGACAAGACGGAACGCCTCGCGCCATTCATCCGAAATGCGGCGTGCGGTTTCCCGGATCGTCCGGCGTGCATCGGATTCGAGTATCTCGAAGAATTCGCACGCTTCCAAGGCGAGCATGATGGATCGGTCGTGCGCTCCATCCTCCAGAATTGCGGTTTCGAGATGCGGGTTGCGATCAGGCGCAGGGTTCACGTCGAACATCGGCGACAGACGCCAGCGACCGCCGCCGACATAGAGAAAGCCGTGGTTCTTCAGGTGATCATCCTTGTTCGAGACGAGGATGGTGAAGATCAGGCGCAAATAGAGTTCCCGGAAATCAGCCAAAGGTTCGGCCGCGGCCATCCGCATGAAATCGACGATCTCGGTATAGGCGCCTAGTTCCGTCCCGGTCTTGGCCAATGCGGTGCGCGCCGAAATGTAGGGAATACGCGCGGTACCGCGTCGGTCGAACCGTCGCAGCAGCGCGACGGGAAACGGGGTTTCCGTCAGTTCCAGACGCGCCTCTGGCGTGCGAATGCCGCAGGCTCTGGCGAGGCGGAGGGTTGCGACTTCGACGCGCTCGATGGGTTGCTGGTCGTGGACGGAGGTGAATTTGGCGAGCCAGAAGTTCTCGCCATCGATGACATTGGCTTTGGGGCGAGCCCCCCCCGAGCCGCCGGCTCCAGCGAGCGCTTGCATATCCTGTGCGGAGATCTCCTTGCCCTGCTCGTAGGCCCGGGAGATTGCGGTGATGGCCTGCAGGTCGATCAGCCGCGGCACGGCCTCGGTTTCTCGTCCTTTGATGATCGCTCCATTTGCATCGACGAAGCGCAGAGCGCCCTGTCGGCAAGTATCGTCGGAGAGCGTCAGATATTCAAACTCGGAGAGGCCATTGCCGTAGGTGCGTTCGAGAAGCCTGCGACCCCAGCTATCGGGTGCTGCATCGGAGAAGACCCCTGCGAGCGCGTCACGCGTGTTGCCCGACTGGCCGGAGGCGTGGAAGGAGCTGCCTTCGAGCGGTAAGGTCGGTTGTAGCGCAAAGGCGCGGGGGTTCTCGATCCAGGCGGGATCATACGAAAAGGCGGAAAACTGGCGCGGTCCGGCCTGCGTGAAGCGCAATCGGCCGACGGGCGTCAGGCTTTCACCAAGGGCGACATGAGCGGCAAAGTCGGGCATCAGAAGGCTGCGCCATCTGGGTCGATGACGTCCTTTTCGTCTTGTTTCGTCTTATGATCCTGCGTTTCCTGCCTGCGGAGTTTTGCGGCAAAGGATTTTCCGCGTCTCGGCAACTGTTCGGCGGCCAACGCCAGACCCAGATCATCCGTGCGTATGTCAAGGAGGTCGGCCAGGCGCTCGACAAGCCCCATGGCGACGAGAACATCGGCAAGCGTACCGATGCCGACACCCCGATCGCCTTTTTCGAGCCTTGCAACGGTACTGGGAGACGTCCCGGCGTGAGCTGCGAGATCAGATACGGCGATGCCGCGGCGCAAACGTGCGTTGCGCAGGTCGTAACCCAGTCTTTCAAGCGCCGATTTCGACTTTGGCGAGGCCAACGCATTTCTCCGTATATGAACGATATAGCTCTAATGGCACTCATATATGACAAATTAATGCCTTCTTCAAGCGAGAATAGATGATAACTGAGGCGTATAGGCAAGGGCAACGCCAAATCACTGGGACAACGTGCTGCAACTCACCTTCGCAAACGCCAGATCGGTTGCGATAAACCGCTCCCGCATCGGTGCGATCAGGCGGACGGGATCGGTAGGCGGATGGTCGTTCTCACGGCCGCGCACCTCGAGAGAGGCGGCGAGATCGCGATGCTGTGAAGAGAGTACAAATCTTCTCAAGCCAGCCTTACCCTGCCAAAAATGGTGATTGGTTTGGTGGACGCCGCGGGGCTGGGGATGGAGGCTTTAACAGGTGAGTTGAGTGGGCGAATGGACACCGTTCACAAAGATCACCGAAGTCCTTGCGACGGCCGGCATCATCTTCATCGACGAGAACGGATAGGGCGCTGGAGTGCTCTATGAAAAGACCCATAAATGAGCCAAGCCAATCGGCGCGCCCCGACAATGAAATCCATCGGGTGGTCATTCGATCTGTTACACGCTCCGTGCGCGTCTGCGATTGCATCGACGCCGTTGGAAGGCTTGCCGCCTGGGGAGGGTGTGGCGAGCCTTTTTTCTGTTATGCTGCGCTCAACAAATTCGTGACTTGCTATAACACAAAGTATCCGTGACTATTAGCGTGCTGGCCCTGGAGTGTCGTTTCGCTCCAAGCGTGACCCCCCTAGCAATCCGGAGGCCAGCACCTCCCCCCGCTTTGAAGGCGTTAATGAGGCCAAGGGTCGACGAATAACGTCTGACTCGCCCCACCAAGCCCCTACGTCCGTCACCACCGGATCAAACACGACTGTTTATATGCAGAGTTACGATGACCAAAATTCCCGAGACTTATAGGACGCAAGGAAGCCGCAGATTTTTGCGGTCGTCGACAATCGGCGCGATGATCGCACCCGCCGAGGTCAGCAGCAACCTCATGTAGGGGTGTACTGGACACGGGACCGCAGGATCGGGACACCCCTCAACCCTCTGTCTGGAAGCTTTTCCACGAGATGGCTCGCTGATCGCCCATGTCAGCGGGCAGGTCTCATGTCCAGATTGATCACTACGGCGACGATGGACCGTCGATCCGCAATCCTCGATTGCGTAAGAGCTTGCACGCCTCGCCGACCATGCCACCAGCCGGACCGACGAGCTCATACCCTGGAACTGGAAGGCGGAAAGATCCGCTATCGCGGGGGCGGCGTAAACAGCGTTTGAAACAGCTGCTTTGAGCGCTCCACGCCCTCATCCGTCAAGATCACTGACTTCGCCTTGTTGACCGGGTCCCCGATCATCCCCTTCTTGAACAGCCGATCCATCGTGCCCCAGTCAAACCCCTTCCAAGCACGACCCTCATGAAGCGTCAGCCACAGCAGCGCCAAGACTGCGTCGTCAATTTTATCTTCGTCTATATCCATCGGGGAATATAGTCAAAGCCAGCTTGCCTGAAAACCCGTCTGGCTATAGCCGATGCCGCCTGTTGCCATAAGCTCGCGGGAACCGTGTCGGAAACCGAAAGGACAACAGGATGCCCACCCACCGATCGGAGCCATCCATGACGCCGTCTGTCCTCGCACCGGCGCCGACGATGACGGCCATCAGAGGAACGATCGGGGCTATCTCACATCATCGCGGCCAGGGCGGCGTGTATCTGGGCAACGACAGCCGCGCCTTCCCCCACGGCGGCGGCAACCCGTTTGGTGGATCCGGCTCTGACGTCTCCTATTGCAAAGATGTTTGGCAGGCTCGTCTCAAGCGGGAATGCCGGCCGCCCGCCGGCGGCATCGGAAAACCTGCCGGTGCAGATAAAGCCGTGTTCATCTGTCTCGACGTGGGCGCGGACCCACGCCGCGTTCGGATCCGCGCCGATGAAGAGGAACATGTGCCGCATGGGTATTCGACGTTCACGGGCGGTCTGCCTGTCTTTCAGAATTGCCCCGCATAGGAGTCGCTCGCTATCGGCTTCGAGCCCAACCACCTCGCACGTCGTATGGATCTCGACGTTCGGCAGGGCGGCGATCCGGTCGATGAGATAGCTTGACATCGTCTCTTCTAGCTTCCGCCTGACGATCAGGCACAGCTTCTTGACCTGTGGCGCGAGGAAGACAACCGCCTGGCCGGCGGAGTTCCCTCCGCCAATGAGGGCGATTTCCTCGCCGGCACATAGCCGCGCTTCGATGGCGGACGCCCAGTACGAGATGCCGGCGCCCTCAAAGCTGTCGATGCCGGCGATGTCCGGACGACGATAGCGCGCACCGGATGCAATGACGATGGTTCGGGCAGCAACGATACGGCCGTCCGTCAATGTCAGGGCATGGAGCGCGCCCGGACCCGATTTCGGAACCAAGTCGGCCACCTGCAGCGGGAAGGCAATCTCGACGCCGAATTTGAGGGCCTGATTGAAGGCGCGCCCGGCAAGGGCGAAGCCTGAGATGCCCGTCGGGAACCCCAGATAGTTCTCGATCCTTGCCGACGCACCCGCCTGGCCACCCGCAGCCCGTTCGTCGAGGACGATGACGCTCAGGCCCTCCGATGCGGCGTAGACGGACGCGGCAAGACCCGCGGGGCCGGCGCCGACAATCGCCACGTCATAGACCATATCTTCCTTGAGATCGGGCGTGATGCCGAGACACAGGGCAGCGTCGCCATCCGTCGGGTTTCTAAGGACGGTTCCATCGGGGCAGACCATGAGCGGTAGCTCCGACGCAAGGATGCCCAAGCGTTCGACCAACGCGCGCCCTTCCGTGTCTAAGGTGGCATCGAGCGTGACATAGGGGAACGCCACACGCGACAGAAATCCCTCGAGCCTTGTCAGTGACGGTTGGCCGGGCGTGCCGACGAGCACGGACCCCGAGCCTCCGGCACTTATCAGCGCCACGCGGCGAAGGATGAAGGCGCGCATGATCAATTCGCCGATGTCGGCCGACCCGATGACCAGCGCACGCAGATGCGCTCCATCGAAGGCAACCGCACTGCACCCATCGGGACCAGCTTTGCCATCTACCAATATAGGACGGCCCGAAAGCTGGCTGACTTCGCCCGATATCTGCCCGGTGCGATGCGTTGTGAACTGCGCGCGCCGCGTCAGGCCATCATGGCGAAACGTCTCGATCGCTCCGTCAAGGACGAGCCAGGCGGGCACGTTGTGGTCACCGACCGAGAAGACTTGTTCGCCGGGCGCGAACCGTGTTGGCTCGCCGAGGGAGAAACGCTTTGCCGTCTCCATCTGAAGAGGCGTGAGGACGGGAAGCATCTGATATTCACGGGAGCTGAAATCGGTCGTCACACGCCTCTCCTCAAGGTTTCGAGCGGGTCACGAGCGACCCTAGGTAGACATGGAAAGCCTGCCGAATTCCAAGAGGTTCAGCAGCTTAACCCCCGTCTGGGACGAAGACCCCATTTTATAAAATCAATGGCGTACTCAAAGTCGGCGTTCCGCCTTTTCCGGGCCTTTCCGCCTCTACTTTCCCGGTCGTCTCGCGGCTAGGGAAGAGCGCATGGAGCCGGAAAAACGAAGCGAGCGAGGACACAGAGCGTCTTGATTGGTTTTAGGGTGAAATGAAGCGTAGGGCCATTCCAAATTCCATTCCAACTGAAGAACGGGAATTGCGAAAGTTTCATCCGGGCGTCGCGCGTCGATGATATGAAACTCGATGATTCAGCCATTCAGTGTCTCCCCTTGCTTCGACTAGGCTTGCGGCTGACTATGTTTATAAATCGAAATGTTCCCGATCGGGAATTTCTGGTGGACGGTTATCCTAAATTTGAACGGAATTTCCCGATCGGGAATATGCTGTAGACAAAAGGCCGATTTCCTTGCTATTTTCCCGATCGGGAAATAAAATGGCAAAACAAGTTAGTAGTCCAGCCGAGATCGGCGCCCTGGTCCGCAGCACACGCAAGGCGCAAAACTTGCGGCAGGACGAGCTTGCTGGCGTTTCTGGCGTCGGCCTGCGGTTTATCGTCGATCTCGAAGCCGGCAAACCGACAGCACAGATTGGAAAGGTCTTGCAGGTTTTACAAACGCTCGGTTGTTCGATTGATATTCTAGCCCCAGGTGAACGTAGAAAATGACGGTAAGGGTCCTTAACGTCTGGTGGAATGGTCGCATTGTCGGACAGTTCACCCAAGATCAGCACGGCGACATTGGCTTCGCCTACGCCGAAGCTTGGCTTGAGGACGAAAAGGCACTTCCGCTTTCTGTCTCCCTACCGAAGCGTCCAGAGCGTTTCTCTCGCCGTGAATGCCGCCCATTTTTTGGCGGCCTACTGCCAGAGGAAAGCCAGCGTCTGGTTGCGGCGCAGGCGTTGGGTGTTTCACCTGCCAACGACTTCGCCCTTCTTGATCGCTTGGGCGGCGACGTCGCCGGCGCGCTTCAACTTTTGCCCGAAGACCAGGAACCGATTGGAGGGGGCCTGATTGCCGATCGGCAAACAGCAGCTCTCGATGAGGTCGGAATCGTCCGGATACTGGACGCACTTCCGACGAGGCCGCTCTTGGCCGGCCAGGAAGGCTTGAGGCTATCGCTCGCGGGCGCCCAATCAAAAGCTCCAGTTGTTCTAATCGATGGCCAAGTCGCACTTCCCTTACCAGGCCAGGCGACGACGCACATCTTGAAGCCACCGATTGCGCGCTTTCCAGGGACGACCGAGAATGAAGCCTTCGCGATGAGGCTTGCTGCCGCAATCGGGCTCGACGTTGCTCCCGTCGACCCGAGGTCCGCGAATGGTCGCCCTTTCCTTTTGGTCAAAAGATACGATCGCCACCACGATGGCGACGGTGTGGTTCTCCGCATCCATCAGGAAGACTTCTGCCAAGCGCTGGGTGTGCCACCTGAAACAAAGTATGCAAGCGAGGGGGGGCCGACCTTCAAGGATTGCTTCGAGCTGTTGCGTCGGGTCTCTGCGCGGCCGGGCACGGACATCGCTAAGCTTTTGGACGCTGCGATTTTCAATCTCGTCATCGGAAATGCGGATGCTCACGGTAAGAATTTCTCGATCCTCTATGACCATTCTGGACCTAGGATGGCTCCGCTGTACGACCTGCTTTCCACCGTGGCCTATCCAGATCTTTCCCCGAAATTGGCTATGCGGATCGGCAAACGCGCGACGCTTGCTGACATGGGCGCTGATGGCTGGCAGGCTTTCTCGAAGGAGACAGGTGTCAGCTTACCTTTAGTGCGCCGTCGGGTGAAAGAACTGACTGATGCCACAGGGGACGCGATCCCCCGGTTATTGGAAGATATGTCCCCACTTGCCGCAGACCCTGTGTCGTTAAATCGCGTAGCGGCTTTGATCGCAGACCGTGCCAAACTCGTGTCCCTGAGCATTTAACTCAACAGCGCCAAGCATCTCCGCCGACATAATTTAAATATTGAGGTGTAGCCCGGCTCAAAGGACTGCAGCGTTTATGGCGTCGGCCAGTCGAGGATCAACGCCCTGACCGCTGCATCTGGTCTGTACATCCCCGATAAGGGCCTTGGAGTGCGAGTGCCGTCGGTCCCTGAAGCTGCTCGTTGGCGGGTCATGCGTTACGCGTCCGGTCGATGGTCAATCGGGTGAGAAGAGAACGCAAGCATGTCCAAAGCTCGCTTTACCAATGGCAGTTATTCAACCCACTTTGAGGGGTTGAATATCGTGATAAGTTGCATCATCTGCACCATTGAAAGGGTCAATAGACGTGCTTAACGCTGGAAACCCACTTTGATGCCCGGTAATATTACGCCGTGACTATGGCACTCTTGGACGGCAAACTGATGCCTGATTTGTCGAGCAGAAAGCACTGGCAGCCAGGCTTGGCGCGTTTGCCAGACACCTGCACCTGGCTCCGGCCGTGGCGAAGGATATGGGCCGGTGCCGGACATTCGGGACTATACGATCGAGCACTGCATTGGGATCGCAGACGGCACCCTTGCGGCTGCGACTGATTGCAAAGGACAACTCATGGCCCGATGGAGAAAGCCGACGAAAGAGGAGGTTCTGCAAAACCGGCGAACACTGGCGGAACGGGCTCGATCAGGGGATCTGCGGCTGCCCGGCGCCGTGGCGGAGATCCGGAAAGGGATCGGGATGACGCAGGAGGAGTTTGCCAAGGCACTTGGGCTATCTAGACGCCAAATTGCATAACTGGAAGCAGGAACTGCTAATCCCACACTGGAGACATTGAAGAAAATCGGTCGGGCCTTCGGTTTCGGGGGTTGGTTTTACGCCCAGAGGTGGATGACCGACAGAAGGCCATGACGTCAGGAAGCGAGGGCGTTGAGGACTACACCCATCTCGTCGGTTGATAGGCGGCCGTGTCATTTGAGGGTCGTTCGGATGCGTGCGAATGATCCAGAGCGCCATCGAGCACGCGCTGTCTCTTAGATCCCTGTCCTACCTCAGGTGCTGAAGTGTATAGCTTCACCTTCGATCGCGATCCTAGTGGTGGGCGGAGATCTCAATGCAGAATGGAGCGTCAAGCCCCAAACTACGCGACGTCTCCGCTTCCTTGACCGTTGAGACGGTGAGGTGCCCATGCCGTCGATATAGGCGCGTCTGTCCCTCGCTAAAAAGGCCACTTACCCGCGCGAGTCCAACATTTCGCATGTCCGGGAGGGGCCAATACGGCGTCGTCCTTATCGAATGGCAATCCCTTGCGCCTTCAGTCCGTCCTTCAATGCATCGATCATGTCGTGACGGGTTTCCGACCACTGTGATGTCGTCGCCCAGTACTGGAGCGTCAAGACGGTCTTGTCGGCGGTAAGGTCATCCGAGAAGACACGGGGAGGCGGGTTCGCTTTGACGCGTTTGTCTGAGGTCACGATGCCGATGATGGTCCGTTTGACCGCTGCGGCATCCACATCGTTGCCGATCGCCACCGAAAGCTCCTGGCGGCGCTCGCGTTCTCTGCTGTGGTTGGTGATCGGCGTATTCCACAGCGTCGAGTTCGGGGCCATCAGGTACAGACCGTCGACCGTTTTCATCTCGGTTGCAAACAGCCCGATCTCGACGATGAAGCCTTTGACGCTGCCTGTTTCGATGTATTCGCCGACCCGGAGAGGGCGGAGAACGAGAAGCATAATTCCGGCCGCGATATTCTGAAGGGTGCCCTGCAGGGCAAGGCCAATCGCCAGGCCCGCAGCGCCCAAGGCGGCAAGGAGCGAAGTCGTCTGGACGCCGAACTGACCGAGGACGGCCACGAAGACGAGCACCAGCAGTCCGTAGTGGACGACGCTCTGGAAGAAGCGGGCCAGGGTCTCGTCAATGCCATGGATGCGCGACATTCCCTTGTAGACCCATCGGCTGATCACTCCCGAAAGGATCCAGCCGATCACCAGCAGGACGATGGCACCGACGATTGAGAAGGAGTATTGCACCGCGAGCGCAGCGAGTTGGCTGAAGGCGGTTCGTGTCGCGACGAGTATGTTGTCAGGCTGGGGATTCATGTCTGGTTCTCGGTTTCCGGTCTGCACAAAACCGGCATGGCAAAGCTTGGTTCCAATTACAGACGTCCGATAGCTCTTGTCCCGAGACGTTCGACAGCGAGAGACAATCTGGTGTGAACGATGTCGAAGACCAATGTCGCGGCAGAATTACACAGTCTCGGCAATGTCGGCTGGCCCACCCGCTGCCCGATCAACCCGATCGGTGTCGTCATCGAGCGCTTCTCAATGTGCTACCCGAAGAGGCCCACACCGGTCAGTTCTTCCAACTTGGCAACCAGCTGGTCTTGAAAGCCTATGTCGGTTACCTCGGCACTCGGCTGTCGTTGCTGGCGATGATGCCAGTAGAAGCCGCTGACCTTGGCGGATGAATCATCGCTCGCCGCAAGCCAGCTTTGGGTTTCCTGCCCGGTCTTGAGGTTGCCTGGTGCTCCGGCTCCACCCATTTTGGTTGCCACCCAGCCCGGATCGACGGAATTGCTCAACACCTGCGGCCAGTGGCGGCCGATCGCTGCGGCCAATGCGGCGATGTGCAGTTTGGTTTCCGCGTAGGCTTGAGATGGACTCCACTGTCTTGCCGTCCAATCGATGTCCTCAAGAGAGCCCCCACCACCTTGGTGCAGCCCGCTGCTGAGATAGACCAGACGGTCCGGGCGATCGATGAGGGCTGTCAGAATATAGGGTGCCAGCGTGTTGATGGCCAGCGTCCGTGCATGACCTTCGGGGGTATTGCCACGCTGGGGTTCGGCATAGACCCCAGCATTGTGAATGACCGCATCCATTCGGCCGATCGCGTTCACCTGATCGGCAAGTTTGCGGGTCTCGACTGCGCTCGTGAGATCGCCGATGACGACAGCCAATGCACGGGATGCGATGCATCCCAATGTGGAGGCCCTTTCCCTGGTCCGGGCGTGAAGGACGACCTCGTGGCCTTGTTCCAGGAGCGAACTGGCAGCAGCAAGGCCGAGGCCATCAGAAGAACCGGTGATGAAGATGCGGCGCATGGGAAACTCCGATTAAGGATCTTCAGATCAGATGTGGGTCGTACCCTATCACGATCGGTCGCCAGAACAGCGTCGCGCGACCGGACGGCCGCCGAAGGCATCTCCAGGTGACATGCAGGTGACATGCAGGTGCCGCCGGACCCGTCGAGCCCTTGCTTGCTTGCCCGCTGCCTTTGCCTTCATCGGCGTCTCTGTTCTTCAACGTCGAGCCGGACGACGTAGGTCGCGCAGGGAGTGACCGTCGAAGGATATCGTCGGACGGTCAGGCTCAATAGGCAGCGTACATCGAATAATTCGCGACGCGATGGTGGGTAATGAAGCAAACGTGCTGATCTTGTAGATCGCAAACCCCATAGGCCCGGAGCTGTCGGCATTGCCGGCGAATGGCACGGCACGGCACGCAAAGGTATGTAACGGCGGCGCGGTGCAACATCAGCGCGGATTTGGAGCCAAGTATACTTTCTCCGAAGCCCGTTACCATCTCGAACAGGGCTATTAAACCTAATTTCCTCCACTATCAAAGTTGCGTTTCTGTTGTTTATATGAAAGAGACTACACATACTTTTATTTCGCTGGCTGATCAAAGCGGCGATATTGAAAATAGAGATCGGACGGATGGAAAATCTAGCAAACGCTGCCAGCGAGGACTTACTCGTTGAATTGACCTCAGACATCGTATCGGCCTACGTGAGTAATCATGTCGTTCCTATGAGCGATTTGGGCTCCCTCATCGCCGACGTCCACGCGGCTTTGTTTTCGAGCTCGATACCTCCCGCTGAAGTGGCTGCCGAAAAGCAGAAGCCGGCCATTTCGGTCCGCAAATCTCTCCAGGACGATCAATTGACGTGCCTGGAATGTGGGCTTAGCTTCAAGTCGCTGAAGCGCCATTTGATGACCAGTCACTCCCTTCAACCCGATGAATATCGCGAGAAATGGGAGCTTTCGAGCGAATATCCCATGGTTGCACCGGCTTATGCAGACGCACGTTCGCGTTTGGCCAAGGAAAGTGGTCTTGGGCAGAGACGTCGACAGAAGGTGGCCTGATACGATGGGGTAGGGCGTCTTTGAAAATCGATGCCCATCTTCTGTTCCCGGGTTCAAGCGTTTGCCCTTTCGTTGGCGACGCGGTCCACGCCCTCGGTCCTTGAACGGTCGAAGCGTGACCGCCGCCCGGTCGCAAGCCCTCCAACAGGATCGGTGATTTGACGCTTGTGTCGGGCCATGGCCCGTCCGGAGTTGCCTGCATCAGTCCCTTGGAACTGGAGGGCCAATCGAGGACATTCGATTGCTCGTCCCGTTTCCAAGTCCGGCTGGTGCTTTCAGCTATCGATTTCCATCTAAAGCGCAATTCTAAATCGCACTTCCGAGACCTCACCTTACGGTTTCACCCTCAATCAAGGGAGGGGACCTATCCGCTTGGACCCCCAATGAAATGTCGGCGTTCTACCAGCGCGGATCAGGCCACTCTGCATTTTCCCAGACGGCGAATTCCGCTGGAGAGATCAGGTTTTTATCGCCGTTATTCAAGCGCATGGGGTAAAAGCGCTCATGCAACGGGTCGAAACTTGCGAGAAGTTGCGCAAAGCCGGACTTCCTTTGCGTTTTCGTCCATGAGCAATAGAGACCTCCTCGACTGTCCATCATGTCGAACACTTCAGGCTGAGCGGGGTCGAGGCGCTGCTAAAGATCGATGTTAAGCCCCGCCTGCGCTCCAAAATCCGCGCGCAATCCCTCTTCGATGACCGCCTCCAAGGCATAAGCGATGGCTTGTGTCTTGGCCTTATGATCGAGCAACGCGAGAGATTGCCTCAGCAGCCGCTGCTGCAACATAAGAACAGGCCAAAGGATCTGGACACCATAGCGGACGCCGATTTCCTCCAAATGTTTTGGTGGTTGAAGAATTTCGCGCTGCCGCACATATGCTTTCCGCACATCATACGCCAACCCGAGGAAGGAGCCTTCCTTGTCATTCACAAGGGGCGAGCGATCGTTCACATCGTGAACGACTTCATGCAGCCAGGTGAGGGACGTGTAGTCCCCGATCAACAGGATGCCGGCGTGGTTCTTTGAGCAAGCGGTAGGAAAGCATCCGCAGTATCCTTTCAAAACCCATGCGGAGGCCCAGTCAGGTCGCCCATGGGTCCACGATGTCTATTGCGAAGCCTTCGAAATCCTTTGTATTGCGTGTCGCAAGCGTCAAATTCCGAGCCACGGCGGTGGCTGCGATCAGACCGTCCATGGATGCAAGTCCCCGGCCGCTTCGCTTGGCAAGTGCCATTAGGTTATTGGCCGCGAACGCGTCGGCAAGCTTGTCGCCGGCATCGTGTCAGCGGTGCCATCTAAGGCGAGAGTCCCGAGCCATATTCCTCCGCAATACGCCAAAACCAGTCCGCATCGAGATGGAGTTCGCGCGCCGTCTCGCTGAGCGCCAGGCCGGCGCGGTCGAATATCGCATAGCACACCTGCGTATCGTCGTGACGTGCGTGATAAGCGATACCGTCGACATTTTCACCGTGATCGAATATCGCCCGGGACCATGCCTGCGGCGCCAGATAGGGCAGGCCCGAATGGGGAACCTCCGCGGTTGCACCGGCTACAGCAAGTCCCTGACCGGTGAGATTGACCATGCGCAGGTCCCGTGTCGCGGACAGACGCACATAGCTTTTCTTTTGAGAAACCCGATGTCGATCAGCGTGTTGCCAGGCGTCCGGAGAAATGTCTTGGCAAAGGCACCCTCGATCTTTTTAGCCGTGTAAAGAACGCCATAGGATCCGTCTGGGGCGTTAAAACAGCCCAAATCGGATCTATCGAAATAAACTGGTTCGAATGTCGATGTGTAGAACCGATGCATCTCCGATCTGACAGCGATCGATACGATCTGGAGTTTGCGGCTCTGAAAATCCGCAGGTGGCAGAGGAGGGCTCAAGCGCCCTGTTCTCCAAATCTGCGCGCCGCATCGACGACGAGGGCGATGTTGCCTTCACGCAATACGTCGATCGGTCGTCTTCCGCTCAGCCTGTCGTCTTCCCTTGCCAGAAAGTTCAACACGCCCCAAGAGCTTTCGACCGGCAATACCGCTTGAACTTCCTTCAGACCGTCGATCAAGACCCCAGACCGATCAAATTGCAAGGTGGGATAGCGGCGCCGGTTGCTGGGTCCCGGCACCGCCAGTAAGCTGCCTTCCTGAACCCTCTTGTCCACCGCCTGGCGCGTGATGCCGTTGAGAAGCGCCTGAACTTCGTCAAGGTCATAGGCTCCGCCAGCGGCTTTCAGATCGGACTGCGCGATGCGGATGCCCTGAAGGATTGCCTTGCTACGAGCGTCAGGCTTGAAAGCGTCTCTGTCGATCTCAGATTTTGCATCTGTTCGCGGTGTTTCCTGGTTACCAGTTTCCGCTTGGGCCATGCGAACGAGGAATCCATCGCTCTGGATGCGCTCGGCCAGGCGGCGCGCGACCGATCTGGCAGCCGCAGGCTTCGACGTGACCACTGCCACCCGTGCACCGGAGGGCAGCGAAAAACCGTCGACACCAGCGAAAGGATTAGTTTTCAGCACAAACATCGTCATCATGCCGTCTGGGCCGGCGTCGGGTTTATTGCGCCTGCGCGGGGGTGCTCTCTGGACCATTTCATCATCTCCTGATCACAAGATGGGAGAGGCAGGCAACTTTGCCAACCTGGACAACTCGGTCAAATGATGATGCATCGAATTGCCCGTATCTGCCAAGCTTCGGTCAACCAGCTCGCCAATCTTGCGCGCCAAACTTCGGGCACAGAACGCCACTGAAGAACGATGGTGTAAAAATCGTCCACCAGCGTTGGCCATAGTGTCCCGAGCAAATCAGCGTGGAGCACGATGGAGCTCGACCAGCGCACAGCCGGCGCGGCCAGGTTTCTTTGGGAGCCCCAAGCCAGGCATAGCGAAGTCCTAAAGCAAATGGACAACCGTGAGCCCGTTTCGACAATATAACTCAAAACGGTGACAGGAAGGTCCGCGGCAGCGACAGGTGCGGGACTCAGTTTTGCAGTGTAATTCGGAATGTTTTCTGTCTGCCCGACAACACGCTGCCTAGAGCCGTCAAATCGTAATTCAAGTTCAGACCCTCACTTAAGCCTTTCGGCGCAGATCTGTGCGACGATCTCCTGAAGCTGCTTGATCCGGCCGACAAGCCAATCAAGCTCTTCTTTGGTGATCTCATAGTGCGCTGAATATCGGGCATCAACATAGGCACGGTCGAGGCGGGTGAAGGATCGCGTTGCAAACTTTGTGTCGCGAGGCCAAGCCTCAATTAGGCGTGGATCGATGCGCTCCGCATGGGTTCTGAGCATGCCAAGGCGGTGCGATTTCGGGCTGTAGAGGGTCAGGACGAGAAGGACGCAATGGTAAAGCCGTTCAGATGCTTGGTGCAGCATGAACGCGGCATCGCGCCATCTTTGGCTTGAAATTCCAAATTCCGCGAAAGCGAATGCATCGACTGCTAACGGAAACCACTGATCGAAATGTTGTTGCGCCTCTTGCTGCTCGGCCTCCGGCGTCAGTGGCTTGGGCTCGGTTAGCGGATGCCCCGGGGCTTCGTATAGCATGATGCCATCACGGGCGATGTCGACAAAGAAGGGCAGGCCACGGGCAAGTTTATCATTCACGTCCGGCAAGCTATGAACGATGACTTTAGCCGGAGTCTGGAGGCGCTGTGTAACGGTGAATTCCTGTGTGAGGTATTCGTCTATCTTAAGCCAGACCTCGTTTTCCTCAGCAAATCTGTTGGTGTTGACGATGGCCAGAAGGTCGTAGTCGGAGCGATAACCACTGTCGTGATCTTCCACCCAGTCACCACGGGCATAGGAGCCAAACAGGATCAGCTTCAGGATCCGTCCAGCCCGAGCTTTTTCGGAAAGCTTGGTCTTCTGGGCGTCCTCGAACTCCTCAAATATGATCTTCACGACCTGAGACAGCTCGCGGCGTTTTCTGTCGGGCAGATGATCAAGTTGCTCGGGGAAGATCAAAAAAATGGCCTCAGGAAATATTCTTTGGAAATGCCAACATTGCGCAACGTGTGATCGATTCTGTGACGCAAGCGGCAAAAAAGCAAGTGCTGACGCCTGGTATTAGGCTGTGCCATCCGCTCTTCTCCTCCAGTGAGCTCACGCTGTTCCTTCGGCATACTCGGCCAGAGGACCGTGTGGCAGATCATTCCATGGCTACTTAGATACCCTTACGGCGGATTACATTGAGCAGTGCCAACGCTTGGTCTATTGGCCGCGAACGCATCGGCAAGCTTGTCGCCGGCATCGAGCGCGAGAGTGCCCTGCTGGCAGATCCTAACGACCGGGCGGATCACTTCATGCGTCCATAGTAGGATTTGGAGTCCGAGCGTAAGAGTTGCGTGCTTGGCAATATAAAGAGGCGCTCGGGAAAGTACGGATCCCGCCGACTCCGTTCTAACATGGACTGAAAAAAGACCCCCCTTCTGGCATGGTAGCTCCAGACCTGCGTCAACGTTACCCTCTGATCGTCGCGAGATTGGAGAGCAGCAAGAGTCCATAGATCACGGCTACAATTGTTACCTGCCATACCAGTCCCGCAAACACGGAGACACACCACATCAGCAGCGCCGTGACCAAGATTGCAATGATCATCGAGAAAACGATCCCGGCAAGGCGCCGATAGAGGGGCCATATAAATACTCCCACCACGGCTATCCCCGTTGTCCGATTGCGATCGTAACCTGGCGCGCTGAGCCGACCGCTCCGCATATCATTATTGATACGGGTGATCCCCGCCAGAAAATAGGCCAGCACGACCACTGCACTCCAGAACTCCACGACCCTGCTCCTACCGTTGTTTGCGAATTGCCCTGTCCCGCCTGCCGATACCACAGTCCACGGCAAGTCCACATGTCCGTCTCCCTGCCAGGGATGGCATGGCCACCCTGGGTCTCGCGAAGGTTGCTCGGACAACCCTCATAGCAAAGCTTTCATTGGGATCAACATAAGCGGCAAGCGGACTTTATCTGGCATCGGTAGAGCGTTTATATGTATTGCGGATAGACACTTCACAATCTGTGAGCTTCTAAGTCTGCGCCTAGCTCTCGGGCCAGAAACTCCTTGGGATCGAGGCCGCTAGGGACCGGCCTGAAGTCGTTCCGCGGCAGTTTCGGCGTCGTTGGTCCGATTAATTCAAGGAACGGGCCGTGACTGAGGCGATGGAGCCAGACGCCGAGCGTTCCAGCGACTGCGCATCGCATCGGACACAGCCAGGTCCAGTTCAATCATGCCGGCTCGTGGCTTTGGTCGACGGAATGGGCTGGAAGCGGGTTCGCTTCGCGCCTGACAATACGGCGATATTGGAAAAGAGATCGGACGGATGGAGACTCCAGCAATCGCTCCAAGGGAGGACTTACTCGTTGAATTGACCTCGGATATCGTATCGGCAACCATGTCGTGTCCGTGAGCGATTTGGGGTCCCTCATCGCCGAGGTGCACGCGGCTTTGACGTCGAGCTCCCTGCCGCCCGCCGCTGAAGTGGTTGCCGAAAAGCAGAAGCCAGTCATTTCCGTCCGAAAGTCCATCCAGGACGACAAATTGACGTGCCTGGAATGTTGGCTTGCCTTCAAGTCTCTGAAGCGCCATCTAAGGACCAATTACTCGCTTCTACCGGAAGAATATCGCGAGAAACGGGAGCTTTCGAGCAACTATCCCATGGTCGCCCCGGCCTACGCGGAGGCACATTCACGTTTGGCCAAGGAGAGTGGTCTTGGGCAGAGGCGTCGGCAGAAGGTGGCCTGAAACGATGGGGTAGTGCATCTTGAAAATCGATGCCCATCTCACGTCCACGGGTCCATGGGCGAACCGGTCAACGCCCTCGGTCCTTGAACGGGCGAAGTGCAACCGCCATCCCAGGTCGCTAGCCGTCAAACGGGATGATTGATTTCATGCTTTGTCGTGCCATGGTTCGTCCGGTATCGCCTGCACGAAGTCATCGGAATGAGATGCCAATCGATGAGAGGCGACTGCTCGGTTGCCAAGTCCGGCTGTGGCTTTCAGCTGTCGCTTTCAATTGAAGCGCTACCTTAATAATTCCGGTTCTGAGATCTCACCTCACGGTTCCACCCGCAATCGGGGCGAGGGGACCTATCCTTTCGGACCGCCGATGAAACGCCGGCGTTCTACCAGCGAGGATCAGGCCACTCTGCATTTTCCCAGGCCGCGAATACCGCTGGAGAGATCAGGTTTTTATCGCCGTTCTTCAGTCGCATAGGGTAAAAGCGCTCATACATCGGGTCGAAACTGGACAAAAGTTGCGCAAAGCCGGCCTTCCTTTGCGTTTTCGTCCATGAGCAATAAAGACCTCAGCGACTGTCCATCATGTCGAACACTTCAGGCTGAGCTGGGTCGAGGCGCTGCCAAAGATCGATGATAAGCCCAGCCTGCGCTCCAAAATCCTCGCGCAATCCATCCTCGATGACCGCCTCCAAGGCATAAGCGATGGCTTGTGTCTTGGCCGTGTGGTCGAGAAACGCGAGAGATTGCCTCAGCAGCCTCTGCTGCAACATAAGAATGGGCCAAAGGATCTGGACACCATAGCGGACGCCGCCTTCCTCAGAGTGTTTGGGTAGTTGAATAATTTCGCGCTGCCGCTCATAGGCTTTTCGAACATCATACGCCAACCCGAGGAAGGAGCCTTCCTTGTCTTTCACAAGAGGCGAGCGATCGTTTACATCGTGAACGACTGCATGCAGCCAGGTCAGGGACGTGTAGTCGCCGATCAACAGGATGCCGGCGTAGTTCTTCAGCAAGCGGTAGGAGAGCATCCGCACTATCCTTTAGCAGGTCGCGGAAATATCCCCCATTTTTCCGCCGATCCTGGCTAGACAGCTCGAAGACAGGCCGTGATGAAGCTTTTTCAGAGGCCTTGTCGGCCCATTTTGTCGCCATCCGCCTGGTTCGGCGGATTCTGGACGCGATTATGCCGTCGCCAGCAGCTTTGGAATTCTCACCAGATTATAGGCGGTGGCTGTCAGGGTGAACATCCAGCCGACGCGATCATTTCCGCGATGCCGGGTCTTGCGCATTCCGCCGCTGGTCTTGGCCCAGCCAAACACTTCTTCGATGCGCTTGCGAATGCGCTGACTGACACCGTAGCCGGGATGATGGGTGGTCCGACCATCAATTGCCGAGCGTCGGTTCGTCGTGTTCTGGGCGACGTGTGGCGTCACCTTTGCGTCCCGCAAGGCTTCGACGAAGTCGGCAGTATCGTAGGCTTTGTCTGCAGCCAATGTGATGCGGTGACGACCATCCATGCGACCCACCATATCCAGAGCTGCCTCGCGCTCTGCGGTTCCACTCGCATGGGTCAGCGTGGCGTCGACAACCAGGCCGTTGCGGTTTTCCATTATGACGTGACCCATGTGGCAAAGCTTGGCCGCCTGGCCACGGGCCTTCTTGTAAAGCCTGGCATCCGGGTCAGTGGTCGACGCATGGGTTGCGTTGCTGCGCTTCTCACCGTGGAAATCACGCTCAGAGTTGCGGCCTGCGGCCTTTGGCGGCTGTTTCCCTTCAGCGCCAGAGCCGCTGTCGTCAGTGTCGCTACCATCTGCGCCGTCCCTGGGTTTGAAGCTCTTCATGCTGGCCCAGGCTTCGATCAAGGTGCCGTCCACCGAGAAGTGGTCGTCTGACAGCAATGCCTTAACCCGCGGCTGGCTTAGCAAAGCGGCTAGAAACTTGGCGGCGATGTCGCCAGCCAAGAGCCGCTCACGGTTCTTGGTGAACACGGTGACGTCCCAGATCGGCGCGTCCATCGACAAGCCCACGAACCAGCGGAACAGCAGATTGTAGTCCATCTGCTCCATGAGCTGACGCTCAGAGCGGATCGTGTAGAAGGCCTGCAACAACAGAGCGCGCAGCAGCTTCTCCGGCGGGATCGACGGCCGGCCGATCGCTGAATACATCCCCTCGAAATCCGGGGACAGAACTTCCAGCGCCTCGTCTACGATGGCACGTATCGGCCGCAGCGGATGGTTTGCCGGAACGCGGGCTTCGCAGCTTACATAAGAAAACAGACCCGCCGTCTGGTCATCACTGCCGCGCATGTTCTGCTCCCGCCAATCAATCACCCAGGCATGGAATCACGCCAGTCCGCTCACAGCAAGGGCCTTTTTCCGCAACCTGTTAGAGCCCATGCGTAGGCCAAGTCAGACCTCCCATGGGTCAACGAGGTCTATTCCGAAGCCTTCGAAATCCTTTGTATTGCGTGTCGCAAGCGTCAAATCGCGAGCGACGGCGGTGGCAGCGATCAGACCGTCCATGGATGCCAGTCCCCGCCCGCTTCGCTTGGCGAGAGCCATGAGGTCACCCCAAGCCAAGGCAAGATGCGCTTCGACCGGAATAATCCTGTTGTCAAAACGTTGTGGCAGATCATGCGTAAGCCACGTGTCCAAGGCGTCGCGCTTTCGCCCAATGTCCATCAGCGCAACGCCGCGGCGGATTTCGGCAATCGAGACTATGCTGATGAATGTGCGATCCTCGTCAAGCCCGTGAAGCCAATTCAAGACACATTCAGCCGGGCGAGGTTTTGTAACTTCGGACAGAACATTGGTGTCGAGGAGCAGTCTCATAGGGACAAGTCGCGCGGCTCGTCGCTTAGTCGCTCAATGTCCATATCGGCGCCACGCAGAGGCGATGCCAATAGAAATTCCGCAAGCGATCCCCTACGCGCGGTCTTCTTCTCCCACTCCTCGGCAGAGACGACCACCACGCTCGGCTTCCCGTTGCGGGTAATGGTCTGAGGCGCTGCCTGCGCGCGCTCCATCACCTCCGAGAGTCTCGCCTTTGCTCCCGCAACCGTCCAGCTCATATCATTGTGCGTTGATGCGCGCATTATTCCGCCTATAACTATTATGACCATGGTGACTATATGTCATAAAGCGACGTCTTTGCAAGAGCGCCGTCAGACAATGCTGCGGTAGGGGCACCGAAAGTCCTAATGCATTGGTTCGATTTAAGCGGGGGCAATCGAGCCGCCGCTGATATCTGCGGGGCATCTGTGGGAACATGGCCAAGCCGTTTCGGCAGTGAAGGCGAGGCCAGCGCAATGGGAGGACCAGAGAACGTGAAGGCGCGCTCGACCCTGCTGAGTTCGCCGCGAGCTCTGCAGCCCGCTTAACAAGCGGAGCGGGCTCCCTTGCTTTCCGTCGGCCAATCGGACCCGAGAGCTTCCCCTTGCCCAGTCACGCGGCGAAGGAGGGGATATATGCCAGCTTTTCGAACTAGAACAGGTCTCGATCGCCGCAACCAGCCAGGTCCATGCCTGCGCCTCGCGATAGTGCAGGCCAGAATGGGAACCTCCGCGCAGTCTCACCAGCCACTGCAAGTCCCCGACAGTCAGGTGATCAAGGGCGCCCTCGGTCGCGGACAAGCCTTCTAATAGGTTTTCTTTCGAGAAGCCCGATATCGATGAGGGTGTTGCGAGGCGTCCGGAGGAATGTTTCTGCAAAGGCTCCCTCGATTTTTCTAGCCGTATAGAGAACGGCATAGGACCGTCTGGGGTGTTGAAACGGGCCAAATCGGATCTGTCGAAATAAACTGGTTCGAATGGTATCCCTACGGCGTGGACCGCCTTGCGAGTTTTTTGCGATATCGTGATTTTGCGCTCTTGAGAGTGGAATTAAGAGCGCAATGAGGAACTATGGCACAGGCCATTTTGCTGACGGGTCAAGAACGGCGTCGTCGTTGGTCACCGGCTGATCGGCTGGAAATTCTGGAGGCAGCATTCGCGCCGGGTGCAAATGTGTCGGAGGTAGCGCGTCGTTTTGATGTTTCGACGGGGCTGCTCTACACGTGGCGCCGCCAGGCGCTGTCGGCTGCGGTGACGGATGGTCCTGCCTTCGTGCCCGCGACGGTCGTGGGTGCCGCGGGCGGTGGCGATGTCGTTGCGGCGACGATCGCTGTGGACTTTGCGAACGGTACCAAGGTGAGGATTTCGTCCGGGGCACCTTGTGATCTTGCCGCAGCAGTAATGCGAGCGCTCAAATGATCCCGATCAGTTCGAGCGTGCGTGTTTGGATTGCGAGCGGCCATTGCGATATGCGCAAAGGGATGCAGGGTCTTGCTCTGATCGTGCAGGAAGGTCTGGGCCGTGATCCGTTCAAGGGGGACGTTTTTGTCTTCCGGGGGAAAAGTGGCCGGCTGATCAAGGCTCTTTGGCATGACGGAATTGGCCTTTCGCTATACGCAAAGCGGCTTGAGCGCGGCCGTTTCATTTGGCCGGCGACGGAGGGTGGAGCGATTGCGCTGACGGCTGGCCAGATGTCCTATCTGCTTGAGGGAATTGACTGGCGAAACCCGCAGCAGACATGGCGCCCGACGAGCGCGGGATAGCGTTTTTTTGGCGGGATTGCGTGCGGCAGCACCAAGAAAAGCTATACAAATCAGTGGTTTTGTGATTCACTTCGAGCATGGAAACCGGCTCGGGAAATCACCGTGATCATGCTGCAGCCCTGGAAGCAGAGCTAGCGATTGCGCGGTCGGAACGGGCTACTGCTTTGGCCGAATTGGCTGTTGCCAAGGCCAAGGAGGCCGACGATCAGGCCATCATTCTTCGCCAGAAAGTCTATATCGAAAAGCTGCAACGGGAACTGCGCGGTCAGAAGTCGGAACGGACAGCGCGGCTGATCGCGCAGATGGAGCTGATGCTTGAGGACGCCGAAGCGGCGGCGACTGAAGATGAGCTTGCCGCCGAAATGGCCGTTGCTGCAGCTGCTGCGATTGCGGTCACCGGCTTTACGCGCAAGCGGCCCGTCAAGAAGCCTTTCCCGGAACATCTTCCGCGTGAGCGTGTCGTGGTGCCTGGTCCGGTTGCCTGCAGCTGCTGTGGCGGTGAACGGCTTCGCAAGCTCGGCGAAGACATCACCGAAACGATGGAGAGCGTACCGCGTAGCTGGAAGGTCATTCAGACGGTGCGGGAAAAGTTCACCTGCCGTGACTGCGAGAAGATCAGTCAGGCACCTGCACCCTTCCATGTCATACCGAGAGGATGGGCGGGTCCGAGCCTTTTGGCGATGATGCTCTGCGACAAGTTCGGCCAGCACATTCCCCTCAATCGCCAGGTCGAACGTTTTGCCCTGGAAGGTGTGCCAGTCAGTCTGTCGACAGCAGCAGACGCGATTGGCGCGTGCTGCCAGGTCCTTGCCCCGCTTGTGAGGCGGATTGAAAGCCATACGTTCGCGTCTGAACGGATCCACGGTGATGATACGACCGTGCCGGTTCTCGCTCTCGGCAAGACCGTCACCGGTCGGATATGGAGCTACGTCAAGGACGATGCTCCGTTTGGCGGAACGGCGCCTCCGTCGGCGATGTTCTATTATTCCCGGGACCGGGCCGGCGAACATCCACAGGCGCATCTGGCCAATTATAGCGGCATCCTTCAGGCGGATGCCTATACGGGCTATGGCCAGCTCTATCTTCCTGATCGAAGTCCGGGCCCGATTCATGAGGCGGCGTGTTGGGCGCATGCGAGGCGACCATTCTTTGCGCAAGCCGATTTGGAGGCCAACGCGCGCCGAAAAGCGCAGGGTAAAAATGCCGCCGTCATCTCGCCGGTCGCCTTGAACATGGTGCAGCGGATCGACGCACTGTTCGAAATCGAGCGCCATATCAATGGCCGTACGGCCGATGAGAGAAAAGCAATCCGCCAGCAGTTGTCAAAACCGCTGATCGACGACATGGAGATATGGATACGCGAACACCGCGCCAGGTTGTCGCGCGACAATGACTTGGCAAAGGCGTTTGACTACATGCTGAACCGCTGGGAATCCTTCATTCGTTTCCTCGACGACGGGCGCATTTGCCTGTCGAACAATTGTGCGGAGCGATCTCTGCGCGGTGTGGCGCTCGGTCGGAAAGCCTGGCTATTTGCCGGTTCCGATCGAGGGGGCCAGCGGGCGGCGGCCATGTACAGCCTGATCGTCACCGCGAAAATGAATCGCATTGACCCACAGGCCTGGCTTGCCGATGTCCTTGCCCGCATCGCCGACCATCCAGTCAGCCGTCTTGATGAGCTTCTCCCCTGGAATTGGCGGGAAACCACAACATCGCCACTGAGGCAGGCGGCCTGATGGCAGGTCCTCTCGTTCGCTTAAAGATCACGCTCGATGACGTTGATCCCTTGGTGATGCGGCGCGTTGTCGTCCCATTCCGCATTCGGCTTGACCGGCTTCATGAGGTTCTTCAAGAGGCTTTCGGCTGGACCAACAGCCATCTGTATGAGTTCAGGATCCGTGACATCGGGTTCGGCGTGCCTGATGGCGGCTTTGATGGTCCCATCGATGCACGCAAAGAAACGCTTCTTGCTGCCATCGAAGATATCGGCGCGAAATCATTCAAGTATCTCTATGACTTCGGCGACGGCTGGACGCACACCGTGAAAATCGAAAAGGTTTTACCGGCGACCGCCGGCTTCGGCGATCCCTTCCTGCTTGACGTTGTCGGACGATGTCCACCGGAGGATGTCGGCGGTCCGTGGGGTTATGAAGAGTTCCGCGAGGCCATTGCGGACACCAACCATGAGCGTCACCACGAACTTGTGGAATGGTGGGGCGATGCGCACTACGATCCTGGCGATGTCGACGCCGCCAATCTCCGCAAAAACGTCGAGGCCTTAGCTGCAAAATGGAAGCGCCGATCGCGAAAGAAAAGCTGAACCTGCGGTCCTCGGCGAATGCATACTTCGAATGTCGATCTGTACCGATGCATCACCGATCTGACAGCGATCGATACGATCTGGAGTTTGCGGCTCTGAAAATCCGCAGGTGGGACAGGAGCTTCGGACAAAAGCTCGCCAATGCTCCGCACCAAACTTCGGGCACAGAATGCCACTCACGAACGATTGAGGAAAATCGTCCACCATGATTGGCCACAGTGTCCGGAGTAAATCCGCGCGGAGCACGATGGAGCGAGACCAGCGCACAGCCGGCCCGGCCAAGTTCTTTCGGAGCCCTAAGCTAGGCTTAGCAAAGTCCTAAAGCAAATGGACAACAGGGAGCCCGTTACGACAATGTCACTCGCAACGGTAACAGGAAGGTTGACGACTTTGACGGCCGAGGAGGCAATCTGCCATTTGACCAGATCAAAAACTCCCATGATCAAGGCCTGTATGGCCGCTAGCGAGATTTATTAGCGCCAAACCTTGAACGGCGAGGCGTATCTCCTCTGTCCTTGAATCTCATGTGTAACAGAGGGCGGGTAGACTGCTTGCGGCAGCGACAGGCGCCGAATTCAGTTTTGCAGTGTAATTCGGAATGTCTTCAGTCTGCCCGACAACATGCTGAGCACAGTCGTCAAATCGTAATTCAAGTTCAGACCTTCATTTAAGCCTTTCGGCGCAGATCTGTGCGACGATGTCTTGAAGCTGCTTGATTCGGTCGACAAGCCAATCAAGCTCTTCCTTGGTGATCTCATAGTGGGCTGAATAGCGGGCATCGACATAGGCACGGTCGAGACGGGTGAAGGATCTCGTCGCAAACTTTGTGTCGCGCGGCCAAGCCTCAATTAAGAGTGGATCGATGCGCTCCGCATGGGTTCTGAGCATGCCAAGGCGGTGCGATTTCGGGCTATACAGGGTCAAGACGAGAAGGACACAGTGATACAAGCTTTCTGCTGATTGGTGCGCCAAAAAGGCGCCGTGCTTTAGATCCCCTTCGCCGAGATAAAAGCTTGCGCCTTTTGAGAACGTTTTAGCATTTGGAAACCACTGTTCGAAATGCCGTCGCGCCTCTTGGCGCTGAGCCTCTGGCGTCAGTGGCTTTGGCTTGGTTAGCGGATGCCCAGGGACTTCGTATAGCGTGATCCCATCACGGGCGATGTCGACAAAGAAGGGCAGGCCGCGGGCTAGTTTATCATTTACGTCCGGGAGGCTATGAACGATGACTTTGGCCGGCGTCTGGAGGTGCCGGGTAACGGCAAACTCTTGTGTCAAGTGTTCGTCGATCTTCAGCCAGACGTCGCTCTCCTCAGCGAATCGGTTGGTGTTGACGACGGCAAGCAGATCGTAGTCGGAGCGGTAACCGCTGTTGTGGTCTTCCACCCAGTCACCACGGGCATAGGAGCCGAACAGGATCAGCTTCAGAATCCGTCCAGCGCGACCTTTTTCGGAGAGCTTGGTTTTCTGGGCGTCCTCGAACTCCTCAAAAATGATCTGCACGATGCGAGAAAGCTCGCGGCGTTTTGTGGGGGGCAGATGATCGAGTTGCTCGGGGAAGGTCAAAACGGCCTCATGAAAATTTTGTTTAGAAATGCCAACCTTGCGAAAAATTGATTCTGTGACGCAAATGGCAAAAAAGCAAGCGATGACGCGCTGCTGCTAGGCTATCTGCTTTTCGCCATCAGTGAGCCAAGGTTGTTCTTTCGGCACACTCGACGAGAGGGCTGTCTGGTGGAGGATTACATGAGAAGTTAAAAGCTCTTACGAAGGAACACATGAACATTGCCGACGCCGGGCCCGTCGACCGCTTCAATCCGCGTTTCATCGGCGAGAAGCGCACTGCCTTCGAGTTTAGGTATTTCGCGACTAAGGAATGGAAAGCTGAGCGGCCGTTGGGGCGATGTCGGCGATCTCACGCAAAGTAATTTTGCGGAAATCGGCCGCATAGAGGTTCCATGAGCGGGATACTTTTTAATTAAATTTTGGTCCATGAACGATTGTTAGGCGATTGTATTAGATCTTCAAGATCATCGTCTGCAATGTTGGCACGTTCATCTCTCGCAAAGCTTGCGAGAAAGACGGTGGCTCTCCCGGACGACCGGCTTAGATGTCTGGCGCATTTTTTTGGAATTCTCTTCGGTTAATGCGCGCGTGCCTGTTTCCCGAAGAAAATAACGGGCGGCGCGACTTAATTGGGTTTCGTCGCCGGATCCCAATACTCATCGGCATTGCCGTCCACGAACCGCAAGCTGTCGAACCAGGTCGTGGTGTAAGACATCGATGGGTCTTTTGCGTCCCGTACCACCTGGGATAGCTCACGGTCACGATTTCGCCTTCGGCGATTACCGAGACAATCTTCGTTTTTCATCTTGTCGGGAATGGCTGACGGCTGCTTGTCGAGGACTTTGGTAAAGTAGTCGATGACGCCCCAGCGGCCGGAGACGGCGTTCGGACTGTGCTGAAAGAAGCGCGCGGTCAGACATTTGTCCGTCATCTCCCAATGATTGGCATCGAGCAGCACCTTCACAATGTTGTAGGCAGCCTGCTTGTTGGTGTTCAATTTCGGGTCGCTGCTGGTAAACAGCGCGTCCGGATGATCAGCGCCAACAACGGCCTCCTGTGCTGAAACTGCAGGTGCCAGGCCCATGATGGCAGAATCAATGAGAAAGCGCTTCATTCTAAACTCCGGTCAGGTATCGATGTCGCAGACGGGTCCATCCATACTCTTGCGTGGAGCCACATTCGTGGCCATAAAGCTGATAGGAACTATTTTCGCCGGCTCTATTACTTGTCATTTGCAAATAGCCTGAATGAATTGCCGCCGGTCGATAGGACGATTGCTTGTTTTCAGGCAATACCGGTTGGGTTTCGCTGCCAACAGCTTGAAGGGATGGCACTATGTCAATTTGTTCGACCCCCAAACTGGAAGGTTCACTTTTTTGCTCAAAAGGACCCGTTTTCGGAGATCGAGTGTACTTTTGCCGAAGAGGAAGACGCCACCTTGTTATGAGTGCCGACTGGATTATTGATGCGGGGCTTCGTTGGCCTGAAGACGTACTGACGGTGGGCGAGGAAGTATTGCACTGCTTGCTGCCCGCCCAAATTGCTCCGAAGCGCTGGAGTCTATCTGACTATAAGAGCCCTCCGAGCGGTCTCAGCAGCCGCGATATGCGCGAGATAGCTGCATCGAGACTAGCTGGAGTAGGGTTGGAAATCGGGGCGTTAGCGAGTCCTTTTCCTGTTCCCCTAAGTTGCGATGTGCTGTATGGAGATCGCTATACTTATGAGGAGATACGAGAGATATATTCAGGCGAGCCGACCGATGACCTAGTTATACCTACAATAATGACGGATTTTTCTAGTCTTGAAGGGGTCGGCGCCTCATCTCTGGATTTTATCATTGCGTCCCATGTGGTCGAGCACACGCGTGATCCGATACGAGCGATTGTTCATTCATATCGATGTTTGCGCGAAGGGGGTACACTCCTTCTGGTTGTGCCCGATAAGCGACGAACTTTTGACCGACTTCGTCCAGAAACGACGCTCGAGCATTTAGTTCTTGATTACTTTGATCCAAGCTTGGACCGCGACATGAAACATTTTGAGGAATTTTATTCACTTGCGTACACGAGTGAGATGCCTCTTCCTAAGACATGTAAGGAAGCGATGAGTAGTGGAGCTTCAATCCATTACCACGTCTGGGAATATAACGGCTTTTTAAATCTCGTTGATTATATTCGGAAGAACTTTGCTCCATTCCGGAGCGTTTGGTCTCATGAAACTCTCGCCCTAGAGCAGCACGATTTCGAATTTTACATAGCGCTGACAAAATAAGACAACCACCACTACCGATATAGCTTTGAGCACGTTCATGTGTATTCTGCTAGTGGATGGAATCTAACGCTTGGTGCCCGCGTTTAACGGCGGCGATGATTTTGTCGGGATCGGCGGTCCAAGTGAAGGGCTTTGGCTTTTTGTTGTGCTCAACGAGGAAACGGTTGATGGCGGCCTGGAGATCGACGACGGAATGGAAAACGCCGCGTTTCAGACGCCGCTTCGACAGCCTGGCGAAGAAACCCTCCACCGCGTTGAGCCATGAGCTTGAAGTCGGAGTGAAGTGGAAGGTGAAACGCTCGTGACGGTCGAGCCAGGCTCTCACCTTGGGATGCTTGTGGGCAGCATAGTTGTCGAGGATGACGTGGACGGCCTTGTCGTCCGGCACCTGGGCGTTAATGGCGTTGAGGAAGCGGATGAACTCCTGATGACGATGACGCTGCATGTTGCGGCCGATGACGGTGCCGTCGAGCACGTTGAGGGCGGCAAACAGCGTGGTTGTGCCGTGCCGCTTGTAGTCGTGGGTCATGGTGCCGAGCCGACCCTTCTTCATCGGCAGGCCCGGCTGGGTGCGGTCGAGCGCCTGGATTTGGCTTTTCTCATCGACCGACAACACGACGGCGTGGGCTGGCGGATCAACATAGAGGCCGACAACGTCTCGCAGCTTGTCGACGAATTTCGGGTCGTTGGACAATTTGAACTGCCGCCACCGATGAGGTGCGAGGCCATGCGCTTTCCAGATACGCCTGACTGCGCTGGCGCTGATGCCGGCGGCCGTCGCCATCATGTCGGCCGTCCAGTGCGTCGTCTCGCCCGGCGGATCAGCCAGCGTCAGGGCCACCACACGCTCGGCGACATCGGGTCCGAGCCGCACAATACGCGACGGCCGCGTCTTGTCGCGCAGGAGACCCTCGACGCCTTCTGTGGCGAAGCGCTCTTGCCAGCGCCATACGCAGGTCTTCGATTTGCCGGTCTGGCGCATAATCTCGACAGTCCCGACGCCATCGGCACTCAGCAGGATGATCTCGGCCCGCCAGACGTGCTTTTGGGGCGCATTGCGATCCCTGGTCAAGGCCATCAGGCGTTGGTGATCTGTTGGCGAAACGGTGAACGATATTCCTGTGCGCATGCGCCAGACTCGCATGCCAACCCAGCAAATGGAATCCCATACGGGACTCTTATGTCAGGCGGTAACCACTAGGTTTCAACTCCCCCAAAAAATTGCGGCATGATATTATTGGATACTTATGTCGACTAAGGGCGGTACAGCGTAGGAGCCGTCATTTCGCACAGAAGTTGCCCTCACTCTTCTTAAACTCGATGATCAAATTGAAGAAAGTTTCTATTTATCAAATAATATGCTCCTATGATTCAATGATCATACATGGAGATATATGATGGCGATCGAGTCGGCCGAGAATGTCATGCAAATTTACCGGACACGCTTCGGTGATACCGGGCTGCAGAAGCGCAATCGTGTTTGGAAAGTTTTGTGTGCAAACTATTTTAATGCCCGGGTGATAAAAGACGGCAGCATTTTGGATCTTGCCTGCGGCTACGGCGAGTTTATCAACAATATCGATGTGCATAAAAAATATGCCGTTGACCTCAACCCTGAGGCCGCAACTTACCTGGACAACGCTGTAAATTTTGAGTCATCGATGGCGGATCGCCTTTCCCACATCCCGTCAAACACGCTTGATCGTGTTTTCACATCGAACTTTCTTGAACACCTGCCGGATAAAAAGACGTGCGATCTCGTGTTGAAGGAAATCTTGCGCGTACTAAAGCCAGGCGGCCAGTTTATAGTTTTGGGGCCGAACATTAAATATGCCTACAAAGAGTATTGGGATTTCTACGATCACTATTTAGAACTATCTCACATTTCTCTGGCAGAGGGACTAAAAATGAATGGTTATAACGTCGTCGAAAATATTGGTCGGTTTCTGCCGTTTACAATGGCCAACAAACAGCCTACGCATGACCTCTTGATCAAAGCCTATCTAGCGATACCGTTAGCTTGGCGTTTTTTCGGGAAGCAGTTTCTTGTTACGGCAGAAAAGCCATTATAAGACATTGCGTACTCTGATTTGAAGTCCAAGGAATTACTGTTCAGAGGACGTTGATGTGGGCCAACACTGCAATCACATTATCGTCTCAAAAAGGAACCTGATCGACAGCCACTTAAATGTGGGTTTCAAATTGCCAAGAAAGTTGGCTCCGAAGCAGTTTTGGTTGTGACAGATTTGACGCCAAGTAAATGACGCCGGTCTGAAAATGTCAGTTTTGCGCGGCTATACATCACACGTCTGGCCCATTCGGCCAGCAGTTTGGTTTTGTTGATCTGCTTTGGTTTGGTCATTCGACCGTACCTGCATTGTGAGACGTGTCACCCGGCCCCAGGCGAACATTTAGTCCAGCAATTAGTCGGAATGTAATTGCCTCCTCATCTGACGTAAGTTAATGAGTAGGTTTTAAGCGCCGAGGGTTACATCATAACATGCGTAGCTACGAAAATGACCGATTTGTTTTTCGGTATTTGGTTCCCATTTGCATCCTCGTGTTTCTTTGCTTCTCATTTGTTAGGTCACCGTCCATATTTATGGAGCCCAGATTTTGGGCTGAAGAAGGTAGCACATATTTTCAGTACATCAGAAAGCTGTCTTGGATAAGCTCGCTATTCTACACCGCCAATAGCAACTTCATATTTCTCACAAATCTACTCGTAAGCATTTCATCAGCTGCGCCTTCATTGCTAGCACCGACGGTTACAACCTACGGGAGTATTCTTTTTGCATCGGCGCTCCCGTACGCCATCGCGAGAGCCGCTAAAGACAACGGGTTGGACCCAATTACAGCCATCATCGCTTCAGCGTTAGTCGCTTCGGTTGCGATGTCATTCGAAATATTCGGTACGGCGACAAACATACAGTGGTACTCGTCTGCGATACTATTTTTTGTTATTTTTTGGCATTTCCCAAGTGAAAAAGTTTCGCCTTGGATCTACGTTTTGGCCATCATATACGGGTGGACGGGCATACCATCTGGAATCCTTTTCCCGGCGTTTCTTGTGGTTGGGGTAGTGAAACAATCAAGAGCGCACCTAATTATTTCCGCAGTGCTCCTTATTGGTGTCGCGATTCAAGTCGGCTGCATCCTCAATGGACCTGGTGTTGCAAGGCATTTCGAACACCGCTTTTCGATACTAGTTTTCCCGACAGTGCTTCACAGCATTCTCGGACTGTGGATTACTCCGTCATTGGCATCGGCTTTGGGCACCAAGTATTTAACACTAGCTGACGGAATAGCATTTCTCGCAATATCGACCCTGATATTGAGCATGCCGATTAAACTAGCATCGCATGCAAGACCGCTGGCTATGTTCGCGTTGTTAGTCGGTTTCAGCGCTAGCATAACACAAACGTTCGCTGGGATCGGTGATGCTGATGGTTTTTTGAAGCCTGTGTATGGGGGCCGATATTACTTTATCTCGAGTAGTGCTATCGTTCTTGCGTTCATGTTTGCTTCTAAGTCACATCCAAAATTCGTGAGGATTCCGCTATTACTCGCCCTTACGGTAAATATTTCTGCGTGGTATAGTCAGGATTGGACCGTGTTCACGCGTGGCAAGGCTTGGGAGCAAGTGCTCGACAATTGTAGACAAGTCACCTGCACTGTGCCCATATGGCCAGAGGGCTGGACAGTCGATATTGAAAAGTAGTGATGTGGTCTCCTTTTCTTCGGCCCGATTAGCGAGGTTTCCCTATTCTGCCGCTTGAATCGACTACCATCTTGTCTCCGTGCGCTTCGGTCTTGCGGAATTGCGGTCCCCGCCAAGCGGCCAGACCGTTCGTCTTCCTGATGTAATTGCAGGTTTCTCCAGCGGCTGACGCTCGAAGCACTCACACCGAAACGTTCGGCGGCTTGTCAATGCGTTGGACCTCCTGAAAGCGCAGCAACAACACGAACGCGCAGATTGACAGTAAGCGGTGAGTGTCCGGCGAATGCATTTTGTGTCTACGAGGCGCGGTTTAGGGCTTGCGACTTAGCTCATCTGGTCCCGGTAGGGACGATGGTTGCCCATCGCCCCCCGGCCAGATCCGTACGTGCGGCACTACCGCATACGGCTCCTATCGGATGTTGTGACGGTGAACCGAGCATCTGGATGCGGGTGCAGCAGACGACATGGCGGCAGGTACTTGCGAAGCAGCCTTTGGAAACGATCCCAAGACAGCCGGTGTCGCTGGCTTCGACGCATCAAAGCGTGTCGCCAGGCGCGACCAACTTCCCAGCGGAACCCTCCCAATCTTCTCAGATTGTCGGGCACCGCATGGTAGTTCAAATACCCCTGTAACATTTGCCTTAGCCACCGACCTACTACAGCCACGGGTTCATGGCGCCGTCGCATTAGCGTTTCCCGAATGGCCGCCAGCGTCGTGCGCATTCGCTTCTTAATTGTCAGACGGACAATCTTGAAGCCTCCATCATTGCGCCGCCTGCCGCAGCAGTGCGTGAATCCCAGAAAGTCGAAAGTCTCTGGCTTGCGGATACCACGTTCCCGGCATTGTCGCGCAGCATACCGCCCAAAGCGTATCAGCCGCGTCTTTCCCGGGTGTAGTTGCAAGCCGAACTGAGCGAGACGCTCCCGCAATGCTTGCAGAAAGCGCTGCGCCTCTCCTTCGTACTGGAACCCAATCACGCTGTCGTCGGCATAACGTACAATGATCACGTCGCCTTTAGCGTATCGAGTACGCCACTGCTGGACCCATAAATCCAATGCGTAATGCAGATAGATATTCGATAGCACGGGGCTAATTACAGATCCTTGGGGAGTTCCTCGCGTCGATGCCACGCGGCGGCCATCCTCAATCGTGCCCGCTTTCAACCATTTGTAGATCAGACGTATCAGCCGGCGGTCACCAACTCGATGCGACAGGAAACGGAGCATCCACTCGTGATCGATTTCATCGTAAAACGAGCGAATATCCGCGTCCAATATCCAGTTGATCTTCCGCTTGTCGATCCCAACCCACAAGGCGTCCAGCGCGTCATGCTGTCCCCTTCCTTGTCGGAACCCGTATGAGAAGCCGAGGAAGTCTTGCTCATAGATCGCGTTCAGAACCGTGGACACGGCCATCTGCACGACTTTTTCTTCCAACGCTGCAATACCGAGTGGACGGAGTCTTCCGTCATTCTTCGGAATGTAGACCCGTCGGGACGGTTGTGCACGATACGCACCGGACTGAATCTCCCGATGTAGTTCGTGCACGCGCCCTTCGAGTGTCTTCTCATAGTCGTACCACGTCACGCCGTCCACTCCACTCGCCGCCTGCTTGCGAAGCGCATGAAAGCTCTTCACCAATAGCGTCGGAGTGATGTGGTGCATCAGCGCCGTGAAACGCATCTTCGGGTTCCGTTTGGCGGCTTCCCGTACACCTTCGATCCCCATCGAAGCGTGTTTTATCCGGCTCTGCGTCCGGCACGCTGGAGTCTCGACGGCGTTCCCTCCGATTACACCCCTTCCCTCCATTGCCTCCGCGAGATCATCTCCTTTGTTCGGCAACTTCTGCAGTACTATGGGCGTATCCGACTTCTCATCAGCGTCGATGACTGGCTTGTGGTCAACGACCTTCCCAGTCCCGTCCAGTCCATTCGCACTGGACACTGATGAGATCTCGCTGCTTCCGTATGAAAGACTTCCCGGCATGCACAGGGTCTCCGACCGCGCGGGATCGGGACATGGCTTGCGATTGACGCCATGCACCGTGTTGCCTTCCGCTTCGCTTAACAGCGTCGGCATCCCGAATTGATCATTTCGCGGCTCAATGGCCGGCCTGCCGGTTTCCCCTGTCAACGCTTCGACGCACACCTCGCGATGTGCCCCGCATGACTCGGGGTCAGAGTGATTCGCCACTTCTTCTCCGTGTTGAACTTTCATCAACTATCTTTCATCGGCTTTGCAGCCGCACTAAGCGCGAATTTCGGCGCACCTTCTGAAACGCAGCGCTCTGCGGCATGAAGTGTCCACCAAAATAGGTGGACACCAAATCATGGATGAAGATGCTCCTAAACTGCATGTGCGGCTTGTTGGCCGCGATGGCCGCCGTCGATATGAGCCTGCGTCGAGAGATCAGCTTGTTGCCGCGTGTTTAGTGTAGAGCCCGGCGTTTCAGTCTCTCGGCTGTCGCTTGCGAACGGCGTGAACGCTAATCTCGTTCGAAAGTGGATGAAGTAGGCAAGAGAGGAGCGTCCTTTGCCTTCGGGCTCGGCGTTCGTTCCGGTTCGGATTGCTTCGGATATGCATTCGTCTGCCGGCGATCCACTGACGAAAACGGAGCCATTGAGCAAGCGCTTTCATGCATCCAAGGTGAGTGCGTTGCTGCCGAACGGCCGAACGGGGTCAGCCTGTCGGTGGAATGCAACGATGTGGATGGATTGGCGGCGATTATAGGAGCGTTGGGTCATGTTCAGTGTACGCATCCGAGGAAGGCCGTCTTGTACGGATGAGGAATATGGAAGAGCACTGGCTATATCGACGTCAATATAGCCGGTGTTGTAGCCATGGACATTATCAGAGACCGTAAACAGGTGAGC
This sequence comes from Rhizobium rhododendri, assembly GCF_007000325.2. Lineage (GTDB taxonomy): Bacteria > Pseudomonadota > Alphaproteobacteria > Rhizobiales > Rhizobiaceae > Rhizobium > Rhizobium rhododendri. The sequence goes on along the minus strand of NZ_CP117268.1, from coordinate 1,143,038 downwards.
CGCCTTGAGATTGTGGACAGCGGTCGGCGCCGCCGGTTCAGTGACGAAGCCAAGCTTGCGATTGTAGCAGAGAGCCTCTCTGCTCCCCGGCAGGTGACGGTTACAGCCCAGCGCCATGGGATCACCCGCTTTCAGTTGAATAGCTGGCGCAAGGCGGCGCGGGAAGGAAGGCTTGGCAATGGTTCATCGGAAGGGTTTGTTCCAGCGTAAGCATCCGAGGAAGGCCGCGGGATAGGGCCTCGCGCGCGTATCGGAGCCGGGCTAGTCTGATCGGATTGCGCCGGTTTTTATGAGCCGGCTGCGTCCTTACGGGCTTCGACGATGTATTTGAGGTTCTCGATGCCGTCTTCGGAGAAGAGGACAATGTGCTCGCTCAATTCGGACGCTGGAAAGTTGTCATAGGCACTGAGGCAGCCGTCTTCGGAGAACATCTCGATCGAGCATTCGTGCAGGAAGTCTTCGTCTTCACCGAGCATTTCGGCCACGTGTAGCCATCGCTCACCAATATGCCGCGATAATCACCGAGGGAGGTCTGCGGGTGGATCTGACCCCGGCCGGGCTGGTAGTCGAGAAGGACGATCGGCTCGTCACTATCCTCACCGCTGCGGTAGGCCCACATATAGGATGAACTGGTGGCTTCCTTGTTCTTTTCCTTCACGACCTGAACGGTCGTTTCGTCACCATGGATGAGAGGCTGCGAGCGAAGCCGCAGTTTCAGGGCCTCATAGATGCGGTGAAGTTGCTTCTCGCTTGAACCGATGACCCAGTGAGCGAGAGCGCCGCGGCTGATCGGAACGCCGGCCCGCTCGAAGGTCTGGGCAACCCGGTAGAGCGGTGTGCCATCGACGTATTTATGAACAAGCGCGAAGGCCAACGTCGAAGCCGTAGCAATGCTGCCCGGCAGGGGTTGTGTCGGCATAGGCGCGATTACGACAGGCGTAGTGATCCCGGTGCGGTCGCAATGGCGGCAGGCATATTTGAACCGAACATTCTGCAGGACCTTTGCTTTGACCTCGATATGGAGCTGCTCGGTAACGGCTTCACCCATGCGATGCATTTGCCCGTTGCAGCATGGACAAGCCTTCTGATCCTCGGGAAGGTCATATTCAACACGCTCGCGCGGCAGATCTTCCGGCAGAGGTCTGCGGCCCCGCTTCTTTCCCGCGGTTGCGGACGTGGCCTTCATCCCTGATCTTGACCCTCAAGGCATCAAAGAACACCAACGGATAGACCGGCTCCAGAGGCCGCGCTTGCCATATCGCCACCTCGTCCAGCACCGCATCGGTGACGGCCGAGATCAGATCGGGCGAGACGTCGATACCATAGAGGTCATGGACATGCCCGGCGATCTCGCGCGTACTCATCCCACGCACATACATCGACACGATCTTCTCGTCGAAGCCTGAGAAGCGGCGCTGATATTTAGCAAGTAACTGAGGGTAGAAACTCGACTGCCGGTCGCGTGGAATGGAAAGCTCAAGCGAACCGCTATCCGTCGGCACCGTCTTGCGGCCGTAGCCATTCCGGCTATTGCCGGGGGTCGCTTCGCTAGAGAGATGATGATCCATCTCCGCGTTCAAAGCCCGCTCCGCCAATACCTTCTTTAGCTGATCGAGTAGCCCATTGCTCTCGAATGCTGTCTTCGCATCAGAACCCGCCAATAACTGGTCCAAGATGCTATCCGGGATAATCGGCTCTTTCCGTCGTGCCATGGGTGATCTCCTTTGTACCCATTATGCACGCCCGTACACGAATTTCCTGACACTCCCGCAAACCCCTCATTCTGGAGACCAAATTTAGACGAATCATTGCCAGCGTCAAATGGAATACCAAGCGTGACAACCATCCACTCTATTAAGAATGAAAAATCCGGCTTACGATTTACTTCTTCATTGTATAGTAAAATTCAATCCCATCTGGGAGCGCACTTTGCGACCAGACCTTCTTAAAAGGCGCAGAATTTGATCGTAGCCAATCTACCATATCGCCAAAGCTATTATAGGTCCACGTATGAAAGTGAATTGAATATTGACTTTCCCACTCTTGAAGAGCGCGTTGCTTGGGATCCTCGCCCTCTTTAAGGAAACCATCAGCCTTTAGGAAAAATTCTTCATAATGTTGCTTGTCACGCTCCCGCGTGTGGTCGGGCGCTACGAAATCCGCGATGAGGTGGTCAAGTGCAGTCACATCTCTCGCCCTGTCGAAAGTCCTCTCTTTATCAGGGATCACTAAAACGAGATGTCCGCCATCCCTGAGCTTACGGTACGCATTGGAGATGGCGCCAATCGGGTTGCGGGTGTGTTCTATCACATGGCAAGCAACTATGAAATCAAGGCTTTCGTCAAACACTCCGGCGAGGGTGTCCAAATCGGTCTTTAATGTAGGTGCAACAATATCGTGAAGTTCTTGACCGTCGTACGCATGCGATAGAAGCTCAGTGTATGTGTACATATCACCATATTGAAGGTGGCATCGTAGCGGAACTGGAAATGGGCTCCCCCCGGGCCCTATTTCCAACCCGATACCGTCGAGCTGCGATGCCGCGGCTTCGCGGGCCTCACCAACATTTGTTATCTTTGCATTCTCTAGTTCGTCGTTGCTGAACGTGAGTGCAGCCGGCTGGCCCGGCAAATACGTTAGCAACTGCTCGTCGGGGATTATTTTGACATCTCGTGGGAACTCGAACCCATTTTGCTTTATCCATTCTCCGCTCGGCACCCAATGGCGTTTTCCTCGATACAAATAGAAAACCTTTTCGCCAAAGATAGGTCCTTTGGAGGTTGCTAGGATGCCAGCATTCAATGAGTCGCGCACGATTGTTTCTCTTACACTTGCTGTTTCTATTGCTGCGCCCTCCAGGTAGCGGCCGCAGCTGTAAATTGGTGGCTTGTTCAATTAAACCACGACGTTTGCACCGATCAAAAACTCTAGTGCTTAAAAGACAATTGTAGGACGGGCAAACTAGTCGTTTCCACTGCAGACTTCGCAGATCACCTCGAAGACACGCTCGCAGCTTATTGACCAATCGCTATGTCTATCTCTGATGTCGACTAACGCGTTATCGGCAATTGTGTCACGAAGCTCAACGTTGTCAACGAGCTGTGAAACAGTCTCAAAGATGTCGCTACGCGTCATCTCGCAGAGCAGGCTGTTTTCTCCGTCGCGAAATAGCCATTCAGTATACGAATTTCTATTTGTCACCACGGCGGCACCACAAGCCATCCACTCAAATGGCAGATATGACGGATGGCGGCTTGCCATCGCGACCAGACCAGCATCGACCGCACGGTAAAGTTGCCCGGTTTCTTCGTATGGCAGGAGGCCAAGATTGCGAACGACTCCGCCTAAGCCGAAATGCGTAGGATCCCAATTTGCGCCTGCGGTCACAATTTCGATGTTGTCACCATAGGAACGTTTCAAAAGACGCATACCTTCGGTCAACGCTTCAAAGCAATTCCGAGGCGTCCCCGGCCTAGTGTAGCTTGCGAGAACAAAAGGTTCGCCTTCTTTGCGTGCCGGTCGGCCGTTCGCATGAAAGATGGAAGTATCCACCGACGGCATGAAGAAATCGCCCCTTCCGCCGAGCTGAATATATGATTCCGCCAGCGATGGTGTGTTGGCGATCGCATGAAAACCAAATCGGTAAGTGGCTTCAACCACCTGGCTCAGGGTTCCACCAGGATAGAAAAGAGGTTCCCAGTCTTGAACGAAATAAAACTTCCGGCGCACGTTCTTCAAACGGAGAAGAGCATAAGCTGTCGTCCAGAGCGTGCATATGGCGGCATCGGCATGCCCCAAATCTACGCCCTCTGTGCTTTGTAAGTTAAAAATCTCGCTCGCTGCTGCCAAATTGGGGAAAGCTCGCGAAATTCGTGACCGCATCACGTCGGCAGATGGGCCGCCCAGCACGGCAAAGGCTACAGCTACACCGTGGTGCGTGCGCATATGTTCGGCACTTCTCAGTATGGTATTTATGCCGCCGTAGAACGGAACCTCGAATTCGGGGATAATCCATATCACTCGTTTCACGAGCCCAGCGGGCTCCTCATTACAGGCGGCAATGGAGTTTGCAATATCTTGTTTTGTTGCGTCAAACCAACCCGCTACACCCTGTGCCTCGGCCGTAAAGTCATGGGCAGGTTTCTTGATGTTCGCCTTTGGGAGCCTGAGCGTAGGCGCTCCAACTTCAGCTGCTTCAAGCTGTGGATTGAGATACTGGTCTCCATCAGGGAGCATGCTTCGGAGATAGTCCTTGTTTCCCGATGTTTGTGGATTTTTCTCGAATACTGACGCGCCAGACGCGGAACGAAAGAGGGCAAACGGATTGAGCAATATGCGCCCAAGCTTTTTACTAGATGCTGCCAATGTAAACGCCAGATCAGGACGATCGGAATCTGCGAATGCGGAGAACCCCCCCAGTTTAGACCAAGTAGTTTTTCTAAAAGCCAAGGCGCCACCAGGGGCTGCAGCCGCATTGCGATACCACCCAACCGCCCCCGCAGGTCCATAGTAGTTGCGGTTTTCACCTCTAAAGGCAGGAAAGGCCGTGCCGTTTTCAATAAAGCACCCGTAGTCGACTACACGATCTTCTGTGTCCAATACCCTGCCAGCAACAATGGCGATAGCATGGTTAGCTAGGGGAGCCGTCATTTCCTGCATAGAGGCAGAATCCTCTGGCCTGAAATTTGAATCCAGCAATAGAATGACTTCGCTCGTTGCGCTTGCGATCGCGTCATCTATTGCGTTTGCAAGGTTGGTATGAGTGCCATCAACATAGATCGACTGTACGCCCTTAAAGCGATAATCAGATCGCAAGTTGTCGTTGTTGACATATATTACAGTCACCGCGGGATTGTTGGCACTGTCCCACACGATTCGAATATACGCTCCCTCAAACTTCGCCTGAGCTCCAGGCCAGCCTGCGATCGGGAGGTATTTGTCTAAAGCTCGGAGCTGGCCGTTGGCTGCATAAGGCTTCGCGTCGAACCCACCTGCGGAGACTGAGGTCTCGAGCCATCGCCAATGATAAAGGATCCGCGGCACGTGAACAACTGTGCCACCATCAGATATCACCCGTAGAAAAATGTCCCAGTCCTGCGCCCCGTCTGTTGCTGTGTCCCATCCGCCAATTTTTCGGAGAACTGCGGTCCGCATCGCACATAGATGCGTCAGATAATTCGCATTCAGCATGGTCTCGGGGGACCATTTTGGTTTAAGCAGGGGGCCAAACCGCTTCTTTCCGTCGCTCGAGATGTTATCTTTGTCCGAGTAAATAAAGCCAGCATCCGGATTGGCATTGATGGCTTTGCCAAATTCAAAAAGAGCATCCGGAGTCAGAAGGTCGTCGTGATCGAGCAATACGGCCCATTCGCCATCAGCTATAGACAGGGCGGCGTTGGAATTACCTGAAATGCCCGCATTTTCTTTTGTGAGGTATAGCTTAATCCTTGTATCTTTGGTCGAGAAATCCCGAGCTTTCTGGATAAGCTCTTTCGTGACTACATCTTCATCAACTATCACAAGGCACAGCTCCCACTTTTCGTAGGTTTGCCTTTGTACAGACTCTACCATTGCAGAGAATACATCGACTGGCGTGCGATACACGGGAACAAGCACGCTAAACAGCGGCTGTACAGCGAAGCACCTAGCCGCCCGCGGTTGGCAAACGAGGGTGCTTCTATCTACGTCGTTGAACAAGCGCCATGTAGTGTACGTGTCCGGCAAATCGAACGCTGCACCGTCTGTTGAAAGGTGCGCCGTCGTAGTCGTATGATCCATTGCATTTTGCAGTCGTATGCGGCTTTCCCGCCACATTTTCATGCGGCGTATGATCTGCCCGGTAACAGTCCACCAAACGGCCTTCGCGAAAACGCGACCTACGGGCCTTACCCAGCGTGGTGTCGAATTGATAGCAGATCTTACAGGGTCGAGCATTTTCCAAAGTGTGCTGTCACGCAAGGTTACTAGTTGCTGTGCACTCGCCGCGTAGTCTCTCTCGATTTCAGCCATCTTATCGCGAATCTGTGCGTTGCTTTCCTCGAGCCGGTGTTTCTCGCGCAATACATCCTTCGTTTCACCTAAGCGTTTTTCCAGGTCAAACCTAACCGCGTCTAGTTCAACTTGTTTTTTGTTCAGCTCGGCTTCATATTTTTCGTTTTCGCTACGAAGAAGTTCCACCGCACTTTCGAGCTGCTGCAGATTACCTTCAAGCTGGCGATTATGTTCTTTACTCGAGCCCAATTCTTCTCGGGCAGATGAAATCACTTCAAGCATATTTAGCGACAAGCGCTGAAATGTTGAACCTGATAGAAGCATCGTCCGAAGTTGATTTAAGGGTAAAAGATGTAAATAATCTTTTATATTCGCCAAGGGCGACGTACTGCCTGTAAGGACGCGTGAATACGGGGCCTCACGATGGCTTTCAGCCTTTCTCACTACTATAATCGAATCGTAGAAGCTGATATTGGATATCGTATGGCCTAAAGCAATAGTCGCCGCGAGTTCAGCTTCCGATAAGGTGGATTCATCGCCGGGCTCGAAATGGTCGACATTCACCGCGTCCGCTAATTTCTTGAAATATTCCACGGCTGAGCCATCTGCTTCTAGGCCGCCGCCATGGCTTCGCAAGTAGCTGCAGTGGACATCTTCAATGATATAAACGCCACCTGCATTAACACGATCGAAGCAAAGTCGGAAGGTCGCTATCATGTGGCTCGAAAGATGCGATCCATCGTCGACGATTACGTCAAATCTCTGGTCTTTTAAAGCATTTTGGAGAGCGTCCTTGTCGGTCGCATCAGCGACATGTACAACGATGTGCTCGCCTAGCGACAATTCTGCCGCCCTGACGTCTATCTCGACACCAACGATTTCGGATCCTGCGGGAAGGAAATCTCTCCAGATTTGAAGTGACCCGCCATTTTGTACCCCAATTTCAAGAAGGCGGATCGGTCTGCCGGCGGTGACCAACGCTCCCAGTTCACGACCATACACGGCAGGATAATGCTCCCATTTATCCGAGACATTCTCAGAATGAGACACGAATACCTCTCCTAGAGTCCGGCCTTCTAAATCACTCATCGCTTGAACCCCTAGTTTAAGTCATACTCTAGTATTGCCGTCTGGATGGCTGAAAGGTTGTTTTAACGCAGTTTATGCGCATATCATTGATCGCGGGGCGACCGCCAGCGATTATGCATGAAATACGACCTAAAAACGTACGTCGGGCTGATGTTTAATCGAGGCATATGCGAATAACGACAGGACACGTTTTCAACATTGCCTGTTACATGGTTCCGCCCTTCGCCAAAATATGAGCTAGCTAGATTCGATGGTGCTTCTGATCAAATTGAATGCCTACGGCGAGTGGTAGCCTCATACCCTGTGTGACGGAAACCTAACGCTGTGGCTTAATGATCTCGATCAGACGATCTCTCAATTTTCTTTTCTGTGGAATGCAACTCTATTTTAAGACTGTGAACTAACCGTTCGATGCCGAAAATCTGCGGGATAGGCAAGCTCTTCTTGTAGTCTTTTATCTGGATCCGCCGTATAGGGGACCTTCGCAAGCTTAGAACGAACTGGGGCCGTTATGCTGACATCTGATTCATTGATCGTTGCAGGCGGAGCTCCGAAGTCAAAACTGCCCATCGTCGTTGACCTCGATGGGACGCTTGTGTTGTCTGATACGCTTCACGAAACTGCAGCAATGGCGTTATTTCGTAATCCTGTAGGGTTTGGTCGCTCTCTCCTTTCCCTGACCAAGGGACGACATGCGCTCAAGGCGGCGCTGGCAAGCGAGGTCAATGTCGTTGACGAGGTGTTCCCCTTGCGCGAAGACCTGGTGAAATGGCTACGTGAGAAGGCAGAGGAAGGACATAAGTTGCACCTGTGTTCTGCCGCCGACCAAACGATTGTCGAAAAAATCTCACAGCGGGTAGGTATTTTTGCATCTGCTACTGGTTCGGCGAGCACGAATCTGAAGGGCAAGGCGAAGGCGGCCTATCTTCAAAAGCAGTTTCCCGATGGCTTCATTTATGCAGGAGACCACGATGTCGATATTCCAGTATGGGAGGCATCAGATGGCATAGTGCTCGCCGGTACCAGCCAGGATGTCAGCCAACGTGCAAAAATGCTCGGTAAGCCCGTTCTTCAGGAGTTCCATAATACTCCCTTGAAGGTTAGGGAGTTCATGAGAGCAATTCGCGTCCACCACTGGACAAAGAATGTCCTGCTCTTTGTCCCGATTATCCTGGCTCACGAATGGACGGATCCTTCGTTGATTGCGCAGACAATTCTGGCATTTTTCTGCCTTTTGGCTGTTACCTCCGCCACTTATCTGCTCAATGATATCGCTGACCTTAACGCCGACCGTCAGCACTGGTCCAAGCGTAGCCGCGCCTTGGCAAGTGGTCGCCTCTCCATTAGGTCCGGGTTCCTTGTGGCGGGTTCCCTGTTATTTGGTGGATTTTTCGTCTCCATGATGTTGTCGCTTGAGTTCGCTGCCGCGCTACTGGCATACCTTCTCATAACAGGTTCCTATTCCCTCGGCCTCAAGAGGGTGCCTCTCCTAGATACGCTAATCATCGGCGTTCTGTTCACCACCCGCCTCATTATGGGCACCACCTTGCTGGAGAATCAGCGACCAGCCTGGTTATTGACATTTGCTGTTTTCTTTTTCTTTTCACTAGCAACAGCCAAACGCCATACGGAGATCGTACGTGCTGCCTCCAGCGGTGCCACGAGTCTGAAGAGCCGCGGTTACGAACTCGAGGATGCGGCTTTAACGTTGGCGCTGGGCGTCGGTGCGGCGATCGCTTCCCTCGTAGTTTTCATGATCTTCGTCCTGCAGGAGCTAACGCCCGGTTTTGCCTATACACGTCCCGAGTTACTCAGCGGTATTTCAATCATGTTGGCAATCTGGCTTGGCCGCATCTGGCTGCTGTCGCATCGTGGTCAAATGAATGACGATCCCGTTAGTTTTGCCATCCGCGACCGCGTGAGTATTGGTCTCGGCATTGTTGTAGCACTGCTTTTTTTGGTGGCGTTATGACGACATTTAGCCGCCAAAACGATTTCCACTCCTGGGGGAACGTGCTGAAAGAAGAGCACCAGGTCGCACGGCCTGTATGGCGTGACCAGTTGAAGGCGACCGCGCTTACCGGCCGCCAGCGGGGTCTGACATTGCTCGGAACAGGCTTACGGCGCTCTTATGGCGACAGTGGCCTTAATCCAGCAGGCGGCGTCATCGATATGGCCGGTGTTGATCGGATCATCTATTTCGACCCCACCCGGGGTATTCTGCGTGCGGAAGCCGGCCTGTCGTTCGACTCGCTTCTACGGTTAATCGTGCGACAGGGGTTTTTTCTTCCTGTAACGCCGGGTACGAGGTATGTGACCTTAGGCGGTGCGGTCGGAAACGACATCCATGGTAAGAACCACCACCGTAACGGACCGATAGGCCGGTGGGTTAGAAGGCTTGGCCTGTTGCGTTCCAACGGCGAAGAACTTGAACTTGCACCCACCGAAAATGCCGAATTGTTCGCCGCGACGATAGGTGGTCTTGGCTTAACGGGCCTGATTACCTGGGTAGAACTGCAACTCGTAGAGATCGAGAGCGCGATAATCGATGCCGAGAACATCCCGTTCGAAAACCTCGATTCTTTCTTCACGCTTGCAAGAGAGAGCGAAGATAAGTTTGAATACACAGTCTCTTGGATTGACTGCCTAGCCAAAGGAGCTTCGATTGGTCGCGGTATTTTCTCCCGAGGCAACCATGCTAATGTCGGTTCGCGGCTTTTGGATCAGGGTAACACGCGCTTCACCATGCCGCTCGACTTGCCAAGTGTGGCAATGAACCGATACTCGATTGGCGCTTTCAATACTCTTTATTATTGGAATGGAAAACGAAAGGCAGGGCCGGCCCGTGTCCCGCTTTATTCGTTCTTTTATCCGCTTGATTCAATAGGCTCTTGGAACCGTCTATACGGTCGCAAGGGGATGTTTCAGTACCAATCGGTAGTCCCCCCTTCTACGCAGCGGGATGCGACGACCGAGATGTTGAAAGCGATATCGGCAAAAGGCCAAGGCTCATTTCTTGCAGTTCTAAAGAAATTCAGTGCTGTTGAGTCTCCGGGTATGCTCTCCTTCCCAATGGAGGGTACGACCCTCGCGCTGGACTTTCCAAATCATGGAAGTGAAACGCTACGTTTGATGGCGAGGCTTGATGCGATCGTGCTCGAAGCCGGCGGCCGCCTCTACCCCGCCAAGGATGGCCGAATGACGGCTCAAATGTTCCAAAAGGGTTATCCCAGTTGGCAGGACTTCTCCAAGTATGTAGACAGCGGTTTCAGTTCCCATTTTTGGCGGCGTGTATCGCAAGCATGAAGGATTTAACACATTGCGCGTCATAATTTTGGGTGCGACGTCCTCAATCGCGGCCTGCACCGCCCGGCTCTATGCAAAAGAGGGGGCTTCCATCCTCCTCGTTGGTCGAAATGAAATTCGTCTGTCACAGATGGCCGTCGACCTGAAAGCGCGTGGTGCCGAGAATGCCATCGTGGCCATCAGTGATCTTGCCGCCGTGACAGACGTCGCACAGCAGTTTGCAGGTTTCGTCCAGCAGATCGGTGGTATTGATCACGTGCTGATTGCCTACGGAATTCTCGGAGATCAGGGCGCCGCAGAACGCGATCTGGTAGTCGCCGAGGAAATTCTGAGCGTCAACTTTAATTCCGTTGCGGCTTGGTGCCTGACTGCGGCCAATACACTCGAAATCCAGGGACGCGGTAGTCTCGTTGTCATCGGCTCAGTCGCCGGTGACCGCGGGCGGCGCGCCAATTTTATCTATGGTGCAGCCAAGGCTGGCTTGGAAACTCTTGTTCAGGGTATATCCCATCGCTTCGCCAACAAGGGGCCACGGGCCGTCTTGATTAAGCCGGGCCCGACGGTGACGCCAATGACCGAAGGAATGAAACGGGAGGGTGCTCTCTGGGCGAAGCCTGAGCAAATCGCCGCAATCACCTACGCCCGCGCCCACCGTGGCGGGCCGATCGCCTATGCGCCCGGGTTCTGGCGCTACGTTATGCTTATCATTCGCAACCTACCTGCGGCGATATTCAACCGGATGGAAATCTAGTGGAAAAAATCGTTGTAACCGGAGCCGCCGGACTGGTCGGGCAAAATGTCATCGCTCGCCTGAAGGGTACGCCTGGGCTGAAAATCGTCGGCATCGACAAGCATCCAAGCAACACTGCGCTGTTGCGCAGTCTGCATCCGGAAATCGAAGTGATTGAGGCCGACCTGGCGGTTGAGGGCCAGTGGATGGATGCCTTTGCCGGCGCCGACTCGGTGCTGTTGAACCAGGCCCAGATCGGTGGACTGATCGAGCAGGAGTTCACCGACAATAACGTGACTGCCACAGAGCAAATCGTCGAGGCGATGCGACGTCATGGCACGCCGTATTTCGTTCATATCTCCTCATCAGTAGTCAACTCCAAGGCAGACGATTTCTACACGCGCTCCAAGACCACCCAGGAGCGGTTCATAGACACCGTCGGCGACATCCCACATGTGGTATTGCGCCCAACGCTGATGTTCGGCTGGTTTGATCGTAAACATTTGGGCTGGTTGCGCCGCTTCATGGATCGCGTACCGGTTTTCCCAATTCCAGGCGATGGAAAATTCATCCGTCAGCCGCTTTACGTCGGGGATTTCGCGAGCATTATCATCTCGTCTCTCAAGAGCAAGCAGGTTGGCACCTACGACATATCCGGACTTCAGCAAACATATTACGGTGATGTCATTCAGATGATACACGACACCGTCAGACCCAAGGCGCGCATCGTGCATATTCCCTACCAGTTGTTCTGGTGGCTGCTTTTCGTCTATGGCAAGGTTTCAAAAAAGCCGCCGTTCACAACGAGCCAGCTGGAAGCTCTTGTGATCCCCGAGACGTTCCCTGTGATCGACTGGCCGACTATTTTCAACGTGCGGGCGACGCCGCTGAAGGATGCCATTAGTGAGAGTTATCTCGACCCGCGTTACAGCAAGATTATACTGGACTTTTAGGAGAAAAGGATGAGCCGAGTTGTGGTCATCGGCGCTGGCGCCATGGGGTTGGCGGCTGCACATCGTGCAGTGCAGCTAGGGCATGAGGTCGACCTGATTGAGATTGACAGCGTCCCAGGAGGCATGGCCGCGCATTTCGATTTCGGTCCGCTGTCGATCGAGCGTTTTTACCATTTCGTGTGCAAGTCGGATGAGCCGACCTTTGCCTTGATGCGCGAGCTCGGGATTGGCGACAAGATGCGTTGGCGCGCTACTTCGATGGGTTATTTCATCAAAGGGAAAATCTATCCCTGGGGGGATCCGATTTCGCTGCTACGGTTCCCGCACCTCAGTCTGATGGCCAAAATCCGCACCGGCCTGCAAATGTTCCTAACCACCAAATCCAAGAGCTTCAAATCGATCGAGGACAAGACTGCCCGCGAGTGGCTCGAAAGTGGATCGGGCAAGGAAGTCTACAACACGCTATGGAAGCGGTTGATGGACCTAAAATTCTACGAGCTTGCTGACGATATTTCCGCCTCGTGGATCGCCACCCGCGTACGCCGTATTGGAAGTTCACGACGTTCGCTGTTTCAGGAAGAACTTGGATACATCGAGGGCGGCAGCCAGACGCTGGTCAATGCGCTCGTGTCGGCGTACACCTCTAAGGGCGGCCGCTTACATCTGGCAACCTCGGTAGAGAAGGTCGAGACGGAGGCTGGCAAGGTGAAAGGCGTGCGGGCCGGCGATAAGTTCTATCCAGCCGATGCGGTCATTTCCACCGTCCCAACCCCGCTGATTTCGACTCTTGTGCCAGACCTGCCGGAGGCCGCGAAGGCGCAATATAACGCGATCCGCAATATCGGCGTGGTATGCCTTATTTTCCGGCTGAAGAAGTCGATTAGCAAGCATTTTTGGATCAATATCGTCGACGAAACGATCGAGATCCCGGGCGTGATCCAGTTCTCCAACCTTCGCCCGATCGACGACACGGTCGTTTATGTACCCTATTACATGCCGACGACCCAACCGAAATGGCAGTGGAGCGACGAGCAGTTCATTGACGAGGCGTTCGGCTATATTCGAAAAGTCAATCCTGCGATAACCAGGAACGACTTGATTGACGCAAAGGTCGGTCGCCTTAAGCACGCCCAGCCGGTCTGCGAGCCCAATTTCCTAGACAAGCTGCCCCCCATCCAAACTGTGATCGCCGGTCTACAGATCGCCGACACCTGCTACTACTACCCAGAGGACAGAGGGATTTCCGAGAGCGTGCGGTATGGGCGTGACATGGCGGAAGCTATCGGAAAATGAAGGCAACGCTTATCGGTCTATTGTCTAGGCCATTTATCAGATTTGCAATTTCGGGTGGCCTAGCTGCAGGCATCAATATCCTTTCGCGAATCGCACTGTCACAGATAACGCCGTATTCGATCGCGGTGACGATTGCGTATCTTTTCGGCATGACGACTGCCTACGTTTTAATGAAGCTGATGGTGTTTGAAGTGTCGGGGCAGCGCCTCCACAGTGAATTTTTCCGTTTTGTGCTCGTAAACGTTGTCGCTTTTGCCCAAGTTTGGCTAATCAGCATAGCTCTCGCCCGCTATGTGCTTCCAGCGATGGGTTACGAAACGCACGTGGAAACTATCGGCCATGTTGTCGGCGTGCTGAGCCCTATCGTCACAAGTTACTTCATGCATAAGTATTTTACGTTTTCGAAACAGAATGCTTGAAGCAGTCGCGCAGCCCTTTGATCGATCTTCTCGCAAACTTAACATACAAAATTGTCGACGACGTCGATGCTTCGGAGAATTGTTGCAAAACATGAAACGGCGAACTTATATCCGCCATTTGCTGGCCATTGAATCCGAGCGCCCACAATGATTTCCGAAAGAAGTTTTGTTCGCTTACTTGTAGCCGCTATAGTCGTCGCGTCTACGGGGCTTATTGTAAGGTCTGTCACCACCATTTTCTCGCTTTTTACGCCCATCCATTTTTGGGATCAATGGGAAATGGCAAAGTATGTATCGGAAGGTAAACCGATTTCTTTAGCCTATCTCTTGAGCCCCCATAATGAACACATTATTTCTACAAGTAAGCTGCTGTTTTATATAGATTTGTGGCTCTTTGACTATTCTAACAGGTTCCTCGTGGGAGCAATCGTCTTGCTCCTCCTTTCCGTTGCCTGCGCCCTTTCCCTCATACTGACCAGGACCGGTAGCACAAAGGAAAAATTCCTGTGGTTCTCCGTGTTCGGCGCTCTGATGCTGTCGTTGGCACAATGGGAAAATCTCACCATCGGTTTTCAAACTCAGTTTGGACTGACCAGTTTATTTGCTATTTTTGCATGCGTTTGTGCTACTCGCTTTGCATGTGCCTCCGAAGCGTCCGGTTTACCACTGGCGGGGTTGGCACTTTTTACACCTCTCACTGTTTTCTCGATGGGCAACGGGATCGCCTTAATCTGTTCCTTCGTGCTGATTGCTGTTTTTGGGCGCATGAGGCTTTCTCGTGCATTCCCCATGCTGCTGATCTATGTGGTCTGTATTGTGGTATTTGTCTCCCAGAGGCGCGGCACCGGCACATCGGCGCCTCTCGACATAACGTCGTTGACCGATTTCCTGCGTTTTTTCATGGCTGTTCTGGGTGGAACGTTTACCGCCAATTTCGGTCGGGCGGCCATTGTTGGAGCGGCCTTTGTCACGATTTTTGTATTCATCTTCGTATATGCAGCATGTATACCCTGGTTTCAGCGCCAGAAAATAGACGGCGCTACACTTATCTTCCTTGCGGTCGCCACATTTGCACTTGGAAGTGCTGCGGCTGTGACGATCGGTCGAATTTCACTCGGGCCGGGGGCCGCGCTAACGTCCAGATACTCTACACCCAACCTCCTACTTTATTGCTCTTTGCTCGCGGTTTATTGCCGTTTTTTTGCCACTCGACGGGAGGCGGGTGCTTGGCAGGGACTTTTTTCGTGTGTCTTTGCGCTGATTGGCCTCGGCCTAGCCGTGGTCCTCGCATTACGTCCCGACAATCTCGACCAGATGACAGCTCGAAGTGAGGCGCTGACTTCCGCTGGTTATTTCGTTTTGAACGACGTAATGTCTGACAATGTGCTCGCCAAACTCTACCCGGCCCCCGAAGCTATTCGTTTACCAATGGAATACCTGCGGGCGAATAGGCTAAATATATTTTCGCCCGAATTCGGTCTACCAATGCTTGGCCGCAGCAAAATCAGCAGCGCTCCTGATTTAACGTCCTGTCAGACATTAGTCGTGGAGCATGCCTCCCGGTTGGACGGAAGTTCGTGGCAGGTTTTGGGACGTATTCAAGGTAATCAGACAGGGCAGGCGCCTAAGTGGATGATTGCAACGAATATCTTCGGAAATATTATCGGTTATGCACCTCCCGCCAGAAGTGCAATTGGCGGCATGTTCGAGTTTGTGGTTCCCGTGCATAACGGCGATCTGGCATTTGACCGCAAAATATACTTGGTCGCTCAATGGAATGATATGGAATTGTGCCGATACGAGCGGGCCCTTCCGCTTCCAAATCGCTATTTTTCTCGCCAACAACCAGAGAAAGCCGTGGAAGCCGAATACGACTTAGGACTTTCACTCAACGAGCAGGCGGGCAAACTTCCAGCACCCGCCCAACCCAACGACGGCGTCTTCCCGATCGTCCGGTCAACTTGGCAGGGAGACGACACCGCCACCGGCAGCATTACCTATATGATCGACAATAGCATGGGCGAATGCATGGAAACGTATGTCGGAGTAATGAGAGGGCCAACTTCGGCGGGATTGGAGGTCCAGATCAGCGAAGAAGGCGGGGCTTTTGAGACACTCACACTCGATGCAATAAGCGAACATCAGTGGTGGTGGTTAAAGATCAGCGGAAGGGATAGCTGTGGCCGGGCTCGCCGAACGGTGGTTAGGCTTGTCGATGAGGGTCGCGAATGGGGCGCCTGGGCGGCAATAATGGCGCCGGTTTCGATCCACGTAACTGCCGGCAATTGAACGCGCGCGAAGCCTAAGCGCTGCCGTGACGAAGCTCGCTCTCCGGTTTCCGTCAGTGATTGTGCAGGTAAAAGACCATTGCATTGGGACAGCGAAACACCCGTTCAGTCACCTGGCCCAGCCTTGCCGTACTTGTGTTCGATGACGATTTTTGGTTGAAACCGGGCTATAACAGCCCAAGCTGATGCTAGTTGCTGATTGCTTGGGGTCTTAAGAGGTCGCCTGTTGAAATCGGCTTCAGAAAAGGCAATACGATTGCGTCCATAATGACTGTAAGGGCTAGTGGTGAATGAAGAGAGAAGCAGGGCGCGCGTATAATGGCGGCAATGGCGAACAAAAGAAGGCAATCTACTCTTCTCATACAGAGCCCGCGTCTGGCCCGCCCATTTTTTTCTCAAAGCTCGCAAAACGAATCTCCCTCGATATTCGGCCCAACACCGTACTTGTATTGGGTCCGCACAGCCTCCAACTCGCGACAGTTTTGCGTGATGCATCGATCAAAGCTTACGCTCGCGATCTCGCTGATCTTGATGCTACAACCGAGCATTTTGATTTGGTTGTTATCACGACTGTTGTCGGTAGGATCGCCTACGATGCGCTCCGTTGTTTGAGGCCTAAACCAGCTTTGGTTTTATTAAGTGTCGTGGACGGGGGCACAGATGACGGCGGCATTGTTCCAGAGACCCTGATGCACTGCTTGTCCGAACTTATTGGGTTCGCACCTAAAGATTGTTACGACCCCGGCTTGGATCTTGCCTCTGTGATTCTTCTGGAGCGCCGAGAGGAGCCTACGGATGAGAAAGAGTTGCTAGCTGCTGCCCGCCTTGTAGACCTCAGAATGCGGGTAGCCGCTCAAATTGAGGCTCTCAAGAATCTGTTCGATCACCGCATGAAGAGATTGACCGAAGATCACGATAGGCAAATCCGCCAAATGCAGGACGAACTCTCGCACGCGCTTGAAATGAAGACGCAGGTCAGCACGGCACTTGAAACCATGCAACTATCCACCAGTTGGCGCGTGACTGCTCCCTATCGCGCCTTTGGGTCTCAAATTGCAAATCTAATGCGCGCGTTTTACACGATTAACAACATTGCTGAGCATAGGGGCGGCTACCGCAGGCTGGCTGCAGCGGCTGTCGGTATCCTTTCACGCGACGGTCCTAACGGCGTCGTTAATGCGTGGCGCTCCGTCAGGACCTCGCTGGGACATCGAGGTGCTGCGAGCAGCGACTACTCAAAATGGCTCGAAACCTACGCGATACTAGACGACAAAGCGCGCCAGACGATCCGAAGTAAAATCGGACAATGGCAGAACCCGCCGCTCATATCGATCATAATGCCGGTCTATAACCCCAAAATTTCTTGGTTGGTGGAGGCGATTGAATCGGTTCGCAAACAACTCTACTTCAATTGGGAGTTGTGCATTGCTGAAGATGGATCAACGACTGACGGCGTCAAGGCATTGCTTGAGTCCTACTCGGTCCACGACGAACGCATCAAGGTTACATATCGACCGGTAAACGGTCATATTTCCGAAGCCTCCAATTCTGCACTGGCTCTTGCGACCGGCGAGTGGATGACGCTTCTGGACCAGGACGATCTCCTGACTGAGGATGCGCTCTATCATGTCTCGAGAACCCTAATTGCAAATCCGGATCTCGATCTTGTCTATTCCGACGAGGACAAGATTGAGGACGGGCGCCGGTTCGATCCCTACTTCAAGCCGGATTGGAATGTCGAGTTACTGCGTTCGCATAACATGGTCTGCCACTTAAGCACCTTCAGGATTGAGCGAGTGAGGGCAATTGGCGCATTTCGTAGGGGATTCGAGGGCTCTCAGGACTATGATCTTGTACTGCGTTTCTCCGAGGGGCTCAGCGCCGATCGGATCGGACATATACCACGTGTTCTCTATCACTGGCGGGTGCATTCAAACAGCACCGCGCAGGGGAGCGGTAACAAGAGTTACGCCGCTGTTGCCGGCAGGAAGGCGCTCGCGGAACATCTTGAACGTCTTGGCATCGATGCCACGGTGGAGACCCTGGAGACGGGGATGTATCGCACCCGTTACGGCCTTCCACAACAGTTGCCACTAGCGAGCCTCATCATCCCTACTCGCAATGGGCTCGATCTGGTCCGACAATGTGTCACGTCCATCCTGCAAGCGACCAGCTATGCAGCCTATGAAATCATCATCATCGACAATAATTCGGACGATCCAGCGACGCTCGCCTATTTCCGCGACATTGCAACTAATCCACGTGTCCGCGTTGAGCGAGACGAGCGGCCGTTCAATTATTCTGCGCTCAATAATCGGGCGGTCGAGATGTCCAATGGTGATTACATTGTGCTGATCAATAACGATATCGAGGTCATCAGCCCGGACTGGTTGAGCGAAATGATGAGCCTGGCAATGCAAGATGGTGTTGGGGCCGTCGGGGCACGTTTGTGGTATCCGGATGATACGCTGCAGCATGGCGGCGTGATCATAGGCCTTGGCGGTGTGGCTGGCCATTCGCATAAACAGCTGAAGCGGGGATTGCCCGGCTATTTCCGTCGCGCCGAATTGCCGCAGGATTTAAGTGCCGTCACTGCGGCCTGCCTTGTCATCAGGAAGTCAATATTCGAGGAGGTTGGTGGTCTCAACGAGGTCGATCTGAAGATCGCCTTCAACGATGTGGACTTCTGTCTAAAGGTA
Source organism: Rhizobium rhododendri (assembly GCF_007000325.2). Classification (GTDB taxonomy): domain Bacteria; phylum Pseudomonadota; class Alphaproteobacteria; order Rhizobiales; family Rhizobiaceae; genus Rhizobium; species Rhizobium rhododendri. The sequence goes on along the minus strand of NZ_CP117268.1, from coordinate 1,124,270 downwards.
AAGGAGGCGGGTTACCGCAACGTCTGGACACCCTACGCTGACCTCTATCATCATGAATCGGCAACCCGCGGCCTTGATGACACTCCGGAGAAGGTCGAACGGTTCCGACAGGAGATCGCTTATATGCACGCGCGCTGGGAAACATATCGGCGGCCGGATCCGGCCTACAGTCCCAACCTTACGCTGAATTACGAGGATTTTTCGCTCGCCTGGCCGCCGCGCAACGACGAGGGACCTACGCTTGCTTCTTGAAACTTGTCGTGCCTTGTTTTTGAACCGCTTGTCGACTAATCCTCCCTCCCAGTATTGCCGGCGACGGCGCCAATAGCATTTGCACGAAAGACAATGATGCTCAGCCAAAGAAATTATTTGAGGGCCGCCCTGGCTGATCTCTGGCAGGGCGTAGAACGCCGAGAGCTCTGGCTGTACCTTGGATGGCGGGACGTCAAACGTCTTTATAACCGTTCGGTGCTTGGACCTTTCTGGCTGACGCTTTCCATGGGCGTCATGGTGATGGGCCTCGGCCTGCTCTATTCTCAGATCATGAAGGTCGATGTAGCGCATTATCTGCCGAATCTTGCGATCGGGCTGATCACCTGGGGACTGATCAGCGGCGTCATTATCGGTGCATGCAACATTTTCAGCGCGGCCGGTGGCTCATTGCGGCAAATTCGTATGCCACTCAGCATCCATATTTACCAGTTCGTTTGGAGCCAGTTGCTGACCTTTGCGCACAACTTCATCATCTATTTCATCATCATTGCCGTATTTAGAATTAATCCAGGCTGGTCGGCACTGCTGTTCATTCCGGCGATCTTTTTGATCTTCCTCAACGGCGTGTTCATTTCCCTGATCCTTGGCCCGCTGTGCGCTCGCTTCCGCGACATACCGATGATCATTGCAAGCATCATGCAACTCGCATTCTTCATGACACCGATCATTTGGAGCGCGCAAACGCTGGAGGGACGCGGGCTCGTACTGAACGCCAATCCATTCTACCATTTCATCGAAATTACCCGCGATCCTTTGCTCGGTGGCACCGGCACTCTGATGAACTGGGGGGCGTGCATTGGTATCACCATAGCGCTCGGCATCGCCGGAATCGCATTCTTCTCGCGCTACCGCGCGCGCGTCGTGTACTGGAGCTAAGCATCATGGCCAGTCTTTCCCTTCACAACGTTGTCGTCGACATTCCGATCTATCAGCCGGCAAACCGCTCCCTCAAGAACAACCTGCTCGCTTCCGTCACCGGTGGGCAGATCAGGCCGAAACAGGGCACCAACAGTATTGTCATCCGGGCGATTGACGACATGACGCTCGATCTCGATCATGGCGCTCGTGTCGGGCTGATCGGTCATAACGGTGCAGGTAAGTCGACCATCCTTCGTGTCATGGCCGGCATCTATGAGCCGACCTCAGGCAGTGTCCGGGTGGAAGGTGACGTGGCGTCGATGTTCGATATCGGCTTTGGCATGGACCCTGAGGCGTCCGGCTGGGAGAACATCATCCTGCGCGGCATGTATCTCGGTTATTCCAAGCAGGACATTATTGCCGCCTCGCCCGAAATCGGCGCGATGACGGGCTTGGGCGAGTTCCTGGACATGCCTCTGCGGACTTACAGCGCCGGGATGTCTACTCGCCTGGCCTTTGCCGTTTCCACGTCTATCGAGCCGGATATTCTTCTGATCGATGAGGGTATCGGGGCAGGTGACGCGGCCTTCCTGGCGCAGGCCAAGGAACGCATGCGCACGTTCATCGGATCAGCTGGCATCCTCGTCCTCGCCTCCCATTCGAACGAACTCATCCGGGAATGGTGTTCGGAGGGTCTGTGGCTAGAGCACGGACGCGTGCGGATGCGCGGGCCCGTCGAGGAGGTGCTAGAGGCTTACAAAGAATCCGTCGGGCACTGATCACGCTCTTCTCCTGGTAAGCCTGCGCGATTGAATTTGGATCAATTAAATGCGGTCGTTGATGGATGGCAATCATGAGCCGGAGGACAGGCAATTGTTCGAAGGCGAATCAACGGGCAGTGGTCGGCAGCGAATAGGCTGTGTCATCGTGACCTATCGGGCGCAGCATGAGCCGTTGTTGAGGCAGCTCGCCGCCATTCACATGCAAGTCGGTACCATCGTTGTGGTCGACAACGGCGATGGTTTGTCGCTACCGACGTTTCCGGAAGAGTACGGTCTTGAAGTCATTTGCCTTGGCGCGAACGATGGCATCGCTCGGGCTCAAAATGTCGGAATGCAAAGGCTATGCGAACGGGGTGCAACCCACATACTGCTACTTGATCAGGACAGCCTGCCGGCAGCCGATATGGTGGCCTGTCTTCTGGAAGGCCTGACCCAATTGCAGCAGGCGGGGATCGCGGTTGCGGCGGTCGGGCCGCAGTACAGCGATCCTCGTCAAGGCGCCTATTCGCCCTTTGTCTACCGGGAGGGGTGGGCGCTCAAAGAGCGCTCGCCTCACGAACCCCATTCTTCGGCCGTGTCGGCTGACTTCCTGATTGCTTCGGGTTGCCTTATCCCCGTAGCCGTTCTGGGCGCTGTCGGCGCCATGGACGAGAGTTTGTTCATAGACTACGTCGATATCGAATGGGGCCTTCGCGCGCAGCAGCTAGGGTATTCCAGCTACGGGATACCGGCAGCGCAGATGGAGCATAGTCTCGGTGACGACTGGATCGTCCACAGAGGGCGGCGGTTCCCGGTTCATAGCCCGCTGCGGCACTATTACTATACACGCAACTCAATTCTGCTGGCCCGCCGTCCCTGGATCGGCTGGTCCTGGCGGTTTATCCTCCTTCGGCGCGTGGCAAAGCAACTCGTCTTCTTCAGTGTCTTCGTCCCCGGCAAACGGTTGGAAAACGCTTGGATGATGACACGTGGTGTCTTACACGGCGTCCTAGGACGCAGCGGAAAATTATGAGTAACATACCTTTTACGGGCGATCGCCATTGACCCAGCAGACTGACAAACCAGCCGAATTCACGATTTTCGTGCATGTCTTCTATCCCGAGGTCTGGGAGGACATGCGCCTGGAAATCGCCAATGCCGTCCGGCAGCCTTTTGGTCTCGTCGTCACGCGGCCGCCCGGCATAGGCGCGGTGACCATTCCGGATACACCATTTCTGATCTTCTCCCGCCAGATCGAACTCGAAAACCGCGGGCGCGACATCCTGCCTTTCCTGCGCGCGCTCCGTCATCCGGACCTGCCGCAGACGGATATCGGCTTGAAATTGCATACGAAGCGCTCACCGCATCGCTCCGACGGGGCCGACTGGCGGCGCTTCATGTGCGGCTCGCTCTTGGAAACGGACGGGCAGGGTGCATCTCTTGGGCATACATTGCTGGCGCAAGAGAAACGGATCGCTCTTGTTGCTCCACAGGCGCATCTCATGGCGCTCAATGGCCGCACGTCGATCAACGACGGCATTATGTCGGGTATGCTCGCCAGCCTTTTCGGCTCGGATATGGCGGTTGATGTCACAACGACCCGTTTCGCTGCCGGATCAATGTTTTGGTTCCGGCGCTCGCCGCTGACGCCGCTACTAACGGACGATATTGAAGCTCAGTTCGCCGCTGAACACGGGCAGTTGGACGGAACAGCGGCACATGCGCTCGAACGGCTGTTTTCCGCCATCGTCGTGCGTCAGGGTTTCCTGTCCTGCGCCATGGAAAACGCCGTGCCTGTCCTCGAGGCGCCGTCATCGACGCTCTCGACCGCGCAGTTGGCTGACCTCATTGAGCGGACCTTGATCCGCGAAAACCCGTTCTCGCTCCCTCTCCGGGATTTCTGGCGCAAAAATCCGCGTCTCCTGAGAGTGGCGCATGCTGTGTACGCTCGCCTGCCCAAGGGTATCATACGCGTCCTTCGCACAGCAATTCAGCGCTAACGGCATCCCGCTACCAGAAGGGCTAGGCTCACCGGCATGGTTACGAATAGAACGCGCATCGCCTTCGTCATTTCCGAAGACTGGTTTTTCGTGTCGCATTTTCTGCCCATGCTGCGTGCCGCGCAGGATGCCGGGCTTGATCCGCTCATCATTACCCGCGTTGACCGCTGTCAGTCGACCCTGGAAAGACTGGGCGCTCGCGTGATTCCGCTGAATGTCGAACGGCGTCGTATCGGACCGCTGACCGTTGCCTCTTCGGTTCGGCGCATGGCAAAGATCTTGAGGGCAGAAAGGGTCGACATCGTTCACTGCATCGCGTTGCGTTCGATTATTCTCGGCGGTCTCGCGGCCAATTTGGCAGGGGTTGGAAACCGCGTCATGGCCGTTACCGGTGGCGGCTTGCTGACTGCCAAGAGGGGCTTGGGCGCTGGAATTTTGCGTCGTCTTATCAAGAGTTCCATCACGCTGATTGCGTTGCGCGGTCAAAACCAGTTTCTTTTCGAGAATGTCACAGATCCCTTAAGTTTCGGGCTTGCGCCAACTGCCTCCAATGTCACCATCGTGCCAGGCGCCGGGGTCGATCCGCAGTTCTACACGGCTGCCGCGCCGGCTAAGGCCGGCGGACTAAAAATCGCCATGGTCAGCCGCATGGTCTGGTCCAAGGGAGCCGATCTCGCCGTCGAAGCGGTGTCTATCGCCCGCGAGCGCGGATATGATGTCTCCCTTTCCTTGTATGGCACGCCGGACCCATCCAACCCCAGATCGCTTTCCGAAGAAACGCTGAACAGCTGGTCGATGCGGCCGGGGATAAAATGGCAGGGCGCAACACAGGATGTGCGGTCGGTTTGGGCTGCCCATGATTTGGCGTGCCTGCCAACCAGAGGCGGAGAAGGGCTGCCGCGCTCAATCCTGGAAGCAGGCGCCTGCGGCCGGGCCATCCTGACCACCAATGTTCCGGGCACCCGGGACTTCGTGCGGGAAGGGCTGGAGGGCTGGCTCGTTCCACCCGACGACGTCCTGGCACTGGCGGATCGAATTTGTGCCCTGGCATCGTCTCCCGCACTGGTGGCGAAGGCCGGTGTAAATGCTCGCGCGCGGATTGTGGCCGGGTTCACGGAAGCGCATGTAGAGGGGCAGGTGTCAGCGCTCTACCGACGCTTTCTGGCGCCCTGAACGACAACGAACCCATGCCATGGGACGGTCTCCGCCTGGAATGGACGCGCTGCCGGTGCACTTGAACCGCCGTCACCCGACGGCGGTCCGCAGACGGTCGCTCAAAACGCGCTGTCGTCTCCCGCCTCGGCGAGCTTCATCAGGTACTTTCCATAACTGCTCTTGCCGAGGCCGATTGCGAGCTTTGTCAGTTGAGCGTCGTCGATATGGCCCATACGGTAGGCAACTTCCTCCGGGCAGGCGACCTTGAAGCCCTGGCGTTTTTCCAGCGTACTGACGAACTCTGCGGCTTCGAGCAGACTGTCGGGTGTCCCGGTGTCGAGCCATGCATAACCGCGACCCATCAGTTCAACCGAAAGCTGACCGCGTTCCAAATAGATGCGATTGACGTCGGTTATCTCCAACTCTCCGCGCGCAGACGGCTTCAGGTTGGCGGCAATGTCGACCACTTGCTCGTCGTAAAAATAGAGACCTGTCACCGCCCAGTTGCTTTTCGGCTTCTCAGGCTTTTCTTCGATTGAAAGAGCCTTCATGGAGTGGTCAAACTCGACCACGCCGTACCGTTCAGGATCTGTGACATGATAGGCAAAGACGCGAGCGCCGCGGGTGGTGTCTGCGCCCGACTTTAACAGCTGTGGCAGGCCGTGGCCGTAGTAGATATTGTCGCCGAGAATAAGCGCCGAGGGATTGCTGCCGACAAAGTCCGCGCCGATCACGAAAGCCTGGGCGAGACCATCCGGGCTAGGCTGCACGGCGTAATCGATGGAGATGCCCCAGTTGCTGCCATCGCCCAGCAGGCGCTTGAACGCTTCGTTGTCATGGGGCGTTGTGATGATCAAAATTTCCCTGATACCGGCAAGCATCAGCGTTGTCAGCGGGTAATAGATCATAGGCTTATCGTAGACCGGCATCAGCTGCTTGGACACGGCCATGGTGATCGGATAAAGGCGAGAGCCGGAGCCGCCCGCAAGAATGATGCCCTTCATGCTTCTTTCCTTGTGTCATGAGACGATGGGAGCGTCTTTGTGGAAGCGTTCTCCCATCCAGCCGCTTGGCAGCAACCAGAACGCTTCATCTGTCTTAGGTCGTCAAAAGTCTTTCACAAACCACACTCGTGGACTGTCGCCAGTCGGGGAGCACGATCGCGTAGATATCATTGAGCTTGCCGTTCGATAGCCGTGAATTGGCCGGTCGGCTGGCTGGGGTCGGATAGTCCGCGGTGGTGATGCGCCCGACAGTTACCGCCTTGCCGGTTTTCTGATGCAGATTGGCAAAAATCTCTTCGGCGAATTCCGCCCAGGTCGCCTCGCCGCTGCCGGTCAGATGAAAGACACCGCGCAACTTCGGATCGGCATCCTTGACCAGCCGCTGAGCGATGGCGATCACCGCATCGGCGATGTCGAGAGCGCTGGTCGGCGTACCCTGCTGATCGGCAACGACGTTTATGGCGTCGCGCGTTTCAGCCAGCCGTAGCATCGTCTTGACGAAATTGGCACCGTAAGGCGAATAGACCCAGGCGGTTCGAAGGATTGCATGGTTTGCGGTCGCTGCTGCAATCGCCTGCTCGCCTGCCAGCTTGGATTTGCCGTAGACAGAGGTAGGCCCTGTCTCGTCTGTCTCGACATAGAAACCGTTCTTGTCGCCGGGAAACACGTAGTCGGTCGACAGGTGCACGACTGGAATGCCGAGTTCCTCGGCAACGGCTGCGATTGCTGCCGGACCGTCAGCATTGATGGCAAAGGCCGCCGCCGCCTCGCTCTCGGCCTTGTCAACCGCCGTGTAGGCGGCGGCCGAAACGATCGCATCGGGTTTAAGGGCGACGAGAGCTGTTCGGATGGACTCCTTGTCGGCCAAATCAAGTTCCGGGCGGCCGACAGCGACAATCTCGACACCGGCAAACGGCCCGCGCTCGATGAGCGCGCTCACCACCTGTCCACGTTTTCCTGTGACGGCTATCCGCATGTTTCTGTTCCCGAACCTATTTCAGTACGCCGAGACGCTCGCCAGAATAAACACCCTGACGCAGCGGCTGCCACCACCATTCATTGTCGAGATACCAGCGCACGGTGCGCTCGATACCGCTGTCGAAATTCTCTTGCGCTTTCCAGCCCAACTCTCTCTCCAACTTGGTGGCGTCGATGGCGTAGCGCGCGTCATGGCCGGGGCGGTCGGTAACATACGTGATCAGCTCGGCATGAGGCCTTGCCTTGGGACGCAGCTGGTCCATCAGTTCGCAGACACGGGTGACGACGTCGATGTTGCGGCGCTCGTTGCGACCGCCGACGTTATACTTCTCGCCCAGCCGGCCATGCCCTGCGATCAGATCGAGGGCGCGCGCGTGGTCCTCGACATAAAGCCAGTCGCGAATATTGACGCCCTTTCCATAGACCGGGAGCGGCTTGCCATCCATGGCATTGAGGATGATGAGCGGGATCAACTTTTCCGGAAAGTGATAGGGACCGTAATTGTTGGAGCAGTTTGACACCACGACGGGCAGGCCATAGGTGCGGTGCCATGCGACCGCCAAGTGGTCGCTTGCTGCCTTCGAAGCGGAATAGGGTGAGGACGGATCGTAAGGCGTGATCTCTTCGAACAAGCCTTCTTCGCCGAGCGAGCCGTAGACCTCATCGGTCGAAACATGGAGGAAACGGAAGGACGCTTTACGGTCGGCTGGAAGATCGTTCCAATAATGCCGTGCCGCTTCCAGAAGACTGAAGGTTCCCATGACATTGGTCTGCACGAAGTCAGCGGCGCCACTGATCGAACGATCGACATGGCTTTCGGCCGCCAGATGCATGATACGATCCGGCTGGAAGGAGGCCATGGCCTCCGACATCTTCTGCAGGTCGCAGATATCGGCCCGAAGGAACCTGTAATTCTCGGCGCCGTCGACATCCCTGAGCGATGCAAGATTGCCGGCATAGGTCAGTTTGTCGACGTTCAAGACCTCGGCACCGACGTTTTTCACGAGATGCCGGACGAGTGCTGACCCGATAAACCCTGCTCCGCCTGTGACAAGAATGCGCATGTTGTTCTGTCTCCGTGGCTTTATTCGTTGATCATCTGAAAGTATGCGGGCAGCTCCGCCAAAGTCGGCTGTTCCTTGTCCTTGTTGGACAGGATGGCGTCCTGGAGCGGCAGCGGCCACGCGATACCGATGCTTGGATCGTTCCACAGAAGGCCGCGGTCGTTCTGCGCGCTGTAGGGCGCTGTCACCTTGTATGAGATCACGCAATCGGGAACCAGGGTCGCAAAGCCGTGGGCAAATCCTGCCGGGATCCAGAGCTGCTCGCCGTTTTCCTTTGAGAGTTCGAGCCCGTACCATTGTCCGTAGGTTGCCGATCCCACGCGGATATCGACGGCGACATCGAAGATCCTTCCTGCGATACACCGCACCAATTTACCTTGCGCAAATGGCTCCAGCTGGAAGTGCAACCCACGCACCGTTCCGACCGAAGCCGAGAGAGACTCGTTTTCCTGTACAAATGTGACGTCGGCCACATTCTCGCGGAACCAACCCTCCTTGAACGTCTCGGAAAAGTACCCGCGATGATCACCAAGTCTGTTAGGGGTAATTTTTGTGAGGCCGGCAAGCGGCAATCGGTCGATCTTCATCATACACCTATCTGTTCCACTCGATCCTTTGTAATTTCCGAGACCGGTTTGCAAGCGACTTCTATCGAATCACAAATCTCCGGTCACCCTTTTTAGACTCAAGGACCGTTCAACCCTTAAAAAGAGCCGGGTGGAGGAGATAAGCCATTGTGGCGCTTTGAACCAAGAACCGCGCTATGCCTTGTCAGGTCCTGCCTTCGCGCTGAGATCGAATTTCCGGACCGGCTTCGATCAGGGCGGCGAGACAATTTTCCCTCCCCAAACGAGCTCGTCACTTTTCGCATGGCTGCGCTGCAACAAAGTCTATTTAATGTGCGGGAAGATCGGCTATCTTCTGGTCATCGAAGCGATGCACCTCCTCCCGCAGAGCTTCGAATTCAGGCGGCCCACTCCTCCTCCCGGGGACGCCTGTCGGAATAGCGGCGCTCCTCCTCCTAGGCCGCTGTTCGGTTCTTTTCGAAAAGCCTGCCGCACCTCCTCCCGCGGCAGGCTTTTTCGTTTTGGGACCAACGCGTCAGAGGCCTAGAGCGAGTTGCGGTTCTGCCAGGTGGTCTTCCGTATTCAGCGATGAGAGGGTCACGCCCAGCAGTCGCACCGGACGTTTGAACGGGAACACCGAGGCAAGCAGGATTTCTGCGGCCTCCAGCACCATGTCGATATCCGAGACAGGCCCGGACAGGGTTTTGCTGCGGGTCGCCTGGCTGAAATCCGAATATTTGATTTTGACAGTCACCGTCTTTCCCGTGATGTCGTTGGCCTCGCAAGAGCGCCAGACCTTTTCGGCCAACGGCCTGAGCTCGGCCTTGGCCAGATCGAGATCGTCGATGTCCTCGGCGAACGTATCCTCGGCGCCAACGGATTTCCGGATCCGGTCGGGCCTGACCCGGCGTTCGTCGATGCCGCGGGCAATCCCGTAGAAATAGGGTCCGGACTTGCCGAAAGTCTGCTGGAGGAAGGCAAGCGACTTCGATTTGAGGTCGAGGCCGGTCTCGATGCCGTGCCGTTTCATGCGCTCGGCCGTCGCAGGCCCGACACCATGGAATTTCTTGACGGGGAGGGTTTCTACAAAGCCTGGGCCATTCTTCGGCGTGATCACCGCCTGGCCATTCGGCTTGTTGAGGTCGCTTGCCATCTTGGCCAGAAACTTGTTGTAGGAGATGCCGGCGGATGCATTGAGGCCGGTGACAGCCTTGATCTTCGCGCGGATCTCCAGCGCAATCTCGGTGGCAATCTCCATGTCTTTCAGGTTTTCGGTCACGTCGAGATAGGCCTCGTCGAGCGACAGGGGCTCGATGAGGGGTGTGTACTCAGCAAAGATGTCCCGGATTTGCTGCGATACCTGCCGATAGACGTCGAAGCGCGGCGGCACGAAGATCAGCTGTGGACATTTCCGCTTGGCGGTCACCGACGGCATGGCCGAGTGGACACCGAAGGTTCGCGCTTCGTAACTTGCCGCCGCCACGACACCCCGGGCCGCCGATCCGCCAACGGCCAGCGGCCGTCCGCGCAGGTCGGGATTGTCGCGCTGCTCGACCGAGGCATAGAAGGCATCCATGTCGACATGAATGATTTTGCGGGTTGGGGGTAACGTCACGTCGTTCATGGCGGCCATCTGGGATTGTCGGCGAAACAAAAAGAGAACATAGCAGCGTTTCGACCGATATCCAAGGCGATTGACGGTGACTTGCCCGCTTGAGGCAACCTGTGGGCCTAAGGGACGTTGAGCCAGGTGACATCAGCAACAGGAGATAGCCGCATGGCCGACGACAGCACCCTGAAGATCCGAGCCACCTTCGCGACCCGGGCCGCAGCCGATCTTGCAGTCGAGCATTTGGTTCAGCAGCACGGCATCGCAAGGCCTGACATCTTCATCCAATCGACCACCAATGAAAACACCGTCGGCACGTCGCCATCGGGCGGAGACCTTTCACACAATGAGGGCGCGCGAGACGATGCGCCGCTTGGCGGCGAAATCGAGGTGTCCGCCAATATCGCCTCCAGCCAAGTTGCGGTTGTCCAGCGCAGTCTGGGCGAGGCGGGTGCCATTCGCGTCTCGGGCCAATAGGCGCCCAAGCCTTTGCATGACCGTGGCGAGTGGCTCTTCGAATGGGGAGCGGGCCACATCGAGCCTTTCCCCCGAAAGATCAACCGCCTCCCGGTCGCATCCATGCCGCGACAGGCCGCGCCCGGCGTTTCGTCCAGGCACGCACCCACCGTTTTTTTTCCTGAGGCCAAACACGGCGCAAACGGGGGTACGGCGCTGATTTGGCTCAAGAATCTTCTCCTTTGCTAAAATTGGAGGAGGATATTCCTATTTTGTACCGGCTTGACTCTCGCCGTTCGCCGGAACAGAACGTGAACTTCAATCGATAAAACGGCATGACGTCGTTCTGATGACCCACGAACCGAGAGGATTGCGTGAACGATGACGGCTGCACGCGAGCACGTCATAGCCGATCTGCGCCGCCGCATCTCCGCCCTTGCGCGTGGCCCTGCGACGCCAATGGAAAGCCTGCCCTTCGGTGTTGGCGAGATCGATGCCGTGCTGCCGGGAGGCGGTCTTGCGCGCGGGGCTCTTCATGAGTTCGCAGGCGGTGGGGCCGGCGTCGTCGATGGTGCCGCCGCCGCCCTGTTCGTTGCCGGGATTGCGGCGCGCACCAAAGGCAAGATCGTCTGGTGTCTGACGCGTCCAGACCTGTTCTTCCCGGCGCTGGCCCAAGTGGGCCTCAATGCAAACCGGGTCATCTTTGTCGAGGGTGATCGGCAAGAGGATGTGCTTGCGTCCATGGAGGAGGCCTTGTCCTATGGCGGCCTCGGCGCGGTCGTGGGGGAGCTCGTCCGACTGCCGATGCTGGAAAGCAGGCGCCTGCAGCTGGCCGCCGAACAGAAGGGGACCTTGGCACTCGTCGTTCGCAGGTGGCGCCGGCAGACGGAAGCCAACGACTTTGGCCAGCCGACCGCCTCGACCACGCGATGGCGCGTCAGCGTGCTGCCGTCGGTTTCAATGCCTGTACCCGGCGTCGGGCGGGCAACCTGGTTGCTGGAGCTGATGCGATCGCGGGCCGGCGCCTGTGCCGAATTTGTCGTTGGAGCGTGTGATGACCAGGGTCGTATCGATCTACCTTCCGGATCTGTCGACGGATCGCATTCGTCGCGCGGCCGATCCCGCCATTCCGGTTGACCAGGCCATTGCCGTGATTGCAAAAAGCGGATCGAAACGCTGGGTGTCGGCCGCCGACGATCCGGCAAGACGGGCAGGCGTGCGCGTCGGCATGGCGGCCGCAAAGGCCCAGGCCCTGTTCCAGGGATTGCTGACGATCGAGGCCGACCCGCGGGCCGACGCTGCGGCTCTGGAGCGGATCGCGTTGTGGGCATTGACCCAATATTCGCCCATCGTCGCCGTCGATGCCGAAAACGGCATCGTCATGGACACGGAGGGTGCCGACCATCTGAAGGGTGGGGAGCGTGCGATGCTGACGGGCATCGCCAATCGGTTCGCCGCCAGGGGTCTGACGACGCGTGTCGCCATTGCCGACACATGGGGTGCCGCGCACGCCTGCGCACGGGCGATAAAAAGGGAGACGGTCATCATACCCAGAGGCGAGACCCTGCGCGCCGTCGAGCGCTTGCCCGTCTGCCTGTTGCGGCTCCCGGACAAGATCGTCGGGGATCTCAGGACCCTCGGCTTTCGCACGATCGGGGAGCTCTCCGTGACGCCGCGCGCGCCGCTGACGCTTCGCTTCGGGCCCGAGATCGGGCGACGCCTTGACCAGATGTTCGGTCGTGTCCGCGAGCCGATCGAGCCCATCAGGAGCCCTGGGCAGATTGCGGTCGCTCGCTCTTTCCAGGACCCGATCGGTGCGGCAGAGACGATCGACAAATATGTCGGGCGCCTGGTCGTCGAGCTCTGCGGCGAACTTCAAAGACAAGGGCTGGGGGTCCGGCGCGCGGACCTGATCGTCGACACGGTCGACAATGCCCGCCAGGCCATTCGTGCCGGAACGGCAAAGCCCGCAAGGGACGTGGCGTGGCTCACCAAGCTGTTCAAGGACCGCACCGAAAGGATCGATCCCGGTTTCGGCATCGAGAGGCTGACCCTGGTCGCCGTCCTGTCGCAGCCGCTCGAGGAGACCCAGACGGCATCGTCGTTTGTCGAGGACGGTGACGGCGATATCACGCCGCTTGTGGACATCTTCGGCAATCGCGGCCAGCGGGTCTACCGTCTGGCACCGGTCGCATCCGACGTCCCGGAGCGCAGCGTCCGGCGTATTGCTGCGACCGCTGACGATATCGACGTCTTCTGGTCGCATCAGTGGCCGCGTCCGGTCCGCTTGCTTGCCCATCCGGAAGAGGTCGAGGTGATCGCGCTGCTGCCCGACCATCCGCCGGTATCGGTGACGTGGCGGGGCAAGCGCCGGCGGGTCAAACGCGCCGACGGGCCCGAGCGCATCTTCGGCGAATGGTGGCAGCACACGTCCGAATGGGCGGCGGTTCGCGACTACTTCACCGTCGAGGACGAGGCAGGCGAGCGTCTCTGGATTTTCCGCTCCGGCGACGGTGTCGATGGCGGGACCGGATCCCACGCATGGTATGTCCACGGAATTTTCGCATGAGATATGCCGAGCTGCAGGTGACCACGCATTTCAGTTTTCTAAGGGGCGCAAGTTCCGCCCACGAGTTGTTTGCGACCGCCAAGGACCTGGGCATCGATGCGATCGGGGTCGTCGATCGCAACTCGCTTGCCGGCATCGTCCGTGCGCTCATAGCCTCGCGCGAAACAGGCGTGCGGCTGGTGGTCGGATGTCGCCTCGATCTGGCGGACGGCATGTCGATCCTCGTCTATCCGACCGACCGCGCCGCCTATGCCCGGCTGACGCGGCTCATCACCCTGGGAAAGGCAAGGGGCGGAAAGAACAACTGCGTTCTGCATCTGGACGACGTCGCGATGTATGCCGATGGCCTGCTCGGTATCCTGGTCCCGGACCTTGCCGACGAGACGTGCGCCGTCCAGCTGCGCAAGATGGGCGACGTCTTTGGGGATGGCGCTTACCTCTCCCTGTCGCTGAGGCGCCGCCCCAACGACCAGCTTCGCCTGCATGAGCTGTCCAACATGGCCGAACGCTTCAAGGTCAAGACCGTCGTTACCAATGACGTGCTGTTCCACGAGCCGGGCAGGCGGCAACTGCAGGATATCGTTACCTGCATCCGCAACAACACCACCATCGACGCGGTCGGGTTCGAGCGGGAGCGTCATGCCGACAGGTTCCTCAAGCCGCCGGAAGAGATGGCGCGTCTGTTCCCGCGCTACCCGCAAGCGCTGCGGCGAACCATGGAGATCGTCGAGCGCTGTCGATTTTCGCTGGAGGAACTGACCTACCAGTATCCGCTGGAGGCCATCGTTCCTGGAAAGTCGGCGCAGCTATCCCTCGAGCACTATGTCTGGCAATGCGTGCCGGATCGCTATCCGGAAGGCCTGCCGCCAAAGACGCTGCAGATCGTCCGCCATGAGCTCGATCTTATCCGGACGATGGAATACGCGCCGTATTTCCTGACGGTCTTCTCGATCGTGCGGTTTGCACGAAGCCAGGGCATCCTTTGTCAGGGGCGCGGCTCGGCTGCAAATTCGGCCGTCTGCTACATTCTTGGCGTCACCTCCATCGATCCCGAAACCAACGATCTGCTGTTTGAGCGCTTCGTCAGCCAGGAGCGGGACGAACCGCCGGACATCGATGTCGATTTCGAGCACGAGCGGCGCGAGGAGGTCATCCAGTGGATTTACAGGACCTATGGCCGGGAGAAGGCGGCCCTTTGCGCGACCGTGACACGCTACCGCGCCAAGGGGGCGATCCGCGATGTCGGCAAGGCGCTGGGCCTGCCGGAAGATCTGATCAAGGCGCTGTCGTCCGGCATGTGGTCGTGGTCGCAAGAGGTGAGCGCCCGAAACGTGAAAGAGCTCAATCTCAATCCAGACGATCGCCGGCTGGTGCTGACCCTGCAGCTGGCTCAGCAGTTGATGGGAGCGCCCCGCCACCTCGGACAGCATCCCGGCGGCTTCGTGCTGACGCGTGACCGCCTCGACGATCTCGTCCCCATCGAGCCGGCCAGCATGAAAGACCGGCAGATCATCGAATGGGACAAGGACGATGTTGAAGCCTTGAAGATGATGAAGGTCGACGTCCTGGCGCTCGGCATGCTGACCTGCATGAGCAAGGCCTTCGATCTCATCCGCGAGCACAAGGACGAAGACCTGGATCTGTCGACGATCCGCCAGGAGGATCCGGCGACCTATGCGATGATCCGCAAGGCCGACACGCTCGGGACGTTTCAGATTGAGTCCAGGGCCCAGATGGCGATGCTGCCGCGTCTGAAGCCGAGGACATTTTACGATTTGGTCGTCCAGGTTGCCATCGTGCGCCCGGGGCCGATCCAGGGCGATATGGTCCATCCCTATCTGCGCCGTCGCGAAGGCAAGGAAAAGGTCGAATATCCCACCCCGGAACTGGAAGCCGTGCTCGGCAAAACGCTGGGCGTGCCGCTGTTTCAAGAATCGGCGATGCGGGTCGCGATGGTCTGTGCCGGGTTTACCGGCGGGGAGGCCGACCAATTGCGCAAGAGCATGGCGACCTTCAAGTTCACCGGGGGCGTGTCGAGGTTCAAGGACAAACTGGTCTCGGGCATGGTGCGAAACGGCTACACCGCCGCGTTCGCCGAAAAGACCTTCAGCCAGCTCGAGGGGTTCGGATCCTATGGCTTTCCGGAATCGCATGCGGCTTCCTTCGCGCTGATCGCCTATGCGTCCAATTTTGTGAAGTGCCACTTCCCGGACGTTTTTTGCGCGGCCCTTTTGAACAGTCAGCCCATGGGCTTTTATGCGCCCGCCCAGATCGTCGGCTGTGCGCGTGCCCATGGCGTCGAGATCCGCCCCGTCTGCATCAACCAGTCGCGCTGGGACTGCACGCTGGAACGGATTGGCGATACGTGTCGCCATGCTGTCCGGCTGGGCATGCGGATCGTGAGAGGCCTGGCTGTCGCCGACGCCGCCCGGATCGTTGCCGCGCGCATGAACGCAGAGTTTGGTTCCGTCGATGACCTGTGGCGCCGGTCTGGCGTGCCCGCCGCCTCGCTGGTCGAGCTTGCGCAGGCCGATGCGTTCCGGCCGGCCCTGAAGCTCGAGAGACGCGATGCGCTCTGGGCGATAAAGGCGCTGCGCGACGAGCCGCTACCCTTGTTTGCCGCTGCCGCTGCACGCGACATGCAGGCCATCGCTGAGCAGCGCGAGCCTGAGGTCGCGCTCAGGCAGATGACCGAAGGCCATAACGTGGTGGAGGACTATGGCCATACCGGGCTCACGCTTCGCGACCACCCAATCGCCTTTCTCAGAAACGATCTGGCAAAGCGCAGCATCGTGACCTGCGAGGAGGCCATGACCGCCCGGGACGGACGATGGGTCATGACGGCGGGCCTGGTGCTGGTGCGGCAAAAACCGGGCTCGGCCAAAGGCGTGATGTTCATCACGATCGAGGACGAGACCGGTCCCGCCAACATCGTCGTCTGGCCGAAGCTGTTCGAAAAGCGGCGTCGGGTGGTGCTGGGAGCCTCGATGATGGCGATCAACGGGCGAATCCAGCGGGAAGGCGATGTCGTCCATCTGGTTGCCCAGCAATTGTTCGACCTGACGGGGGATCTTTCCGGCCTTGCAGACCGGGAGATCGAGTTCAAATTGCCGGCGGGTCGTGGAGACGAGTTTGGCCATGGTTCTGCTGGCGGTGGAGATTCACGCGATCGGGCACCGCCACCCAAACCGCGGGACATTTTTGTACGCCCCTTTCGAATTCCGCATGGCCCGGTCCATGCCGAGCCCGATCCTCAGCCGAGCCAAATCCCCAAAGCCCGCATGGAAGGCAAATGACCCGTCCCGGATCGATCCGGTAAGGTGAAGTGTTGGTGTGCGCCCTTGTCCATGCAGGAACGAGGATCTGATCGGTCGATATGATGCGGCGCACCATCACAGATATATGATCGGGGACGATAGCGGCATGCGACGACGCCCCCTATTTGTCGCCGCCCATAGCCCTAGCTTGGAAAGACAAGGGGCGCTGTGTGAGCACTTTGCGCCCCGATCTTTTCCAACGAAGCGGAGCCGACCATGCCAAGCCCAATCGATCTGGAACTGTCCCGCCGCGACCTCCTCATCTCATCTGCCGCGACCGTGGTGGTGTCCGGGATAGCGGGCAAGGCGGTGGCGACTGAACCGGTGGGGAGCGAAGCGACCTTCACCTCCAAGGTCTCGCTGAGCGTAAACGGAGAACACCGCGAGCTGGACGTCGACAACAGGACGACCCTCCTCGACGCCCTGCGGGAGCATCTTCATCTGACCGGCACGAAGAAAGGCTGCGACCACGGCCAGTGCGGCGCTTGTACTGTCATCGTCGACGGGCGCAGGATCAATTCCTGCCTGACGCTCGCCCTGATGCACGAGGGCGACCAGGTCGTCACGATCGAAGGCCTCGGCAAGCCCGGCGATCTCCATCCCATGCAGGCCGCCTTTGTCAAGCATGACGGGTTCCAGTGCGGCTACTGCACGCCGGGACAAATCTGTTCCTCCGTGGCGATGTTGGAGGAGATCAAGGCGAATGTCCCGAGCCATGTCACGGGCGATCTGACGGCGGACGGAAAGGCGACGCTCGCCGAGATCCGCGAACGCATGAGCGGCAATATCTGTCGCTGCGGCGCTTACTCCAACATCGTCGATGCCATCAGGGACGTTGCGGGGACAGAAGCATGAGACCCTTTACCTTCGAACGCGCCAACTCTGTCGAGGCCGCCGCCAAGGCTGCAGCCAGCAATCCGAACGCCAAGTTCATCGCCGGTGGCACCAATCTTCTCGACCTGATGAAGCTGCAGATCGAGACACCGGGCCACCTGATCGACGTCAACGGTCTCGGTCTCGATAAAATCGAAGCCACGGGCGAGGGCGGCTTGCGCATAGGGGCGCTTGTGCGCAACACGGACCTTGCCGCCGACCAGACCGTGCGGCGCGACTACGGACTTCTATCCCGCGCGCTGCTGGCCGGTGCCTCCGGGCAATTGCGAAATAAGGCCACGACCGCAGGAAACCTCCTTCAGCGGACACGCTGTCCCTACTTTTATGACACCAACCAGCCCTGCAACAAACGCCAGCCGGGCAGCGGATGCTCGGCCATCGGCGGCGTCACCCGCCAACTGGCGATTGTCGGCGCCAGCGACGCCTGCATCGCCACGCATCCAAGCGACATGGCAATCGCCATGCGCGCCCTGGATGCGGTCGTCGAGACCGTGAAGGAGAGCGGGCAGACCCGCGCCATTCCGATCGCCGATTTCCATCGTCTGCCGGGCGCCACGCCCCATATCGAGACCGTGCTCGAGCCTGGCGAGTTCGTCACGGCCGTCACCCTGCCCGCGCCGATCGGGGGTAAGCACATCTACCGCAAGGTTCGCGACCGCGCCTCCTATGCCTTCGCGCTGATCTCCGTCGGAGCGATTATTCAGCCCGATGGGACCGGGCGCGTCGCCGTCGGCGGTGTCGCCCACAAGCCGTGGCGGATGGACGCCGCCGAGGTGCAATTGCCGAAGGGCGCGCGGGCCACCACTGCGGTCCTCCTCGCAGACGCCCGCCCGTCCGACCAGAACCGTTTCAAGGTGAACCTCGTCGAGCGCGCGCTCGGTGCTGTCATCACCGAAGCCAGGGGTTGAGCCATGCAGTTCGATACGCCAGCAACGACCAATCCAATCGACCAGTTGAAGGTGGTGGGCCAGCCGATCCCGCGCATCGACGGCCAGCTCAAGACCACCGGTCGTGCGATCTATGCCTATGAGTGGCACGATCCCGCGATCCGCTATGCCTATGGCTATCCGGTGGGCGCGGCCATCGCCATGGGTCGCATCAAATCGGTGGACGCGGACGCCGCGAAGGCCGCGCCGGGCGTCATCGCCGTCGTCACTGCGCTTGACGTCGGCAAACGCAAGAAAGGCAAATTCAACATCGCCAATCTATTTGGCGGCGAGGAAATCCAGCATTACCATCAGGCGGTCGCGGTCGTGGTTGCCGAGACCTTCGAACAGGCGCGGTCAGCGGCCGCCTTGATCAAGGTCGATTACACCGAAGGGAAGGGTTCCTTCGACCTGAAGGACGCTATGGCCGGCGCGGTCGAACCGAAGGAGTCCAAGGACGAGCAGGATACGGCGGTCGGGGACTTCGAGGGGGCCTTCAAGGCGGCCGCCGTCAGTCTTGACGAACGCTATACGACGCCCGACCAGTCGCATTCGATGATGGAGCCATTCGCTTCGATCGCCGCATGGAGCGGCGATGAGCTGACGGTCTGGACCTCAAGCCAGATGATCAACTGGTGGCGCACCGACCTTGCAACCACTCTCGGTGTCGACAAGGAGAAAATTCACGTTATGTCGCCCTTCATCGGCGGCGGTTTCGGGGGCAAGCTGTTCCTGCGCGCCGATACCGTTCTTGCGGCTTTTGCAGCGAAGGCTGCGAAGCGCCCGGTGAAGGTGACGTTGCCGCGGCCAATGATGGCCAACAATGCCACGCATCGTCCGGCGACCATCCAGCGCATCCGGATCGGGGCCGGGCGTGACGGCAAGATCACGGCCATCGGCCATGAAAGCTGGTCCGGAAACCTTAAAGATGGAAAGCCGGAGACGGCCGTGATGCAGTCCCGGCTTCTCTACGCCGGCGCCAATCGTATGACTGCCATGCGGCTGGCAACGCTGGACCTGCCGGAAGGCAACGCCATGCGTGCGCCGGGAGAAGCGCCTGGACTGATGGCGCTCGAGATTGCCATCGACGAGATTGCCGAGAAGGTCGGCATGGACCCGATAAAGTTTCGGATCGTCAACGACACCCAGGTCGACCCCGAAAAACCCGAACGACCCTTTTCGCACCGCAATCTGATCGGCTGCCTGAAACGGGGGGCAGAACGCTTCGGCTGGGATGCCCGCGCAAGGCCGGGATCGAGGCGCGACGGCAATTGGCTGGTCGGCATGGGCGTTGCTGCGGCATTTCGCAACAACCAGACAGTTCCGTCTGGAGCGAGGGTCCGCCTCGACAAGGACGGGATCGTGACGGTCGAAACAGATATGACCGACATCGGCACAGGCAGCTATACGATCATCGCCCAGACTGCCGCCGAGATGATGGGCGTGACGATGGACAAGGTGGGCGTCCATCTCGGTGACAGCCGTTTTCCCGTCTCGGCCGGTTCGGGCGGTCAGTTCGGGGCCAATTCCGCCACGTCCGGCGTCTATGCGGCCTGCATCAAGCTGCGTGAGGCGATTGCCCAGAAGCTCGGGCTGAATGCCAATGACGTCGCCTTCGAAAACGGTATGGTGCGCTCTGGCGACAGATCGGTTTCGCTGGCCGAGGCCGCAGGCTCCGACGGACTTGTCGGGGAAGACACGATGACGTGGGGCGATCTGTCGAAAACGCATCAGCAATCGACGTTCGGCGCGCATTTTGTCGAAGTCGGCGTCGATGTCGCGACGGGGGAGACCCGTATCCGGCGCATGCTCGCCGTCTGTGCTGCGGGCCGCATCCTCAATCCCATCACCGCACGCAGCCAGGTCATCGGCGCAATGACGATGGGCGCAGGCGGCGCGCTGTTGGAAGAACTGGCTGTGGACACCCGCAAAGGGTTCTTCGTCAATCATGATCTGGCGGGCTACGAAGTGCCGGTCCATGCCGACATCCCGCACCAGGAGGTTATCTTCATGGATGAGACGGATCCTATGTCTTCGCCGATGAAGGCTAAGGGCGTTGGCGAGCTTGGTCTCTGTGGCGTGTCCGCTGCCATCGCCAACGCCGTCTACAACGCAACTGGCATCCGGGTCCGGGACTATCCGATCACGCTCGACAGACTGATCGGCGGTCTTCCGGAGGTCGCCTGACATGCTGGTGGTGGTCGACTGGAGCCGTGGAACTGCGGAGTATAGGTCCTGGGTGAATGTCGCCGAGCTTCAGATGCCGCTGCCTGTAAGCGCGGCACGCACGGATGATCCCGGGCAAGCCCTGCGCCTCGCCGAACAGTGGTTCCATGAGGCCGGTGGCGCTGGCAACTCTCCTTGAAATCGGCGGCGGGGGCGGCAAAACGATGGTCGTGAGCACGGTGGTCAGATATGCCAGCCTTAGGCAAGCGTTAAAACCTGGGCGAATGGCCCGCAGCCCAAGGAGAGCCGGCCATGATCGCTGAGCTGCGAACCACGCGCCAAGCGATTTACCAAGGGTCTCAGCCGGCCGGTTGGAACAGGCTGCAAGCGTTCGCGCATCGACAGCGACGTATGTTCCGCGTGCCTGAATGGCGAGCGGTGAAAAAACGGACCCCGAGCGGACCCGTCTCGGCATTCTTTTCACTGTGGAAACCTAAGGCTGGGACATTGAGGTGTCGTGAAGTCCTATCATTCTGTTCAATTCGGACAGGAGCTGATCGTTTGACATCGGGATTTCGTTGGTCTTTCCAGTTGCTAATATCTCGGATTTCAGAACAACGTTCCGCCCGCTTGGTGACGACCGCGCTGCCACGTCAGACATCTCGATGCTGCCTTCTATCCACTGCGAAATGAGGGCGACAAAGACCGGGTCGCGGTCGATCGGCGTCCCCCGAGCACGATATCTGTCAACAGCGCGCTCATAGGCAGCGCGACGTCTTTCCGTTAGCGAAGGTTCATTTTCCTCGTTCAAACCCATTGCCTTCCCTATGCGATCGTCAACTCGTTCGATGAGTGCCAATAATGCATTTCTCCTAACAGGACATTGCCGACGGCTATCGACGATCACATGCTTTCCGTCTGAACTAAAAAAAGGCGCGCCTCGAGAATTGGTGGCTTCCGAGTGGCGCGTGAATCGTTCCCTAACCTCTCCATCTAGGAGTGGTGCGTATTCTGATACGCCTGGC
The DNA here is from genome assembly GCF_007000325.2 of Rhizobium rhododendri. Classification (GTDB taxonomy): domain Bacteria; phylum Pseudomonadota; class Alphaproteobacteria; order Rhizobiales; family Rhizobiaceae; genus Rhizobium; species Rhizobium rhododendri. The sequence continues at coordinate 1,102,649 of NZ_CP117268.1, read as the reverse complement.
GAAAGGGTGGTAATGGCAATCGCTGTTCGTCAAGGGCGAGGCATTGTAAACGGCCCAGAATGGCCGTGGCAGCGGGCCTGGCGCAAATTCGCGATGCATCGATGCGGCTTCCGCCGGGGCACTGAGTGTGAAGATCAGGCAGGCCGACTGCTTCACATTCTCCTACGCGATGGTTAGCTCGGTCTGGAGATCGATCCCGACGACCGCTCCTCCCGGAGACTTCGAAGGCGGGCCGACTTCGCCTGTGCTTCCCGTCGCCGCCTTTCCTCCTCCGCGAAGGCAATTTCCGTGGATTTCTCGGCAAGCCTTCGCTTCTGCTCTTTCGTCAATTGAACCCGGCGCTTCTTCTCTTCCATCGTATGTCTCCGCTCGAATAATGGACCGAGGAAAATGCAAAAGGCAGATTATGGTTTCGTCCCTTTTCTGTCTGTCCGGAACTGGACGAAACTCCCTGCGCCGCGCCTCGACAGACTTCCATTTAGCGACTTAGGTTCAAATGCAGCCAAAGCAGAGTTCAGGATAAAATCTTCGTAAAGGTCGATTTTAACGATCGAAGTTTTGTGCCGGCGCTCCCAGGTCTGCTTTCGGACCCGCGTCATTGGAGGAACTGGGATCGAATAGTTGCGCCTTGCGCAGATGATACTTCATCTTCCAAAGTACGAGATCGCGCGGTGACCCAAGCGACACAAGCAGCCATGTAAGTGCAACCGAGCCGACCGTCAGCTTCACCAGCGTCAGGTCTATCGAAGAGAACTCGGAAAGTGCTGCGTCGATATGCGCAGTGAGCTCCAGGTCTGGAACGGCCTCATAGGCGAAAAAGAAGTCCGAAGCCGACATTCGTGTCAGGACGTCGCGAAGATGTCCCGACGAGAAAAGCGCCGATGCGGGATCCGGGCCGACGTGATAGGGCTGTGTCTGCTCGTAGCGCCAGCTTAAAGACTGTGACCGCTGTCTTCCGTTCTCAGCTTGCGACGATCGGGTCTGTACCGCCAGCGATGAACTCCCTCGCAGGATGTCGCAGATTACCGTGGTAGCTGACTTCCAATCGGTTTCGTTTTCGAACATCGCGCACCTAGGTGATGGTTGCTGGATAGGGCAACAGTCTGCGTCCGGATTTGTTCCCGAAGCCTTCCGCCCAATCGAGCAGCTGTCTCAGCCCTCGGAGAATTCCGAACTTAGTTAACAACTGCCACCAGACTCGATGCAATCAACGGGCGAAAACCTGACGGATGGTAATGGACCTTATCTTCGGGAGAGAGTTACAGCGAGAGCATCCAAGGGACACCCCGCTTCTTAATCATGGACAACACTCCATTATATCTTCTTGGCACGATCGAAGCGCTGAACTGGCTCTTCGAGCCGGGATGCGAGGTGATGATCACCGACATGGTGACTGCCGAAGCCATTCGTGAGCCAGGCGAAGGCTGGGATCAGAGACGAAACGCTTGAGCTTACGTGGTTGAGTGGCTGCAAAGCAAGCGAGACAAAATTACGGTTCTCAAAACAGTCGGAGGCCAGCGACACGAACGCGAGATGCTCCTTTGGGAAATGGCTGGGAGGCCGGATGACCTACACCCCGACTGGAGCGACCGCGGGGAACGAAGTGTCTTTTCCGCCGTCCAAGATCTCAAAGCTGCGTTAGCGCAAACGGAGGAAATCGTCGTGATCATGGACGATCGTGGCGGTCGTGACGCTGTGAGAGCGATCCGAGCCGATATCGCACTGATGGGCACAAGAACGTTCATCCGTTGGATGGAAGAAGACTTTGGCATCGAGTCAGCGGCGACAGCTTGGCAAGGCATACGTATGGCAATGGCGGGCACCGCCGACGAGGGCGAGGAAGAGGACCCTGTCTACATAAGACGGAGATGATTTGCGTCGCCCATGAACTTCAAGGAAGTGGTGGCATCTGCTACCTAATTCCGCGAAACAGGCCCAATCGGCGCGCCTCGAACTCGAGATGACCGAAACCTCTCTTCTGACAGACAAGAACGCGCGCGTGACGCGCTGCGCCAGATCAAGCAACGCAGCGTCCCGATTGCCATGGCCGATTTTGGCACAGGTAACCAAGGCGAAGTGGCTCAGCGCACCGCTGACCGGGAATGCCGGAACATTCCAGTGAACGTGATCCGCTTGTCTGTCATTGGGTCTCACCCTATCGTGCTGCCATGATAACCGATCCGCCACACGATGCCTTCTGGCACGCCCTAGAGCGATTTGCCGATGGCTATGCGGAAGGCATGTTCGAGGGGCGACGATGGGGGGTGACCGTCAACCGCTCCGCCGATCGCAAACGCGTCTGGCTCTATGCCGAAGACCTGGCCGGATCCGACATGGTCAGTTTCAATCTCTATCGTCTGAATGACGCAGGGCTGACACTGAAGCCGTGCGAGATGTCATCCGACAAGGTCGTGACCTTCGTGCTCGGCTTTGTCACGGGACCATCGGCATCGACGGCAGCAGTCTCGTAGCGGATCGCGCCCTGAACCTGCCATTCGACCGGCAGCGACCTCTTCAGTTGCAGGAAGCGGCCCACCAGTCGGCATAGGGTGTGTTCTTGGCGAGCTTGCGATTGTAATCCGGCGCGCCATCCTCCCACCAGACGGGCCCTCGCTCTCCAAGGGCGATTTTGGCCTCATCGACCAGACTGCGCGCGGCAGTCGTTGCGTCCTTTTCCCCTTTGGCATCCCGAACGGCCCGACGGGCCGCCATCAGCTCGCCCACAAGTTGGACGCGCCTTGTCTCCTCCAGACAGGGATTGCTTTTGCGCCAGAGCCTGCCCCGCACCACGAAATACCGACCATCCGGCGTGTCTGGATAGGCGCGCTCGTTTTTCGCCATTCAAAGGGGCGCCGGCAACAGGTCTGCGGTTTGGCCGGGATGCCCGCCCAGTCCGCCGACTGCCGTGTATCGCGGCAGGACCGTCATTCTCTCTTCCGGAAGCGGTCGCTGGAGTTTCTTGGCCTCTTTCCAGTCTGCCGTCATCCAGATCTCGCATTCTTCTCGTGTCGTCAAAAGCACGGGCATGGCTTTGGGATGGATCGGTTTGACGATATCGTTGGGGTCGGTCGTCAGAAACGCAAAGATGTCGTGCTCGCCTTCGCGCGGCGCTTTGATCGGACCACGGGCACCGGTCCATCGCGTATGAATGCCTGCAAGGGCGAACACCGGCTGGGCCTCGTTCACGGCGAACCAACGCAAGCACTTCCTGCCCGTTTCTGGATCGGACACCTGTTCATATTCGCTGAACGCGGTTGCGAGAACAAGACAACGGTTTTCAACGCCAAGCCACTGCTGCCAATGCGGGATCCATGTCTTGCGAACATTGGTCACCCCCTTGTCCGGCTTGCCGCCAAGGTGGACGTCCGGGGTTGGCATGCCCCAGACTGACATGACCAGCTCCCGTTTGCCGTCGGGATCGATACGGATGATCGGGCCGGGACGGTCTGGGTGGACGTTGAGGGACGGAGGCAAATTGCCCTCGCGATATCGGGTGACATCGATAAAATCGCGGATGGCTTGCTGGTTGCTCGTCAGATTGTACAGATTGCACATTATGCTACCCCGGTGTCATCCTGAAGATAGTCCAAGAGTTATGTTCGGCAACCAAGGATGAACAAGCGCGATCCTCTCGTTTTGCCGTCAGCAGATAGGCCCTCCCGTGCTGAGCTTAAATGTCCTTGAGCCGCTTTGGTTCGGCGAGGTTCAATCGGCTCGCTTCCAGATCTTTCTCGGCACTACGGTTTCTATTGACCAATCCGACGGTCATTCCGCTCATCACAGCCGCCCCGCATAGACAGTGAAACTGCTGGGTCGCCGTTCTCATCTCGTCGAGAGCGTTCGGCCGAAGGCGGATCCGTACTCCTACTTACGGGTTTGGTCAGGCTTCGGTAGCGAGTTCGCATAATGCGCAGCTTCTCCCGAATAGGGAAAATCGTCACCAACTTGACGGTTGCCGTCATAAATTTTGAAGGCCGGTCCGGCGACCTCAACGATCTTATAGCCGTTCACATATTCGATTTCTGGCGTTTTCCAACCCACGGCAAACTCTCCTGACTGGGCACGCTGATCTCCGCAAATCGACAGGCGCTTGAAGTAGCGTCCACACGCCGCGTTAGGCCAAGCGGGCGTGCACGCCACGACCACAACCTAGGCGCTGTCGCGCTCATTGACAACACCCAATGGGCAGTGGATTTGCCCCCCTAGCGCCTGGCCGGTTGAACGTATTTCGGACGAACATTCCAGGGGAGGCCGGCGGTCACCTCGAATGGTCTCGAGCAGTTGTGCGAGATGCCATCCATGCTCTGCCTGGCTGGCGACGTGACGATTGAGCGTCTGATCTAGCAACCGGACCGGGACCGCAGTTGCGGCCTATTCTGCCTGTTCTTTGGCTTTGATGCGTTTTGCCATGCGCGCGATCGTCGAACTCGAACAGTGGGTCTTGTAGCGGATGCTTTCCCAGCTCTTGCCACCCCGAAGCATCGCCATGATTTCCTCGTTCCTGCGAGTGTTTTCGGGCCTGCCAGGGTATCGTCCTGCAGTCTTTGCATTCGCAATGCCCTGTTGCTGCCGCAACCGCCTATGTTCATGCCTCGTGCGCGCGGTCGTGGCCAGAGCATCCAGAACAGTGCTGTTGATAGCGTGGACTACCAGTCCGTGCATTTCGTCCCGCTCTGTCGACACCATCTTCCAAGAGGTCGGCAGGTCGACAGACACGATCAGCACGTCACGGGCGGTAATCTCGGCACGCAAACGATCCCATACCCCCATGTTTAAGCGCGTGAGACTATCGATTTCGCCGATAAGAAGAATGTCGCCCGGCTCGCAACCTGACAAAAGTCGGAAGAGCTCGGGCCGCTGATGTGACACCCCACTTCCATTCTCGATGGATGTGGATGCTATCTTCCATTTTTTTCGGGATGCAAATTCCGTCAGACGTTTGCAGGCGCGCTTTGCATCCTCATCCGTGGTGCTTGCTTGCAGATAGGCGTGAATGACCATGGGAAGCCGCTCGTGAAACTGTGTCGCGACTGGAAATACAGCTTTTCTCGCCTAAGTAAAAGGTGCTGATCAGCCCGTCCAAGCGTGAATGATGTCTATTCCTGAGGCTTTAAAAGCTCTGGCCTCGTGCTCGATGAAGCCAGATTATGAGCAACAGGTAGACATGGACTTTACACGCAAGGACAGCGCCAGATCCAGACACTGTTATCGATGTCCGGAAAGCATGAAAAGCCACTCTTAGGTGTCTAGCAGCACTTTCTTCTCTGAAATAAACTTCTCGATGTCAGACTTGCCTTTGACCGTCCAGAAAGATGCCTCGGCCTCGTAGTTGTAGCCCATAACTTCAGGGGGCATATCAAAGACTTTGAACGCCTCGTTATAGTCAGGCGCAAACGAGCAGGCGTAATAGGGAATGAGCTGATCGATATGATACGAAGGCTTCAGAAGCAGAGTGGACGTGAGGCTGCGAGCGATGGCCGAAGCCAGGCGGCGAGAGCCAGCGTCCGCGCTGTAGAAAACGGCAGATGCCAGCACTCGGTACCAAGGTCTCTTCTTCTGAGGGCGGAAAATAAAGCCACCGTCGCATAGTCTCGAGGAAGAGGTGAACATATCCCATGGAGACTTGTTCATCACCGCATCAACGTCTATCACCAGAAGCCTCTCAATTCCTCTATCAAGAATTAAGGGAGCAACCAAAAACCGAGCCGCTGTGTAGTAGACTTGGCGATGTTGCAGGCCTGCAGCCAGTTCGCAACGGTCTATCGTCACAGTCAGTCTGACCCATTTGAGGCTTGCCCGCAGCTTTTCCGCAGCCGCAATGACGCTTTTAGGGGGCTCGAGGAGATGGATATGAAGAGCCTGGCGTACGCCCAACTTTTCCATTGATCCAATTAAATCGACTGCGAATAAATTGAAGTAATTGCCGTCGCAGGCTGCAAGGATCACGTCCTTGCCCATCGCAGGGTCGGGTAGGTCGCCGTCCACGGCGTCACTGAATCTCGACAAGCTCCCAGCTCCATAATTCGGCAAGCGGAGCGCCTTCCTAACTATCCTGCGTGCTCTGAACTGAAAAATGGCACCATGACTTTTTTCCAATGACGTAACCAATTGCCTCTGCCTTGCAAATATCGACCTATCTATTCATACGGGTAGGTAGTCCTAGCTTAGGAGAATGTCACCCCTCTCTTCGCAGATGTCAGCCTCAAACCTCGAAGACGGCACGTCGTTGGGGAGGTCAATGGCGCCTGTGCACCGGTGTCGTCGTGTGCTGGCCGTTACCACTCGAGCGCCTTTGGACTGCCATCCGTTCGCCCTTTTAGAATATCTCGAGTCTGTAGGCAGTGATCCATGCTCCAACCTGCTCACGGGCAAAACGGTAGGGCACGAAGTAAAAGTGCTTGTCGATATCGACATGTTAATCGAGGCCAGCCCGGCGTATCTACCACTCAGCGAAGACATATCGTTCGACCGGAGCGGTCGCAGGACGGGATAGTCAAACTCTTCAAAGGACTGGCGTCTTAGCCGCCAAGGAGTGGTCCCGGGCATCATCGGTGCGTCCAAGTACACTACGCGAGCAAGTTTCCGTCTATAATGACATACAGACAAATGAAACGCCGACATCTGACGCTTATGCTTTAGTCTGCCGGCAAGACGCAAGGCTGGTCTCGGTTACCGACCGGATCAATCCGCGAGTCAAGGTGTTTGGCTGCAACTTCGTCGACGCCGCGGTTTGCAGCTTCCGCATTGTTGCCGAACTTCTTAAACCAGAAGCCGGTTAGAATTGGCACGACGATGGACGTCACGATAATGCAGATCGCAACAAGTGCAGTCGCGCTTGGCGCAGCCGGCGCAAATTGCGGCGCGACGGCGACGATTGCGATCGGGTTGGCTGCGGCAGCACCGGCAGTGGAAGAGGCAGCAAGGCCGGCGGTGCCGTTTCCACCCCCTAAATATTTATCTGCGAGGATAAGCGGGATCCCGGTTAGGACAATGACGGCGAGCGCGAGAGCGATACCGAGGCCGGCTAGTGGCGACAGCAGGGTGTGCAAATCAATGGTGTTGCCCAGAGCAAACGCAAAAAACGGAATCATCAAGACGCTGCCCGGCGCAAACAGCACCCTGAGCTTTGCATCCAGATTGCCCAAAGCGAAACCGACGACAAACGGCAAGATGGCACCGATAAATATCTGCGGCTCAAAGTGTGCGACGCCGGATGCACCGAGAATGATCATGCTCATGAGCGGTCCGGATTCGATGGACGTCAAGACGAAGGCTCCTGCTTCTTCCTTGGTACCGTAGGTCTGCATCAACGAGGCATAAAGACCGCCATTGGTCATATCCATGGCGCAAACAATGGCAAGCACGGACAGTCCCGCAAATATGCCGCTCTGAACACCCTCGGGGGGAAGAATCAGGGATGCGATGAAGGTGACGATCGCCGCGGCAACGAATTTGGTCAGCACAATCGTGCCCGACTTGCGCAAGACCGTTCCGGTCGAGCTTAATTTGATCGATGCCCCCATGCAGAAGAACCAGACCGCCAGAATCGGGATGACACCGGTCATGATGCCTTGCGTAAAGCCCTTGAAATAGCCGGCTGCCTCGGGCGCAAAGGTTTTGCATACCGCGCCCAGCAGCAGGGGTACGAGCATCAGACCGCCGGGTATGCGGTCAACCGCGTCTTTGATCTTCATTTCATCTCCTCCCAGCAGGCGCTGCTCGCCCCGGCCCGATTTTAGTAGCGCGACCTTTCGCGCAGTCTCCTCCCGCGCGATCCGAGTCAATTCGGTAGTACACTACTTTTTGAAGCGCCTCTACCAGTCAGTGAGATCCAACCAGGGTGCGAAGACCATCATTGCATCAAATTCGATCTGAGGTTCGGCGGTTGCAGAATTTTTTCTTTCGGATTCAGCATTATAACGCATCTGTCCCAAGTCTTTGAGCGCTCGCGATTGTCGTCACTTTGCCCTCGTCAAGTTCAAGTGTGGCGTATTGGTAATTTTGGCCACGATGAACGAGAAAAAACGTCGAGGCTCTGGCCGCAAAGTGGAAGCGCCGATCGCGCAAGAAAAGCTGAACCTGCGGTCCTCGGCGAATGCTTCCAATTTCGGTGAACCCTTCATCGATCTACGGTAGCGCGGCGAGCCTCTATACCGGCTCTCCCACGACGGGTGCCTCTTCAGAGATCTTCTTTTTCGGCCTTGGGGCCCCCCGACACCAAGTCGAGCTGTGCTTTGGAAAGGCCAAAGTAAGCTACTATACGTTAGAGGTCGACGGTCAGAAAAATGTAGACGCGGCCCGGTTCTATGCGGAACCAAAACCGGCCGGGAAGGAGATCAAACCGCGTGGACTTTTGGAAAAGTGGGAAGATCGGAGCCTGATTCACTTTTCGTCACGACCAAGATCGTCCCTATTGCTCAGGAGTAGGGTAGGGGAAGCGACACAGCTCGCATCCAAAAGCCTGTCTAGCTGAGACCAAAGCAGGGAAAATTTACGCTGCGACGCGCAACGTCATCCATTCCATGAGGCTATCGATCGCCATCGGCCTGGCGAATAAATAGCCTTGAAATGTATCGCACCCGATGCCGCGCAGGATGTCAAGCTGGCGAGTGTCTTCGACACCTTCCGCGATACATTGCATCTTCATCGATCGGCATAGCGCAACGACCGCCGCCAGTATTTCGCATCCCGACTCGCTCGCTGTCCCAATCACGAAGCTTCGGTCGATCTTCACCTTATCGATCGGCAGCCTGTGAAGATAGCTCAGGCTGGATTGACCCGTACCGAAGTCGTCGAGCGCGATTTTGATGCCGAGGCCGCGAAGAAGGCGGATTGATTGCTCTGCAGCATCGAAGTCACGCATGACGGCGGTTTCCGTCAGTTCCATGATGATGCGGGAGGGCTCAGTGCCGGATTCGAGGATCATTGCAATGATGCCAAGCACGGTCTCTGAGGACGTGAGGTCATGGGCAGACAGGTTGAACGATAACTTTATTCCGGCGGGAAGCCGTGTGAGATGCGCGAGCGCCTTGCGCAGGAGCGTCAAGGTCAGCCGGTGGATGATGCCTGCCCGCTCGGCAAGTGGAATAAAGATATCAGGGCGGACAGGGCCAAGAGTCGGACTGGTCCATCTGGCCAGCGCCTCCACTGCCCTCATCTCGAAATTCGGCCCACTGACGATTGGCTGAAGGTCGAGCTCCATTTCGGTCTCGAGATCGGCGGCCTGCAGTGCCGCTTCCACGGCGCGGTCCGACCGAATGAGCCGCTCGTGCTCGCTTGAATAGAGCACGGCAAAACCGCGTTGCTCGCTCTTCGCTCTGTAGAGGGCATAATCAGCTTGGTCGTAGAGTGTCATGGCGCTGACGACCTCGGACGTCGACGTAGAAAGACCACAAGATGCTCCGATAGAGATGACGATATCGCCAAGCTTGAAAGGCACCAAAAGAGCTGCGCACATCCGGTTCGCAAATACCGTCGCCGCTTCTCCGTCCATTCCCAGAAAGAAAGCGAATTCATCGCCTCCAAGACGTGCCACCATTGCTTCAGATCCGAAAGCCACCCGAAGTCGCTCTCCGGCGGCTTCGAGCAACTGGTCTCCGACGATGTGGCCATAGGTGTCGTTGACCGCTTTGAAGCGGTCAAGATCAATAATTCCCACGCAGATCCTGCCGCCCCTGTTACCATCCAGTCCGATACGGCCCGACAACTCCGAGAAGAACAGCCGACGGTTTGGAAGTCGAGTAAGGGGATCCGTATGCGCGAGAACCGTCACCTCACGGTTTAACCGTTGCGTCTCGGCCTCCGAGCGGACCAGTCGAACGAAGCCGCGATGACTGTTAAGTAGGACGCGGATCATCACGATGGTCACAAGCAGGATATTCAGGGCGATGGCGATGTACACCGCATCGCCAAGCGAAAAATAATAAATGAGATAGGGAATAGTCACGATGGCAGTCACGGCCAGAGCTGCCTGGGGAAGGTGGATCAGGCAAAAGATACATCCAATGACAGTAATTGCGATAAAGATCGCAACGTGTGCCTGTTGGTGGTCACCCCCGTAGCTGCCCAATCCCAAAGACCAGGAGATGTAGACCGAGGCCATCACACCGCCAAGGACTGTGGTCCTTCTGAGCGTCTGGATTGCTTCGTCCCCATTTATAGGCGCATCAGGCTTTTTCAGCCAAGCAAGAAGGCGCAGAATGCTGGCGGATACCAGAACCAGCGGAATCCATAACGTCATCCAGGCAGGGGCAACGTCAAGATGAGTGTAGGCGACCGCAACTGCGTTCAAGCTTAGCAGAGCATAAAGCAGAGGAATTTGGCCCTGGAGCTCGCGGCATTGGGCGATCGCTAGCTCGGGCTGCTGTTCGCGCAAGGTGAGCCAACGAAATAATCGCATATAGCTAAGCATGGCATCCTCATTTTTAGATGAAGATGGCAGCTTCGCGTAAAATCATTCCTAATATACTGATGATAATTACAAGAATAACAGGTTTGGAGAGCAATTCATGCGGTATGCAGCTTGTGTGTATGTGGCTGCAATGAGCGAACAAAGTTGCAGGTGGCACATACCAAGCTCAGCGATTCCACCGCGTTTGTCGTCCCGGCCTATATCGTGCAACAGTACGAAATGCCGTTCGATGCGCACGCTAGGTCAAGGAATTCTGTGCATTTAAGCGCTAAAAGCTCTTGAACATCAAACATGGAAAGCCGCTGCCATCGCCAATTTTGCAGGTGTCTTCCGCATCTCTACGCTGTGACCTTCCTATTGGAGCGGAAGAGCGGGCTCTATATCCAAAACTCCGATCTATCTGACACAGAATTAAAGGCGCCTCCGTGTTTTTAGACAACCTCGTTTGGCCGAAAAAGCGGCCAAGGACAACGGCGTTCATCTGATACCAAAAATAGTTGCTCGCCGTCGGGTACAAACGCTGAAAAGGCGTTCTTATCGTCACCGAAAATTAGGCAATGTCTTGTATTTGTCAAATTGTTGCGTCTGGAGAAGAATAATGAACCTCGCCCGTGTCATAGCCTGTGTGACTTTAACGTTCATCTGGTTTTCCAGTGCAAACGCAGGATCCCTTCCAGAGGCAAAGAACGAGACGATCCTGACCATCTCCGGAAACATCGAAAACACAAATGCAGGGCTGGATGCTCAATTCGACCGCGATATGCTTGAAACGCTGGGCCTAGAAACTGTCGAAACGTCAACGCCGTGGTATGATGGCAAAGTTCGCTTCGAAGGAGTGTCACTCCAAAAGCTGATGACCCTTGTCGGCGCCAAAGGATCGACTGTAACTGCAATCGCACTTAATGACTATAGCTGCGTAATTCCGCTCGAAGACTTTAAAAAATATCATGTCATTCTCGCCCTGAAACGAGATGGAAAATACATGGCGATTCGAGACAAGGGGCCATTGTTTATCGTGTATCCCTACGACAGTGATTCTCAGCTGCAAAACCAGCTTTATTACACACGGTCGGCCTGGCAGGTCGCCAAGCTAAGAGTCGAATAGAGATTAAGCGTGAGATGGATCCTGGGAGCCGTCATCTGCGGCCTGATAGTAGCAACGTGCTACATCGCCACCATTATCGCTGCGCAGCAAACAGGTTTGCAAAAATTTACCCGGTACAACGATTCTTGGACCGTCAACCAAGCGTCTGTCGAGTATTTGAGGCTCGAACGCAGTCTGGCTGCTTATGCTTTAGATATGACAGATGCAAATAGAGCAGACGCCCGCCTCCGCCTCGAGATTGCGATTGGTCGTATTCAGCTTCTCCAGCAGGGCAGTCTACGCGTTCTCATTGAAGGCGACCGACACAACAGAGCCGTGTTCGAGGCGTTCAGAGCAACGCTTCTGAGCTTGGATGAACGGTTGGAGCATCTGGACAGGGCAGGTGTGCAAGCTGCTCTTCAGTCGATGGGCAGGCTCGATTCGCCTTTGATGGGCCTTGGCGTTGCGGCAACCGAGTATGGCGCAACCCTTCTTAACGACGCGCAGGCACAAATGCGTCATCTTTATTTCATTCATATCGGACTTGCGTCAGGACTTATTCTATGTGGCGTCGTGCTGGTGATCTTTCTGCTTCGTCAAAACCGGCTGCTCGGTCGCGCCCACACCCGCACGGAGCGATTGGCAACCGATCTTCGCCAGGCAACGGAAGAACTGCAAAATCAGAACCTTCGTCTTGAACACGATGCTCATCACGATGCACTCACCGGTCTTCCCAATCGCGTCCTGCTCAGACAAGACCTGGAGCTACGGCGGGCAACAGCGCATAACGAAGTATCTTCTATTCTTCTTCTTGATCTCGATGGGTTCAAGGATGTCAACGATACGCTCGGGCACGATATGGGTGACGTGCTCCTCCAGGCTGTCGCGGCGAGGTTGAACCGTTTGAGCCATGGCGGCGATACAGCTTGCCGTCTGGGTGGGGATGAGTTTGCCGTATTGTCCACAGGCTTGACCCGGGAAAAGGCATTTGATCTCGCCAATAGCATAATCACAAAGATCGCCGAACCGTATCAGATCGATCAACTGCGAATCAAAATCAATACATGTGTCGGTATTGCTTTTTCGGATGATGTGTCGACGACAGAGGAACTGTTGAAGCAAGCAGATCTTGCCCTCTATGAAGCCAAGGCGCTCGGAGCGGGGCATGCATGCCTATTCGATCCTCAGATGCAAGTACGCTTGCAGGAGACGAAATCCTTTGAGATCGACTTGTCACGGGCTCTGGAACAGGGCGAGATGGAGGTCTACTATCAGCCCCAGGTCATAATGGCGACCCGCGACATTTGCGGCTATGAGGCGCTGCTGCGATGGAAACACCCGACACGCGGCTTCGTCTCGCCCACGCTATTCATTCCGGTCGCTGAGAGGATCGGATTAATCCACGAACTGGGGGCGTGGGTTCTCAAGACAGCGTGTGTTGAAGCTGCGGCGTGGGGACGCCTCTCCAAGATTTCCGTCAACCTTTCTCCAGTTCAGTTTCGTGGGGTGAACCTCATCCAAAAGCTTGCGGCCACCCTCGACCAGACTGGGCTTTCCCCCGACCGGCTGGAATTGGAAATCACAGAATCTGTGATGCTTGACAAAAATGAACAGACGCTTGAAACGCTACGGCAAATAAAGGCGCTCGGGATCCACATCGCAATGGACGATTTCGGTACCGGTTATTCGTCGCTTGGTAGCCTCAGCAGCTTTCCCTTCGACAAGATGAAAATCGATCGATCTTTCGTCCGCGACGTTACGACATCGCCGAGTGCTTTGACGATCGTTGAACTAGCGATAGGGGTAGGCCGCAGCCTGAGCATGACCACAATCGTGGAAGGCATTGAAACGGAGGAACAATTCGAGTTGCTGAGGCGGCTTGGATGTGAACAGGCCCAAGGCTACCTGACTGGACGGCCCATGCCTGCTTCGGAACTTGCGTACCTGCACGCCGATCACGTAGAAGGGCAAAGATTGGTAGGCAAGGCTTTATAGTGGAATTGGGAGTGTGCCGGCATGGAGCTATTGACCATACATGGAATTGACGTGCCGCTGGCACCCTGCGAGGTTTCTCCTGTCATATGGTTGGCGCTTACCAGCGGCAGTTATGAAGCAAAAGAAGCACGGGCGGTTTTCAGGGCTGTTAAACCGGGAGACCGGGTACTTGAACTTGGGTCAGGCATTGGCATCATCACGTCGATCATCGCGAAAATCGAAGGGGTATCGGTGTGGGCGTTTGAAGCCAACCCAACCACTGCACTGCTGGCACAACGAGTCATAAGGGCTAATGGTCTCGACAATGTCATCTTTTCGCAGGGGCTTCTCACAAACGGAGAACCAAAAACCTGCAGGTTTTACGTACGCAAGGACCTTTGGATGTCATCTATGGATGAAAACCAAGGGGCCTACGAGCACGAAATAGAGCTTACATCTGCCAACATTGACACATTCATCATGCGCAATCGTATCAACGCCCTCGTTATGGACATAGAAGGAGCAGAACGGGATCTCCTACAGAACGCCGAGCTGCCAGGGATCGAACGCATCTTCTTGGAACTTCATGACCATCTATACGGGTTGTCCGGTATCCGCGACATTACGCATGCGTTGGCGCTCAAGGGCTATGCCTATGATCCAAGGGGTTCGCAGGGTCATTGCGTTCTGTTTTCAACAGACGATAGTCCACGCCAGTATGACCCTGAGATTTGAAATCAGTGAACAAAAGCAAGATGGCCAAGCCACATAGGCCGGCCTTCGCTGTAGCCAAACCATGGACTTTACGCTTGTATTAACTACGCCGTTGGAAGCAGATGATATTGTCCGGTTGTATCTCCCGCCATTAGCATTTCGTACATTCGATATCCCACATATGTGATTGGTATGTTTCGGGGGTGTTGTGAATGTTCAGGGTATTGACGTGTCTTTCGGGTGAACACGATCTTCGTCTGGTAGTGTTGGCTGGGATTTTGTGCTTCCTGTCGAGCTATGTCGCGATGATGTTGCTCCAGAGAGCGCAGAAAACCGGCGGTATTGCCCGAGGAATCTGGTTGGCGACTGCTGGCGTCGCCGGTGGTTTTGGCATCTGGTCGACGCATTTTATTGCCATGCTCGCCTATGATCCCGGCGTCGTCGTCGGCTACGAGGCCTACCGCACTTTCCTATCCCTGCTAATTGCCGTTGCGACGACTGGAGCCAGCGTCGCCACAGCAACCTACTTGCGCAGTCGTGCCGGTTTTCTGGCTGGAGGCAGCCTTTTTGCGCTCGGTGTCGGCGCAATGCACTTCCTCGGGATGTCGGCGATTGAATTCCCCGGCAAGATCACGTGGGACCGTGACCTCATCGCCGCCTCGCTGCTCTTAGGATGCCTATTTTCGATGGCCGGCTTCTCCGTCGCCTACCAATGCGGAAATAGCCTTAGAAGCAAGCTGCTCTCGGCAAGCATGCTGACGCTTGGCGTCGTTAGCCTGCATTTCACTGCAATGGGTGGGGTCAATATCGTCCCGGCCGCAGTACAGCTGGATCGTTTCAATCTTCTGTCGCCAATCGTGATGATTGTGACGATCGCCAGTGTCTCACTTTCACTTTTGGCATCCGGCCTTGCAGCAGCTCTTTTTGCTGTTCGTGCGGAGAACGCCGCATCTGCGAGCAACGCAAACTTCAAGATGCTGATTGAGGGCGTTACCGATTACGCTATCTACATGCTCGGTCTTCAGGGTCATGTCAGCAGCTGGAACGCTGGCGCCGAACGCGCCAGCGGATATACCGCCGCGGAGATCGTCGGTAAGCATTTTGCAATTTTCTATTCACAGAAGGATCGGCACAACGGGATCCCGGCGACCGCGCTGGACATCGCAAGAACCAGAGACAAATTCGAGGGAGAGTATTGGTACTATCGCAAGGACGGCACGTGTTTCTGGGCACATGTTGTCATCAATCCAATTTTTGCGGACAATGGCGAACTGGCTGGTTATGCCAAGATTATCAGGGACAAGACTATTCACAAGGCCGACGCAGATCGCCTTGCCGCGGTTATGAGAAACCTTGATGTCGCCCTGCAAAATATGTCCCAGGGAATTTGCCTATTCGATGCGAATGAGTGCCTGGTACTGGCCAATGAGCGCTATAGCGAGATATTCGGCTTCCCTCCCGGTTTTATCGTCCCGGGCCTTCGCTATCGCGACATCGTCGAGCGTGGCTATTCCCTGACCGATGCTTCGCCTGACGTCTACGGTCCGAAAGCGTCGCACCATTACGACCGAAATATGGCCGTCGTACGGGGTGGCGAGCACGGCGCCATAATCCATAGACTTTCGAGCGGCACCTCGGTGCAGGCAAATTACAATACTATGGAGAGCGGCGCTTGGGTCGTCACATTCGAGGACATCACTGCGCGGCTATTGTCCGAAGAAAAGATCTCTTTCATGGCCAGCCATGACGGCCTGACCGGTCTGGCCAATCGTGCAGAATTCAACGCATCTCTCGCGCAGGAGCTTGTTCTTGCCCGTCGAACCGCGGCCCAGCTTGCGGTCATCGTTATCGATCTCGACAAGTTCAAGGAAATCAATGACCAGCATGGACATGCGACAGGCGATCAGGTTCTGAGCGTGCTTGCCGACCGCATGACTGCAATGCTCGACGACGACGAATTTGTTGCTCGTTTCGGAGGCGACGAATTTGCAGCGGTCAAGCGCTTTACTGAGATGGTCGAACTGCATGACTTTCTCGCTCGGCTGGAAGCCTGCCTGTGCGCCGAGATCCACGTCGAAGGTTTTGAGATCAAGCCCGGTGCGAGCATGGGGATCGCGCTTTATCCACAGGATGCTGACAGCGCTGAGTTGTTGCTTGGTAATGCCGATCTGGCGATGTACAGGGCGAAAGGCGCTTTGAGGCAGTCGGTCTGCTTCTACGAAACGGCAATGGATGAGGCGGCGCGCGGCCGCCGCGCACTGGCAAATGATCTATGGGCGGCCGTTGAGAAGAAACAGTTCCACCTGCATTATCAAGTGCAGAAATCGGTTATGACAGGCGCCGTTACTGGTTACGAGGCCCTGTTGCGCTGGAACCATCCGGACCGAGGGAACGTGCCGCCGATGGACTTCATTGTTCTGGCTGAGGAGTGCGGTGCAATCCTTCCGATCGGCGAATGGGTGCTGCGCGAAGCTTGCCGTGAAGCGGCTCGTTGGCAGCAGCCGCACAAGATTGCTGTCAACCTCTCGCCGGTGCAACTGATGAACACCGATATCGCCGCACTGGTTCATACTGTTTTGCTCGACACGGGTCTGAACCCGGCACGCCTCGAACTTGAGATCACCGAAACATCGATTATAACGGACAAGGATCGCGCGCTACACGCGCTTCGACAAATCAAGCAACTCGGTGTCTCAATCGCCATCGACGATTTCGGCACAGGCTATTCGTCGCTTGAAACCCTTCGGGCCTTTCCTTTCGATAAGATCAAGCTTGATCGCAGCTTTATGGACCAAGTGGAGACAAGTCCGCAGGCCAAGGCAATTGTTCGCGCCATTCTTGCCCTAGGTCAGAGCCTCGAAGTACCTGTCCTTGCGGAAGGCGTGGAGACGCGAGTCCAGCTCGACATTCTTTTGTCGGAGGGATGCAACGAAGCACAGGGCTACTTCCTTGGCCGACCAAAGCCAATGCACGAGGACGCGGACGCCGATCAGACAATAACGCCCGAAATGGCGGCCTAGGTTACGAGATGATCGAGGCTGCATTCCTTTGCGCCTCATGAAGCGTCACAACGCGCAGTCCTGAAAGAACTTTGGGGATAATGACCCCCATCCTGCCTCGCGAGGACGGGTTACTGACATCGATTGACGCAAAACACCAGCTCCAACCAGCGCGTTCGGCGGGCCCATTGTCAGACTAGCTTCCGGTCCCCCAGCTTAGTGTTCCGCCTCACCGAAAAGGCGCGCGCCTTCGTCTGTGACAATTCCGACCGTTTCCTGCAGTGCAATCGTGGCGCTCCAGTCGGGTTCGCGCTCATTGAGCAAGTTCAAAACCAAATGACGATCGAGCGGTTCAAGCGTCAATTTGAAAATTGATGTCTCCGGCCAAGGCTCTTCTAAAGAGCCACTTTCGCACAAATCGCGCCGATGTTGACCTGCCTCTTGAAACGCCTTGTCCAGCGTGTCGCAGTACGCGAGGAGCGTAGTATTCGAGGGGCTAATTGGAAATGCCCACACAACCATAGGTTCAGGCATGGCAAATATCCTTTCGGGCGCGAAGTACTCTCAATGCTTGTATCTATAGAACGGATATGGCACTTAGACCAAGAGGAGAAGATAAGCGTCCACTACTTTGCAATCGCCTGTCCTCGCGACCAGAAATGGTTGTATATCCTCTATAAGGCGCCTAGACTAACTGGCGGCCCAGAGGGTTTTACTGGAGGCATGAGCGCCGGCAACCATGCAATGATAGCCGGGGCCGCCTCTGACGGCAACCCGCAGCATTTGGTCAAGGGTGTGGTCAAAGCATGTATCAAAGTAGACGCCCCTGGCACGAGCTAGCTGAGCACCGCTAGCACCTGTTAAAATCACCCACCTCTTTTTGAGGCAGCCTCTAAGTAGTGCGGCCGTCTGCGCAAGAAGGCAGTCTCGCGCGACGAGCGGTGGTCGGTGGTGAGATTCCAAGGTTGCCCGCGCGAATTGTGCGACGAGACTTGCGATATGGCGGGTGTTGGGAGAATTCCAGCATTTCGGCCGCTATGCGTCATAATCGGGCTTCAGGTCCACCCGATACAAAACTAGCTGGCTCGTCCCTTTTTCCTGACACGGGTGAGCAAATCTCGTGCGTGGGCGAGGGGTCCCACTGCCGATACGCGTGAAAATGCTTTTGCGTTGCTCAGTTCGACGGGGTCATGTCTGCTTGCTGCATCACACACAAAGTGGCTGGCAGCGCCTAAACACATGGGACTGTCATATCAAGGCGCATGATCCAACCTCATCAGGGCGACTAACGAGAGCGTGCCCAGTTTTATATCCGCAGTCAGGTAGCTGGAGACTTCGCGCTCGCTGTTGGTAACTAGGGCAGGTGCAGCCTTCATCTTCGCGGCTATATCGCTCGCCAGTCCTGCTCGTTGACCGCTGTCGATCGCGGTTCTGACCTATTCGTGTGGCGTGGATGGCGAGCAGCCAATCTTGATAACGAAAGATGAAACGGCAGCCCAGCCGGATGGATGCTCGGCTTCGTGGTCGAACACCATCCCACCGGCCCTAGCGCCGACTTCGGATAATTTTGTTTGTTGTCAACTCTTGCGGCAAGTAGCGATCTGAAGTTCACCTGATTGAAATTTTTATTTGACGACATATTTTAATCCACGCAAACGTAGGAGCTGACATGGCCGTAGGGCTTGAAACCAACGCCCTGACGGGCGTGGCCGGATTGGACGATGTACTTTCAGGAGGACTTTCACGCGATCATGTGTTTCTGCTGGAAGGAAATCCCGGCACAGGCAAGACGACAATCGCACTGCAATTTCTCCTCGAAGGCGCCAAACTTGGAGAAAAGTGTCTCTACATCACACTCTCCGAAACGGATTCAGAGCTGCGGGCGAGCGCCGCCTCGCACGGGATGGTTATAGATGATACCATTGAGCTCTTCGAGCTCGTCCCGCCGGAAAGCCTGCTCGATCCGGATCAGCAGCAGAGCCTTTTGTATTCTTCGGATCTCGAACTCGGTGAAACGACTAAGCTAATCTTTGACGCTTTCGAGCGCATCAAGCCGAGCAGAGTTGTCCTTGATAGCCTTTCCGAAATCAGGCTTCTGGCGCAGAGTTCGCTTCGCTATCGTCGTCAGATCCTGGCTCTCAAGCATTTCTTTGCCCGGCAGGGTGCAACGGTGCTGCTGCTCGATGACATGACGACCGAGATGATGGATAAAACTGTCCACAGTGTGGTCCACGGGGTCATCCACCTTGAGGAACTAGCTCCAGATTATGGCTCCGAGCGCCGGCGGCTGCGGATCATCAAATACCGCGGACGGGCATTCCGCGGCGGATATCATGACCTTGCCATCAAGACAGGTGGAGTAGAGGTGTTTCCGCGACTGCGTGCCGCCGAGCATCGAACTGATTTCGCCCGTAATATTTTGCCGACCGGCAACGCTGAGTTTGACAGCCTGCTTGGGGGCGGGATCGAACGCGGATCGAGCACGCTCCTCATTGGCCCTGCCGGCACGGGAAAGAGCACGTTTACCTTCGAGTTCGTCAAGGCCGCCGTCGCCCGTGGTGAAAAGGCTGCAGTTTTCATCTTCGACGAGGAGCTTGGCCTACTTTTCGCACGCATGAAAGCGATGGGCCTGGATCTCGAGGGGTTGAGCGATCAAGGCTTTGTTCACATAGAGCAGCTGGACGCCGCTGAGCTGTCGCCGGGGGAGTTTACTCGTCGGGTTATGGACCGGGTCACAGAAGCCAATGCAAAGACTGTGATCATCGACAGCATCAACGGCTACCAGTCTGCGATGCCCGATGAAAACGCCCTCATCCTTCATTTGCACGAGCTTCTGCAGTACTTGAACAGACAGGGAGCAAATACGTTCATCACGGTTGCCCAGCATGGACTTTTCGGCGACATGAAATCTCCGGTGGATGTCACCTATCTGGCCGACACCGTCATACTGTTGCGTTATTTCGAGGCTGCCGGGCGCGTCCGCCGCGCGGTCTCCGTGATCAAGAAGCGTGCCGGTAGGCATGAGGACACGATCCGAGAATACCGGATCGACAATACAGGTCTGAGCCTCGGTGCGCCGCTCTCCGGGTTCCAAGGTGTGTTGCGCGGCGTGCCAGTCCTCACCGATGTTTCCGAGCCTCTCATGGTCATGACCACCGGAGGGCTGGGCAATTCCTGATCGTTTTGCAGACGCGATCATACTTGCCCCTGGCGGGCGGGATGCAGATGTGGCTTCTTCGCTCCTTTCTGCCGCAAAGATTGTGTGCCGGTCGGCTGGAGACCTTCCTTCCTTCGTTGCAGCCCTTGGCGACAAAGTTGCCTTTGGAGTGCTGACAGAGGAGACGGTACGATCGGGCGACTTGAAGCCGCTCGCCAGCTGGATTGCAAACCAGCCGAGCTGGTCGGACATGCCGTTCATAGTGTTAACGCAGAGAGGCGGCGGCCCAGAAAAAAATCCGGCTGCGGCGCGTCTTTCTGAAATTCTCGGCAATGTAACCTTTCTGGAAAGGCCGTTTCACGCCACCACCTTTATCAGCGTGGCGCGCACTGCCATGAAGGGCCGGCAAAGGCAATATGAAGCGCGTGCGCGCCTAAACGACCTTGCAGATGGCGAACGGCGTTTGCAGGCCGCGCTCGAAGCGGGGCGTCTGGGCTCTTGGGAACTGGAACTCAAGGCAAACCGGCTCACGACTTCTGAATTATTCCGCACAACTTTCGGACAGCCTAAAGACGGCCCGCTCTCTTACGAACATTGGTTGGCGACTATTCACGAGGACGACCTGCCGCGACTGAAACGTGCAATATCTCTGACAGTGGAGACTGGCAGGGACTGCGAGATCGACTTCCGCTGCATCTGGCCCGATGCCACCCAGCACTGGGTCGATGTGCGCGCGCAGCTTTACCGGGACAGGAACGGTGGAGCGCAAAAACTCGTCGGCATTGCATCCGATATTACCGAACGCCGCGTGGCCGAGGATACGCTAAAGAGCGTCAACGATCTGCTGGAAGAGCGCGTATCTCTGCGAACAGCCGAGTTGAAAGCAGCCAATGCGGGGTTGATCGAACAGGTGGCCCAGCGGGAGAGGGCGGAAGAGCAACTCAGGCAGGCTCAGAAGATGGAGGTCATCGGCCAGCTCACCGGCGGTGTCGCCCACGACTTCAACAACCTGTTGATGGCCGTGCTTGGAAACCTTGATCTCCTTCGCAAGCATTTCCAGCACGATCCGAAGGCATGTCGCCTGATTGACGGTGCTATCCAGGGCGCAAAGCGTGGCGCGGCGCTGACACAACGCTTGCTTGCCTTTGCGCGACGTCAGGATCTGAGCGTCGAACCGACAGACCTCGGCAAGCTGGTGACCGGAATGGAGGATTTGCTCAAGCGATCGGTCGGCACGACGATAGCAATCGAGGTTCTGCTTGAAGACAACCTGCTGCCTGCAATGATCGATTCAAACCAGGTCGAACTCGCACTCCTCAATCTCGTTGTCAACGCGCGGGACGCCATGCCCTCCGGCGGAGTAATCAAGGTTCGCGTTCGCGGCGAAGAAATACGAGAAGTTTCCAAGGATCTCACGTCAGGGCGCTACCTCGTTTTATCGGTAGAAGACACCGGAACCGGAATGAGCGAACAGACGCTGATGAAGGCAGTCGATCCGTTCTTTTCTACAAAGGAACTTGGAAAGGGAACAGGCCTTGGCTTGTCGATGGTCCACGGGCTTGCTCTGCAGCTGAAGGGAAGCCTGCGTCTCACCAGTGCTGTCGGTCACGGAACTTTTGCGGAGCTGTGGCTCCCCGAAACTTTCCGGCCGATATCTATCGATGACGCTCTCGAGCCGGGTGGCATTGGCGTCACTCGGGCGATACGGATCCTTATGGTGGACGATGATGCTCTTATCGCCATGGCCTCGGTGGACATGCTTGAAGATCTCGGTCACGAAGTCGTGGAAGCAAATTCTGGTGCTGATGCCCTGAAGTATCTGGAATCAGGCAACACGTTCGACCTAATGATCACCGATTATTCCATGCCTGGTATGACCGGTGCTGAGCTGGCCATGGCGGTACGGGAAAAGGTGCCGGGGATGCCAATTCTCATAGCAACTGGATACGCCGACCTCCCAGCTGGTAGCGGGATGGATCTTCCGCGCCTCGGCAAGCCTTACACTCAGGCACAGCTCGCGGCGGAAATCGGAAAGGTCTTGCATCGCGGCTGACCGACGCTGTAGCGAGACATTAAGCCGTTTACAGAGATGACCCTATCAACGTGAGGAATAGAAGCGTCGATCATGGGTATCGGCATCGGGATCCCTCGCCGATTTACAGCATGTGAGCGTGACAGGCGGATAGGGAAACAGCGGCACTGGACGATTTTTTACCTGTTGCACCGCAGGCCATCCATTAACAGACCGATTAGTCGATGGGACCGATCACGCCAATCAGGTGCGTCGGGGATGGAGTAAATGCTTGAGAGAGCATGCAAAAGGTCCGTCGTGTCAATATCACTGCGCACCGCCCGCGATTGGGCTGCACTCTTCAAGAGATCGTCTAATGCAGATCTCAGAACACCAGAGCCTTCGGCAAACAGCGCCGAGTTCGAGGTCATCAATATCCGCAAGCTGTTGGCCATGCCGCGTTTTGTAGCGATATAGCCCACGAACCTGCGCATCCATTCCTCAAGCGCCGCATCGGGTGCATGGGTTTTTGCCAAGCCGCCGGCAGCAGCAGCCAACATTTCCAATTCGCGTCGGTAAACAACCTCCACCAAGTGCTCACGGGTCGGAAAATGTCGATACAGTGTACCGATCCCGACGCTGGCCCGGCGAGCGATGTCCTCAAGTGAGGTCTCGACACCATTCTCGGCGAACGCGTCCGCTGCAACCTCGATCAGCCGCTCCTTGTTCCGGCGCGCGTCTGCCCGCAACGGAGGTTCGCTGGTCGGCTCTTTTTTTGGCTCGGCCGAGGCCAAAGGCTACTCCATCATTTTGCACTTGACGATGACCAGGAAGTCCCTAGATTAAACGGAGGCGCCTCCATTTTACGCGTCTCTTCCTCTTGTAATGCACGCCGGCCTGTCTGTCAGGTCGAAAGTTCTATCGATTGCTTCACCACGACGACAGTGAGAACCCATCATGGCCGGAACGCTTCAAATTTCATTGGACATCAACGGACAATCACGCGAACTCTCCATAGAGCCGCGCGTCACTTTGCTCGACGCGCTTCGCGACCATCTCTGCCTGACAGGCACCAAGAAGGGCTGCGACCAGGGGCAGTGCGGTGCTTGCACGGTTCATGTGGACGGCCAAAGGGTGCTCTCCTGTCTGACGCTCGCCGCCCAGGTGGAAGGTCGGCAGATCTCGACGATCGAGGGGCTGGCTGGGAAAAATGGTGAACTTCACCCAGTTCAGGCAGCTTTCGTGGATCAGGATGCGTTTCAATGCGGATACTGTACCCCTGGCCAGATCATGTCGGCTGTCGCCTGCATCCGCGAAGGCCGAGCCAGATCCGACACCGAGATCCGAGAATACATGTCCGGCAATCTCTGTCGATGCGGTGCCTACAATAGCATCGTCGCCGCCGTGCGCAAAGCAGCGGAGACTGGCGCATGAGAGACTTTTCCTACGTACGTGCGACCTCCATCGACGAGGCGCAACAGGAAGTCCAAAGCGGTGCGGTCTTCCTTGCAGGGGGCACCACGCTTCTGGACCTCGCCAAGTGCGGCGTGGCCGAGCCGGAGCGCGTGGTCGACATCACGCACCTTGCTGGGCTGGACGGGATCGACGCCGATGACACGGGTGTCAGCATCGGCGCTCTTGCTAGGATGGCGGCCGTCGCAGACCATCCCCACATCCTTTCCCATTTTCCGGCCGTGGCACAGTCTCTCTCGCTTGCCGCCTCCGCACAGCTCAGAAACATGGCGACGATCGGCGGCAATCTTCTTCAGCGGACCCGCTGTTCATACTTCCGAGAGCCGGGCGCCTTTACCGCGTGCAACAAGCGGAATCCCGGGTCAGGCTGCTCGGCCATCGGCGGCGTGACCCGCAACCACGCGGTGCTCGGCACGAGCCCAAATTGCATTGCCAGCTATCCGGGCGATCTGGCAATCGCCCTCGTGGCCTTCGACGCCGAGATCAAGATCGGCGAGCGAAGCGTGGCGATAGACGAATTCTTTCTGCTGCCAGGCTCGACGCCGCAAAGGGAGACTTTGCTGGAAACCGGCGAGATGATTACGGCCGTGACGATCCCCGCCTCTCCGGCAGCACGAAATTCGACCTATCTGAAAGTCCGCGATCGCCAATCTTACGAGTTTGCCGCATCGAGCGCGGCCGTCGGTATCGAACTGGAAGCGGACGGCAAGACGGTGCGCGATATTCGTATCGCGCTCGGCGGTGTTGCAACAAGGCCCTGGCGCGCACGCGCGATAGAGGCCGCACTCATCGGCAAGGTTCTCGATGTTGCATCCGTGGAAGCCGCCAGCCGGCTTACAATGGAGAATGCGCTTCCGCACGGCGGCAATCAGTACAAGATCAAACTCGCGCCGCGTGTGGTCGCGCGCGCCATTCTGACCGTGGGAGGTCTTCTATGACGATAATGGAACCCCGCAAGCATGGCGATGCTTCCGACGGCATGATCGGCGGACGGCATTCGCGTTTCGAGGGCACGGTGAAGGTTACCGGAGCCGCCACCTACGCGCTTGAATATCCGTTTGAAAATCTAGCGCATGCAGTACTACTGCAGAGCACAATTCCGGCGGGTCGGGTCCTTGCGGTTGACACTGCACAGGCGAAGGCGATGCCTGGCGTTCTGCTGGTTCTCACGCCTGAGGATGATTTTGGACTGAAGGTCGCCTCCGACTGGTACGGGAATCGCCCGGAAAACCAGAACTACAATCCCCTGCCACGCCAAGTTCGCTTCAATGGCGAGACCATCTGCGCTGTTGTGGCAGAGACGCGGGAGCAAGCGTCGGAGGCAGTCAAGCTGATACGGGTTACCTACGAAGAAACGCCCGCAGTGATGGGCCTCGACGACCCCAATGCCGGTCAGGGCAAAGTCATGGATAATCTGACGTGCAAGTGGGGAGACGCAGAGTCGGCGTTCGCCAGCGCACAGGTCAAGATCGACGTCGTGTACCGAACGCCACGGGAATTCCACGTTGCCATGGAGCCGCATGGGCTGACGGCGAAATGGGACGGCAATACGCTGACTGTGTGGGAGCCAAGCCAGTGGGCCCAGGGAATGGCGCGCAGCTATGCCGAGTGGTTCGGCTTGCCGCTTGAAGACGTCCGGATCATATCCCCATTCATTGGCGGCGGGTTCGGCTCGAAAGGTGCAGCGCTTGCCTACGGTGCTGTTGCGGCTGTCGCAGCAAGAAAACTCGGCCGTCCGGTAAAGCTCGCGGTGACCCGACCGCAGAACTTCACAAGCTACGGTGGACGGGCGGCGACGCGCCAGCAGATTTCGCTAGGAGCGACCAACGACGGGCTGCTGCAAGCGATCATCCATCGCGGTGCGAGCGAAACGTCAGTTTATGTCGACTATCCCGAGCAGACGGGCGCAGCAACGGCAGTGCTTTACAAGGTGGAAAACTTCAGCTCCGAACATCGGGTAGTCCCCGTCAACACTGTGACGCCCGGCGCGCTCCGCGGCCCAGGCAAGAACCCCAGCGCATACGGCATCGAATGCGCCATGGAGGAACTTGCCTATGAGATCGGTATGGATCCGCTCGAACTGCGCCTTAAGAACTATGCCGACCACGATTACCAGTCCGGAAAACCCTGGTCGACGCGTCGCCTGCGAGAGGCCCTGACGGAGGGCGCGGACGCTTTCGGCTGGTCGGGACGCAGCCATCAGCCTCGGTCCATGCGAGAGGGCAGGACATGGGTCGGCTGGGGAATCGGGTGCGGCACGTTTCCTGTTATCCGGGCGCCAAGCTCGGCGATGATACGCATCCTTGGCAACGGCCGCGTGGAGGTGATCAGTAGCGCCATCGATATGGGGCAGGGAACCTATACGATCCTTGCCCAGACAGCGTCCGACGCGCTGGGCGTTCCCGTCAGCCAGATCGATGTCCTGCTTGGCGATTCGCGGATGCCGGGATCGGCGATTGCCGGCGGATCAATGCTTGCTGGGTCGATCACTGGTGCCGTCCACAAAGCAGCGATCGCTGCGCGTGACGAGCTCATCGAACTTGCACTCAATGACGCCAATTCACCCCTCCGCGATACCGGCGCAAACACGTTGACGCTCATCAACGGACGGCTCGGCTCCGCGCGAGGCGGCGAATACACGCTTTCGGAATTGATGTCGGCCCTTGGAAAAGAACATTTGGAAGTTCTCCGCAACACGCTCGATGACGCCACACAATCGGCCGCCGACCACAAGCGAGCTTGGACGACAATGGCCGGCGTCCAAGGGCCGACCATGGGCGACCATTCCATGCACAGTTGGTGCGCGCATTTCGTCGAGGTGAAAATCGACGAGGATTTCGGCACGGTTCGCGTTTCTCGCATCGTATCGGCCTTCGATTGCGGTCGTCTCTACAATCC
Organism: Rhizobium rhododendri; assembly: GCF_007000325.2. Lineage (GTDB taxonomy): Bacteria > Pseudomonadota > Alphaproteobacteria > Rhizobiales > Rhizobiaceae > Rhizobium > Rhizobium rhododendri. The sequence goes on along the minus strand of NZ_CP117268.1, from coordinate 1,075,928 downwards.
ACGACTTGTGGAGAGCCAATGGCGCGGCGGGATCATCATGGGCATCGGCCAAGCTTTGCTCGAAGAGGGCCTTGTCGATCGGCGCAACGGCAGGCTCGTCAACAATAATGTTGCCGATTACCTCGTGCCGACCAATTCGGATGTCCCGGATATCCAAGTGATCTCTGTCGGTGTCCCCGATCTGGATGCGTCCGCGTTGGGAGGAAAGGGGGTCGGTGAAGTTGGTATCGTCGGCGTGGCGCCCGCGATTGCAAATGCTGTCTTCCACGCGACGGGAAAACGAGTTCGTGATCTCCCCATCACCTTGGAAAAGTTGCTCTAGTTTCAGATTGTCAGTCCAAGCGATGCCGGACGCAAATCCAGCGGTTGCTCAATTCGATGAAAGGTCTGCAGATGTTGAGCTCATGCAGCGTCACTGCGCCAATCGTGCCTAGAAAGGCTCTTATGACCGATGACGCCATCAAAATAATGGAGTTTGCTGCTCAATCCTTCGATGCTGGACACGGAGTGGCCTTTGCCACGCTTGTTGATATTCGCGGAGGATCCGCGCACCCGCTCGGATCCCACATGGCGATCCGCGATGACGGCTTTTATTGCGGTTTCGTGTCCGGCGGATGTACGGAGGCGGCGGTTGCATCGGAGGCGATGGAGGCGATTTCGAGAGGTTGCGATCGCAACCTTCTGCTGGGGGAAGGATCGCCGTTTTTCGATATCGTCCTTCCCTGCGGTGGCGGCATTACGGTTGCAATCCATGTCCTTCGTGAGAGCGTGGCCTTATGGTCCATTCTCGCCAGGCTTGGAAAGCGGCTAACGGCAAGCCTCTGCTATCAACCTGACACCCAGCGGCTGATTGCGACAGAGACGTTCGAGCCGACAGGCTGGAGGGGACAGACGTTCATCACGCACCATCGCCCGCGTGTCCGGGTAGTTCTCGCCGGCCGGTCGGTCGAGGCCGATGTCACCGCCAGAGTCGCGACGGCTGCAGGGTATGACATCTATTGCTACGACGGTAGCGGGCCGGCGCTTTCACCAGAAATTATCGATGCCGACACGGCTGTATCGCTCCTCTATCACGATATCGATTTTGAAATCCCGGTCTTCGAGGCGGTGCTGCGTTCTAGGCCGTTCTACGTCGGTGCGCTCGGGAGTGCGCGCACACATGCCAGACGTGTTCAACGGCTGGAAGAACTCGGGTATAGCCGCGGCGAGATTGCCCGGATCAAATCTCCGATAGGCCTTTTTAATAAGGCCAGAGATTCACAGTCTCTGGCGCTCTCGGTTTTGGCCGATATTGCCGCACGGCGGCTCTTGGAGGAGCAATGAAGCCCTCTAGGCTGATCGAAAGTCACTTAATCGTTAAAGTAGTCGTGCCACCTTACATGTTCGCCGCGTAGGGTTGTTGTGATAGCGCAATAGCTGGACGCTTGCTGAACGGATTGGTACCTCGACTGCTCCATGGCCTCGGGAAGGGGAACGCCACGATTGGCCGCCTCGGTCAGATAACCCGATCGCAAGCAATGCGCCGAAAACTCCCCAGCCTCCAGCCCAGCCAGCGCGGCCCGGTGCTTGACGATATCATTGACGGCCTTCGGATCGAGGGCGCAACGGGAGACAGCCCCACCGAGCACTGGTCTCGGCCGCAAACGACACCGACGATCTCAAGAACGCCACGCCAGCCCAGCCATCAGCGGTTCTGAACGGCCTGAAGGACGCTATCGGCGTGGTCGAGCAGGGCCAGGGGAACGCCACAGGTCTCGAAAACGCGCTGACCGGTTCGGAACCGACCTATCTCCAACTTCTCCAAAGTCTCACCGACGCCATCTCGAGGACGGCGGGCACCAACGGGTCTGCGCTCCGGCAGTTTGCAATTCAAAACGCCGCACTCGTCGACGGACTGATGGCAAATACCGCCTTCACGCAATCGGTCGGCAAGCTCATCCAGGTTGAATACATGATCGCGGTCGGAGCCGCCGCAGCGCTTCCGGTGGCGCAAGATCTCGCCGCCATGTGCAGCTTGGGAGTTCAGGCCTGTGCCGCACAGGCTAATGTAATCTTCCAAGACATCGTCGCCTCAATTCTTGAGCTTGGCGGCACTGGCGTCGGACTCGCCGGCATCAGCGCGCTAGATAAGGAGGCTGTTGATCAAGCGTTGACGAAGGCTGCTGCAGAAAATATCGCTGTCGATGTTGGCTTCGACACCTCAAATCTTGAGAGCAAGCTGAAGAGCTACCTGCTCGATTCGACTCATCCGCAAAACCAGGGCAAGGCAAACTGGTTCAGTCAGACCCTAGGGTTTGATCAAAGCAATTGGCAAGACTTGGCTCCCCAGCTACGGTTCGATCCTGCAACGGCGGTGTCCACGAAGACTACCCCGTGCGGCCAGACATTCGAGCAAACCATACCGATTACCCTCGCCACCGGGAACACGATCGACACCAGAATTCTTCATGAAAGTATACGCTTGAACCAGAGATAGGCAGGTAATTTGCCCGCGACTTTGGGCTCGTACTTGCGGCCAGGAATGCGCTCGTAGGCCTGTTGCCGTAGGTGAAGAATTTATGACCGCGTTGTCGTCGATGGCCAGTCCATCCGTTGTAACGCTCGAAGACGAATGATCAGGAGCGCGTTGTCGGATGCTTGCGACGGCTTAACGCAGACATCAACATCAGCCGGTGCTTGGTCGCTCGGATTGTTTGTCTTTTCACGGTTGAAAACTTTGGGAAAGATTACTGACATGCCTATCCACCTCGATGAATGATCCATCTCGAGTTAACAACGATCTGAACGCGGGGTTCCGAGATCGACAGATTTTATGCTTGTGGAGAACTGCAACGCAGGGGGTAGCTTATCTTCCGCGTCTTACGTGACGATCGTCGGGAGTAGGAGACATGGTGGCTGTAATAAACCTTAATTCCATTACTCAGTAGATAATTGCTCAACAGATAATGTCCCGGAACTAATCATTCTAAAAGTTGTTTTGAGAGCAACACAGCCATGAGGGCCAGCAATCGTGGAATGCGTCCGGGTGCTTCGGTCGCGGCTGATGTCTCGGCACTGTAGGATCGTTCGGTCGTATTGCTGGCGCGGCTGCGGCGTTGCCCTCTCCAATCCAATGAAGGAACGGCCAAAATATGAGGCCAAGACGTCTGGTTGTTATAAGTGACTTTCAAAGTGGCGAATATCTCGGTGGATAGGTTGTGCCGGTTTCAGAGTTCTACCAGCAATGGATCTCGGGCAGTCGTGGGAAGAGCCCAAGAGGCACCGGTCGGCCGGATCACGTCGAGGTAAAGGGTGGCTATATCGAGAGGTTGCCGCTCGCTGCCCTGCACAGCGGCCTTGTGGACTGCGCGGAGATCTGGACCCACTGGCGCGGAGAGACGCCGCCGCTTGATCGGGAGGACGCCGACAGCCCCTGGCTTACCCGCCGGTCCTTTCGGCTGGATGGGCCGGATGCGCCTTTCGCCTCGAACGACATGCTTGCCCACATAAAAGCCTTTGGACCGCCGGACATCCTTTGCGTCTGGGGGCTTGGGGTTAGCGAAGACATTCTTCTCGCCTGCCGCGACAGTTTCAAGATCTACAATTCCATCGATGCGCCGGCGCTTCGCATCCCATTTGAGGTCAGTCGCCATTTCGATCTCGTGCTGACCGGCGCCGAATGGCAGTCCGAGGCAGTGCTGGCCCGCCATCCGGAAATGCAGACAGCAATCATGCCGGTCGGCCCCGAATTCGCATCCGATCTGACGTTTCGGCCGCTACCCCTACCAAAGGTCTACGACGTCATTTATGTCGCGGCAGCACAGGCTTACAAGCGTCACGACATCTTGTTCGATGCGCTGGAGAAGATGCCGCGCAGCATCCGGACGCTGTGCGTCTTCGGCTACGGAGAGCTTGCGGACGACCTGCGCCACCGAGCCGACACATCGGGTCTGAACGTCGATTTCGTCGGGCCACCCGGTGTGGACTTCGAGGAGGTCAATCGGCTGATGAACCAGTCCCGCATAGGTGTCGTGTGCGGCATCGATGACGGAGCGCCCGCCATCCTCACGGAATATATGCTGGCCGGCATCCCGGTGCTTGCCAACGATGCGCTAAGCTGCGGACTGCAATACATCACCGATCTGACGGGGGCGACAGCCAGCGGCGACCGATTTCACGAGGGCATTTCCGATATGCTGGCACGCCTGGATACCTTCACTCCGCGCGAGATCGTTCAGGCAAACTGGACATGGCCTCACACCATCAGGAGGATCGCGCCATTGCTGCAGAATTTCGACAGGGCGGCTTTCCACCGTTGGAACTAAGGGATTACTAGCTGGTTGCAGGTTTCACTACTTGAAGAGGAACCCCATGAACCTGCTGCATCCCCTACCGCGCACCTCGGAATCCCGCATTCTCGACAAGGCCCCCCTTGTCTGTTTCTCTCACCTCCGGTGGGATTTCGTGCTGCAGAGACCGCAGCATCTGATGCAGCGATTTTCACAGCAGCGCCAAGTCTTCTTCTTCGAGGAATACATCCCGACCGACCATCATCTTGCCTATATCGAGATCCATCCGTTTGCCGGCACGACCGTCAAAGCGGTCCGTCCGAGGATCCCCCATTGGTGGACCGAGGCGGATCGGCAGGAAGCGCTTGGCAACCTGCTGGACGAACTGCTCGAGCTGCATGGTGGCGTGAAACCCATCCTCTGGTACTACACGCCGATGATGTACGCCTTTTCCGCGCACATCGACGCTGCGGCTGTGGTTTACGATTGCATGGACGAACTTGCTAATTTCAAGTTCGCACCCATGCAGTTGAAAGACGCCGAGAGGGCGCTGATGGCGCGTGCGGATGCCGTGTTCACTGGCGGCTTGAGCCTTTATGAGGCAAAGCGGGACAAGCATGACAACATCCACGCCTTTCCCTCCAGTGTCGATATCGAGCATTTCCGCGCCACGCGCAACGGCATGGCGGAACCGGCGGATCAGGCAGCAATTTCGGGGCCGAAGCTCGGCTATTACGGGGTGGTTGATGAAAGGCTTGATCTGAGCCTCATTGCTGCGGTCTCCAGGGCGCGACCGGATCTCTCGCTCATCTTTCTCGGTCCTGTCGTCAAGATCTCTGATGAAGAACTGCCGCGCGCGGCCAATATCCACTATCTCGGTCTCAAGTCCTATGCCGACCTGCCGGCCTATCTTTCCGGCTGGGACGTCGCTCTCATGCCGTTCGCGCTGAACGAGGCGACACGCTTCATCAGTCCGACAAAGACGCCGGAATATCTCGCAGCAGGACGACCGGTGGTCAGCACCTGGGTAACAGATGTTGCACGTGCCTATGGCAACCTCGAGGGAGTTTTTCTCGCCAACGGCGCGAAGGAGTTCGCTGACGCCTGCGACAGGGCGATTGCGCTGGCCGGCGAGAGCAGCGACTGGCTCGGCGACGTGGATGCGATGCTGGTCCGCTCCTCCTGGGACAAGACCTTCGATCTCATGTCGGAAATCGTGGCACAATCGATCTACTCTAGCGCCAGGAGGCAGGTCCACCCGTTGACGCATCATCCCCTCGCAGATGAGCTCGGCGCGACAGTCGCGGTCGGGGGCAAGTAATGCCCCGCATTCTTCTGGTAACCGACAGTCTCGATCCGTCGGGAATGGGAGAGCACATGCTTGCCCTTGGCCGTGCCATGGACAAGCGATGGGACGTGACCCTGGCGCTCTTGTCGGGAGAACGAAGCCCGTTACTCACCCGCGCCCTGCGGCACGGTCTGAGCGTAAAACGCCTCAACTCGAAAGATGATTTTGCAACCTGGCTGGGCGGAAAGCCCTTTGATCTCCTGCATGTACACGCTGGCATCGGTTGGGAGGGGCATTGGCTTACCGCTGCGGGAATAGAGCGCGGCATCCCGGTCGTCCGTACCGAGCATCTTCCTTACCTCCTCACCGATGTCGAACAAGTGGACGAATACCGCCGACAGATCGAAGCCATCGGCCACCACATCGTCGTCTCAGACGCCTCCCAGGAGAGCTTTGTCGGTCACATCGCTGGCGACAGGCTGAGCGTCGTCAGGAACGGCATATACCCGCTTCAGCCGCAGGAATCTGCAACCGACGTCAAATCAGAGATGGATCTGGATGGCCGCACTGTTCTCCTCACGGTGGCGCGGTTTTCGACCCAAAAGGATCACGCGACGCTGTTGCGCGCCATGCCGGACGTTATCGCCGCTCATCCGTCGGCCACGCTGCTTCTCGTTGGCTCCGGCGATGAGCAGGAGGCCACCGAGGCGCTCGTCTCGACGCTTGGGATTTCGGGCCATGTACGCTTCCTCGGCCAGAGACAGGATGTCGCAGACATTATGAACATCGCCGATCTCTTCGTGCTTCCATCGCGATTTGAAGGCCTGCCGCTGGCGGTTCTCGAAGCCATGTCGCTCGGCATCCCCGTCGCAGCCACACGCGTCGGCGGCACCGTAGAAGCACTCGGCGAGCATCACGAACTCTTCGCCACGGCGGGGGACCCCATATCCCTCGCGGCGGTCATTAAAGCGGCGCTTTCCGACCCCGACCGGGCAGCACGCACGGGCGGAGCGGGCCGCGCACGTTTCGCGACCAACTTTTCGGCAGCCCGGATGGGAGCGGAAACGGCCGCAATCTACGACCGCCTTCTGCAGGAACCTGCAATAGCTAAGCAAAAGGATACAGCCATGAAAAAGACGCGTCTCGCCTTCATCGGCGTCGGAGGCATTGCGCAACGGCATCTGGACATTCTCGCCACTTTCGAAGACGTTGAATTGGTGGGCTTTGCCGATCCCGACCTCGAACGCGCCGACCGTGCCGCCATGCGCTTCGGTACACGGTCTTTCCGGCACCACAAGGACATGCTCGACGAGCAGCGCCCCGACGCGGTCTATGTCTGCGTACCGCCTTTTGCGCACGGCGAACCCGAGCATGACCTGATCGCGCGCGGGATTCCCTTCTTCGTCGAAAAACCTGTGTCGCTCGACCTTGAGACGGCAGAGGCGATTTCGGCAGCAGTGGCGGCAAAGGGCCTCATCACGGCGGTCGGCTACCACTGGCGCTATCTTGACACCGTTGACGAGGCGCGGACGTTGCTTGAACACAACCCCGCGCAGCTGCTGTCCGGTTACTGGCTCGATTCCACGCCGCCGCCGCAATGGTGGTGGAAGCAGGACAAGTCCGGCGGACAGATCGTCGAGCAAACAACCCATCTCCTCGACCTCATCCGCTTCCTGATCGGCGACGTCAGAGAGGTCTACGGCCGCGTCGGACACACCGACAGGGCCGAATTTCCGGGCCTCGACGTGCCGACGGTGACAACGGCAAGTCTGACCTTCGAGAGCGGCGTGATCGCCAACATCGCCTCGACGTGCTTGCTCGGCTGGAACCACCGTGTCGGCCTGCACATCTTTGCCGACCGGCTCGCCATCGAATTGACCGACCGCGACATCATGATCGACACCGGGCGAGGACGGCCGACCCGCGGCGCCGACGGCGACCCGGTCTGGCGCGAGGACCGCGATTTCATCGATGCTGTCAGCGGCGGTGAAAACCGCATCCGTTGCCCCTATGGCGATGCCGTGGCGACGCACCGTCTGGCACTCGCCGTCATGGCATCTGCCGAGAGCGGCGAACCCGTCCGTCTCGACATGCCGGAGATCACGCGGCCGGCGCCGGCGCCCCTGCAGTTCCAGCCGCGTCCGGAAGCGCATCACGGAATGCCGCCCGGCCACCGCATGATCCGCTCGCTCGGCGTCGAGGGACCAGGGCGGCCCTATTTCTTCGAATACGAGGAGGGACCACCGTCCGATGGCCAGGTGAGGCTGGAGACACTTTTCAGCGGCCTGTCCGCAGGGACGGAGCTTACCTTCCTCAAGAACACCAACCCCTATTTTCGGTCGCGCTTCGACAGTGATCGTGGCGTGTTTGTCGGTAACGAAGCAGATCTCCACTATCCGGTCCCGTTCCTCGGCTACATGGAAGTCGCGCGGGTATCCGAATCACGCGCGACGGGTTTTGCCAAGGGCGCCATCGTCGCCTCCGCCTATGCCCACAAGACCGGCCACACGGCCAACCCCTATCACGACGTGTTGATCCCAATGCCTGACGGCATCGATCCTCTCCTCGGCGTCCTCGTCGCCCAGATGGGTCCGATCGCCGCCAATGGCATTCTGCACGCCGACGCATTGTCCTATGGCGCCCATGTCCCGGCGCTCGGGGCAGGCATTAAGGACCGGCCGGTTCTCGTCATCGGTGCTGGCACCGTCGGGTTGATGACGGCCCTCTTTGCGCAAGCGCTCGGGGCGTCCGACGTCGTTATCGCCGATCCCTCCGATTTTCGCCGAAGCAAAGCGGAGGCGATGGGCCTGACGGCGATGACCGAGGACCAGGCCTGGAACCACGCGAAAGCCCGCTGGCATGATGGAACTATGGGGCGCGGTGCCGATATCGTCTTTCAGACGCGTGCCCACTCGGACAGTTTGCACACGGCCCTGAAGGCGCTGCGTCCGCAGGGTACTGTCATCGACCTTGCCTTCTACCAGGGCGGTGCGGATGCTCTGAGGCTCGGCGAGGAGTTCCACCACAACGGCCTCAACATCGTCTGCGCGCAGATCAATCGCGTGCCGCGCGGCCTTGCCCCCTTGTGGGACAGACGCCGGCTCGCTCTGGCAACGATCGACCTGTTGAAGGCGCGGGGCGGCGACATCCGTGAGCATATGATCACCCATGTCATCCCTCTGGACGACGCACCGGGCTTTCTGACCGACCTTGTCGAGAACAGGCCAGACTTCCTGCAGGTCGTCTTTCAGGTGGCCCAATGAGTGCGGGCGCGCCCCCAACCAGGATCCTGTTCGTCTTCGCCTGGCTCGTCGTCGGCGGAGAGGAGACGGAAGTGCGTCTCCTTGCCGAACACCTTGATCGGCGCCGCTATCGCATCGACGTGGTCGCCTGCTTCCGCAAGGAGGGGATGCCAGAGCAAACCCATGATCAGCTGCGCGCCCTCGGTGTAGACGTCGACACCGCGCCTTACCAGTTGTCGTTCGATGATACGGTCGGCTACCTCGCCGAAAAGGCAGCGGGCTACGACATCGTCGTCTCCTGTCAGAATGTCGCGGACATCTATCCGGCGCTCGAGCGGATGCACCTGCGACCGTTGCTGATCGAACATGGCGGCCTGGTATCGGAGGCGCTGGCCGGACCGAAACACCTGACAAGCCGCTATGTCGGCGTGTGCCGGTCGATCCGAGACGCCGCAGCGTCGAGCATGCCGGGGCGTGAGCAGCACGCCATCGAGATCCCTTCGATGGTGGATCTGACGGCGTTCGAGACGACCCGTCGCGCTCACTTGCGCGCCGGCCTCGGGATTACGGACAGCCAGACGCTGACCGGCTGGGTCGGGCGCCTGGACCCAAAGAAAAATGTCGCCGATTTCATCGAGGCCGCGGCACTGGTCTCGGCCGAAGATTTGAGCGCCCGCTTCGTCATCGTCGGCGGCCCCGATGCGTTCATGCCGGACTATGCCGATGATCTGAGCAACTTGGCGCTTGAGCGCGGTCTCGGCGGCAAGCTCGTTTTTCTCGGCGACCGCAAGGATATCGCCGAGCTGCTGTCGGCATTCGATATCTTTGTCTGGCTGTCCAAGGGCGAGGGCATGCCGCATGTGATCGCGGAAGCCGGTGCTGCTTCGCTGCCTGTCATTGCGACGCCCGACAACGGCGCGCTGCAGCAGATCGATGATGGTATATCCGGCCTTTTCGTACCCTACGGCGATCCCGCCTCCGTGGCCAGAAAGATCGCCGAGCTGATCGCCAATTCCCAAATCCGCCGCCAGCTCGGCTCGGCTCTTCGCCGTAAAGTCGAGGACACCTACTCCGTCGCAAAGGTACTCCCGCAGTGGGAGCAACTTTTTGCGGAAGTGCGTGCCGAGCGCAGGCCAGCGGAACCCACGAGCCTCTTCAAATCCTTCCTGCAGGGCGGGTTTGAGTGCTCCACTCACAGATTGCGGCCACGCGGAGGCGAGGTTTCAGGCCGGCGGCTAGACGTGATCCAGTCAATCGGACACGACCGATATGCTGAACAGGATTACCGGCAGCTGGCCGGCTTCGGGATCCGTACCGTGCGAGACGGCTTTCGCTGGCACCTCATCGACAGTCACGGATGTTACGATTGGTCAAGCATTCGGCCGATGCTCAAGGCGGCGGCGACAACAAAGACCCAGGTGATCTGGGACCTGCTCCATTACGGCCTGCCGGACGACGTTAACATCTGGTCACCAGCATTTGTAGACCGTTTCGCACGTTTTTCTCGGGAATGCGCGCGCATCGTTCGAGAGGAAACCGACGAAATACCATTTTACTGCCCAGTCAACGAAATCTCGTTTTTTGCGTGGGCCGGGGGTGACGCCGGATACCTTAATCCATTTGGCAATGGTCGAGGGTTCGAGTTGAAAGTACAGCTCGCGCGCGCCGCTATCGCGGCCATGGATGCCATCCTCTCAGTAGATCCTCGAGCCCGCTTCGTCCACTGTGATCCGATCATCAACGTCGTCACCGACCCATCGCGACCTTGGGAAGCCGGTGTGGCGGGCGGTCACCACCAATCACAATTCCAAGGCTGGGACCTGATCTCGGGCCGCATGTGGCCACAGATCGGCGGAACAGAACGCTATCTCGATATCATCGGCGTAAATTATTATTTCAACAACCAGTGGATCCACGGCGGTCTGCCGATCGATCACGGCCATCCTCTTTACAAGCCCCTCAGCAAGCTTTTGGCGGAGACCTACGCCCGCTACGGACGACCTATCCTGATAGCGGAAACCGGGATCGAGGATGACCGGCGCGCATCGTGGTTCCAGTATGTGTCGGACGAGGCACAACGCGCACGCCAGTTGGGCGTTCCTCTGGAAGGTCTTTGTCTTTACCCTATTGTCAATCACCCCGGGTGGGACGACGAACGACCCTGCAAGAACGGTCTCCTGTCGTCGCACGTCACGCCGACGGGTCGTGAGGTACATCAACCCCTGTTGGATGAATTGAAAGCGTCACAAATACGAAGCGCAACAAGCTCTTGGTGATCAGCTCGTACGCTTCGCCAGTCCACGCCCCGGCTCGCGGAGATTTCCGCGACCCGGGATAGTTCTATGTTTGCTTGGCTGTATGATGGCCGTCCAATACGCAGCTATCCGCATTCTTTCCAATCCGCCAAAATCAGCCGTGGCAGTTGATCCCCGGCCTACAAAAGTCAGGCTTCGGCGTTCTGATTCACGACCTTAGTCGCGATCGAGGTCAGAGCGATGTCTGTCGCCTGCTCCTCATCGAGCGTCGTCTGAAGCAATTTCGCCGCGTCCTTCATACCGAGTTCAAGCGCCCAGGTGCGCAGCGTGCCGTAACGCGACATTTCATAATGTTCGACAGCCTGCGCCGCGGCGAGCAAGCCTGCATCGAGTGCCGGGGAGCCTTCGTATTCTTCCATGATCTCAGCACCTTCCTCGGTGATGCCCATCATCGCATCGCATGTCTTTTGCTCCGGCTTCTTGCCGATAATCTTGAAGACTTCTTCAAGGCGCTCGACGTGAATTTTGGTTTCAGCGAGGTGTTTGGTGAAAGCGTCCTTGAGCTGTTTGCTTTTGGCGGCGTCATGCATCTTGGGGAGGGTCTCGACGATCTTGTTCTCGGCGAAATACACGTCCTTCAGTGTGTCGTGAAACAGAACGTCTAGGGTCTTTGCTGCTTTGGCCATGGTCGGGCTCCTGGTACATGGGGTTGCCTCGCCGCTGCGGGGTCGCCGGGCGGCTGAGAGGTGCGATTGGAACGGGCAAATATGATACTGTTCTCGATGATCTGGTGGCGACTATGCCGGACGTTGTGATCGCAATCACAGGTCCGTGATATTTGAACTTGCGGGAGAGTGGGATGTTCCGCACTGAGCGGAACCTCGAACCATTTTTCTCAGGCGTGAACAAGAAAGGCGGATGCCATCACTCATATGCCAGCCAGTTCGTACCGAGATGATCAAACCGGATTGGCGGTAAATTGGGGCAAAAGGTGGCGTGATCCCGAAGCGAGATTGCGAGCCACACGTCCCGATGCCTGGCGAATGGGTTCCGAAACCAACCACAGGTCGACATCTTCTTCCTGCACCCAAATCCGATTGTGTGAAAAGTCTTTGCGAGCAAAGGTGTTGTTCAGCAATGGCGAGATACAGTCCGGCGTGGCTTGTCAGGTTCTCGACTGTCGCATCGAACTGGTGGGTTACCGCCTCCAGAGCTTCACGTGTTACGACGACAACCCAGAAAAGCTCGCCATCGGTCGCGAGAAGATGACCGTTCTCGCCGACGACGATCGGTTGGTGGCTCAATTCCAGGGTCATCTCGCTTCTCCTTTACGTTAGGCGCGGCGGCCGCTATCGGCGTTGGCCTTGATGCTGTTTCTCAGGGCGTCCATGATGTTGATAACATTGCCGGAAGGGGCAGGGGTCGCCACAGCAGGCTTCGCCTTCACGGTCTTTTTCAACGCCTTCTTCTTGAGCGCGATCAACTCCAAAAGTTTGCCCTGCACAGGATCGACGACCATCTTCGGGTCCCATGGTCTGGTCTGCTGCTTGATAAATTGCTGGACGAGAGGCATCATCTCGGGATCGGCGACCTCTTCCCCGACGCTCACGAAATAGAGGTCTTCGTCACGGATTTCGTCTCCGTAGCGTAGAGTCCAAAGCACGATGCCCTTGCCACGGGGCTCGAGCATGACCATCCTCTCCCTGCGAGAGATCACCAGCTTTGAAATTCCAACCATCTTTTGCGCCGCCATGGCGTCCCTAATCACCGAGAAAGCTTCCTGGCCGACCGGGTCTTCCACCGAAAGGTAGTAGGGCGTCTCCAGCCACACCCACTGGATCGTGTCTCGCTGCGCAAAAACCTTGATGTCGATTGTCTTGGTGCTCTCAAGGGCGACGGCGTCGAGTTCGTCTTCCTCGAGCATGACGTATTCGTTCTCGCCGCGCTCGTATCCCTTCACCTCGTCGCCATCGGCTACTTCCTTGCCCGTGACTGCGTCGACATAGTGGCTGACGACCCGGTTCTGGGTTGTCCTCGACAGGGTATGGAACTTAACCTTCTCACTCTCGGTCGTCGCGGGCATCATCTGCACGGGGCAGGTGACCAGGCTGAGCTTGAGATAGCCTTTCCAGTAAGGATGTATCGATGCCATGGCGGTCCCCTATCAGCCGGCGCGACGTTGTGAGGCGGAAGCAGCTTTGGCTTTCGGTGCGGTGGCACGGGTAGCCGTCTTTGGGCGCTTGGTGCCGGCATTGCCGTTCGCGGCGGTCCGCTTCGGCGCGTTCCCGGCGGCTGCCAGCATACCAGCGCTCTCTCGCAGCGCTTGGAGGAGATCGGTCGGCTCAGATACCTTGACCACTTTCGGTTTCGGTAGCGTGCGGCCCTCCATCTTGGCCTTTACGAGTTCGGCGAGCGCGCTCTCGTAGCGATCGTCAGCTTCGCTGACGTCAAACGTTCCCTTTTTGGTGCCGATGATGTGGGAGGCTAACTCCAGCATCTCTCCCTTAATCTCCAGCTCAGGCATGTCCTCGAAGGCTTCCTTTGATGAGCGTACTTCGTAATCGAAGTTCAGCGTGGTCGCGATCAGTCCTTTGCCGTGCGCGCGGATAAGGACTGTGCGCATCCGGCGGAAGAGGACAGTCTGCGCGATTGCGGCGACCTTGGCCTCTTTCATGCCGTCGCGCAGCAGGACGAACGCGTCCGCTCCCATCTTGTCGGGGGCGAGATAGTAAGGCTTGTCGAAATAGACGTCGTCGATCTCCTGGCACGGGATGAACGAGGTAATCTTCAGCGTCTTGTCGCTCTCGTGGACAGCAGCGGCCACTTCCTCGGGCTCAAGCACTATGTACTGGCCGTTATCGATTTCGTAGCCTTTGACCTGGTCGTCGCGCTCTACGGTTTGGCCAGTCTCGCTGTCGATGAACTCGCGCCGAACGCGGTTGCCCGTCTTCCTGTTCAACGTATTGAAGGCGATCCGGTCGGAAGCAGAGGCGGCGGTATAAAGCGCCACCCCGCAAGCGACTTCGCCGAATTTGAGAAAGCCCTTCCAGTTGGCTCTAGGTGCTGCCATGACGCGATACTCCAACTCACAACTTCCGCGAGTCAATCGAATCCGGGATGATTCGTTCCGCGTCAAAACGAATCAATTTCAGCGATTTGCAGCATGTCCAGCGAAGAATTTGACGTCCACAACTTAGACCCATGAATCCAATGCATCTTTTCGGCTCGACGTGCGTTTGCCTCGACTACAACCACAGTGGAGTCCCTCATGCTCAAAGCGCGATTTGATCAAAGCCGAAGCCGACAAGCGAAACGTCTGCTGCGATAAAGGCCGTCGGTTCAAGGAAAGCCCTCGGCGTCGGCCAGTCATTGTGTGCAGACGGGTGGCACAAGGAAAAGCGGGACGCCCAACTCGGAAAGGGAGACTAAGGTGACCATAAAGTCAGCAAGTGAAGATCGCGACTTACAACGTGAACGGCGTCAACGGTCGACCCGACGTTCTCCTCGATGGCTGGAGACGACGTCGCCCGATGTCGTTTGCCTGCAGGACCCCAAGGCGTCGATAGGCTGACGTAGAAGATGAGCGTCTCATTAGCGTCATCCCAGCAGCGGCTCGTCATCCTCCTGCATGGGATGGGTGGAAGCGGTTCCTCCATTATGCCCATTGCGGGCCCGTGGCGACGGACATTGCCGAATACGCGGTTCGCCGCTCCCGACGCTCCCTTTCCTGGGGCACAGGGTGGACATCAGTGGTTTCGAGTGGATGGTCAGGAGTTGCGCCCGGATCATGTCGATTTCGTCCGTGAGGCTTTCGACGAGCTGATCTCGGAAGTGGTAACACGCGAAGGCTTCGAACGCGCGCTTGACCGCGTCGCGTTCGTAAGCGTCTCGCAGGGGTCCCTTATGGCCCTAGACGCGGTGGCCTCCGGCAGGTGGCAGATCGGAGCGCTCGTGTCCTTTGCGGGGTTACTACCACTTCGTCCGGCGGTGATGTCGAATCGTATGCCTATCCTTCTGATCCACGGACAAGACGATTCCAGCATACCAGTCCAGGCCTCGAAGGCGGCCGCCGGGCAGTTGCGGACTGCTGGCTTCGACGTGGAACTTGAAGTTCTGCCAGGGGTTGGCCACACGATAACCCCTGAGGGTGCGGAGATAGCCCTTGCCTTCCTCAGGAAGCAGCTCGCTTAGGACCATCGACCGCGTCCCAGCTCGTCTTATCTCCTGTCTTCATTTTCAAGCGAACAGGTCTGCTGTCTTAGGTGGCAGTCCTCCAAGGCCTCCCACGGCTGTGTACGGCGGCAAGACCATCATGCTTTCCTCGGGGAGGGGCCGCTGGAGCTTCTTCGCCTCCCACCACGGCGCGGTCAGCCAGAGTTCGCACTCTTCTCGCGTCGTCAGCATGACTGGCATTGCCTTCGGATGTATCGGCTTAACGAGCGCATTCGGTCTGGTCGTCAGGAATGCGTAGATGTCATGCTCGCCGTGCCGGGGCGCCTTGATCGGCCCTCTGGCACCCTTCCATCGCGTGTGAATGCCAGCTAACGCAAAGACGGGTTGATCCTCGTTGACGACGAACCAGCGCAGCGGCTTCTTGCCCGTGGTCGGATCGGCAACCTGTTCATATTCTGAGAACGCCGTCGCCGGAACCAGGCAGCGGTTGCCTATGCCCAGCCACTGCTGCCAATGCGGTATCCATGTCTTGCGAATATTGGTCACGCCTCTGTCGGGTTTGTCCTCACGATGGATCTCCGGCGTCGGCATGCCCCATGTGCTCATGGCCAGCTCGCGCTCGCCACTGGCGTCGAGGCGGACGATTGGGCCAGGACGGTCGGGTGTATGTGTAGCGACGGCTCGAGGTTGCCCGCACGGAAGTGGGTAATCGAGATGAGGTCGCGGATGGCCGCCTGGTTGGTGGTAAGGTTGTAGAGGTTACACATCGCGCCATTCTCCCGTTCCCTTCGGAGATAGCTCCGGACGGCCATTGATCAAGCGCGACGCCTCGGCCTCCAGCCGGCGGCTCGACCCCAATTGATGCAGCCGTAAATGCAGAGCTTCTGAGGTCGGCCGGACTATGACCCGGACCGCCGTCTATTCTCTGGAATCCAAAGTGGGTCCTCGGACGGCGAGAAGAGTTGTGCGACCCATGGTCTTTCTAAGAGAGGCGCCGCGAAAGGCAGAGCGAAGGAAACAAATGGCAGCTGTCACGTTGAGCTGAGGTAGTCACAATAAAAATGGTGTCATATTGACCAACGACGAGAAGCCCGCAGGCGACATAAACGTCTCCAGCTTGAGTGCATTGTCGCCGAGCGCTGACCAAAGAGAACTCTACACGATCGCGTTCGAGCGCTCGCGGACACCCATGGTGATGGCCGATGCTGGCCAGGGGCAAAACCCGATATTATTCGCCAATAAGGCTTTCCTCGAGCTCACGGGTTACGCCTTGTCTGAAGTCGTCGGCAGGGACTGCCGTTTTCTCCAGGGTCCAGCGACATCCAAAAGCGTTACCTCTACTATAGGCGCGTCCATCCGGTCGGGCGTCGAGGTTGCAGCGAATCTGTTGAATTACCGAAAAGACGGCAGCGAATTTTGGAACGAGCTTCACATTAGCCCGATCCGCAATGACGAAGGCGAGATCGCATACTTCTTCGCTTCCCAGATGGATGTCACTGAGTTGCGTCGAGTGGCTGGCCTGGAGGCCTCTGAGCGGCGTCTGCTCAGAGAGGTGGATCACCGCGCGAAAAATGTTCTCGCTGTCGTCAATAGCATTGTTCGCCTGAGCAAGGCGACCGACCCAAGTCGTTATGCAAGCGCGGTCCGTGATCGCATTCAAGCGTTGGCGGACGTCCACACCCTGCTCGCCGAGAAGGGATGGGATTCCATTTCACTTGAAGAAATTGTTCGTCAGCAGTTCACGGCATTCGGACCGCATGCGGTCCAGCTTGAGGGACCCGGCATCGGTGTTGAAGCGACTGATGCGCAGCCCCTTGCGCTTGTTCTCCACGAACTGGTGGCAAATGCGACCAGCCACGGCGCGCTAGCCAACGAAGCTGGCAATGTGGAAGTTCACTGGAGAAAGGTTGAGCCAGGTGGTCTTGAAATTGATTGGCGGGAGAGAGGACCCGTCGTTCCTGCCGCCACCAGAGCTGCTGGATTTGGCACAGCCTTAATTGATGCTTTGGTGGAAAAGCAGCTTCGAGGAAGCATCAGCCGCGACTGGAGGACTGAGGGCCTGTCGCTGGTAATCCGTCTGCCCAGTGAGCGACCGCTCGGTACCGCGCCGATTGTGGGGTGAGTGGTCGGGCTGCGATCTTATTTGGAGGGTTTGCGATTGGGCGGATTGAACATCAGCCGCTTATCTCGTAGCACCAAATGGTGTAGAACTCGACACTGCAACGGATGCCTGTCACGACGAAACCCAATTCAGATCCTAAAAAAGACGTTCGTTTTTCTGACGGGCAATCTCCAGCGCTTGTCTGAGATGAGTCAGACGGTTCAGCCTATTCGATGACGAGTGCGAGATCTCGCTCCGACAAGCAGGACAGCATTCGGTCTTGAAATGGAACTGCCTGCGCCAAAGTTCACCAATCTCTCCTTTTTGCGGCGAAAGCCCAAGGAACTCACAGGCGAAGGAGCCCTTGCGTGAGCGTTGGCAAGTATACTATGCCGTTCGATATTGATTTAAATCAAATACATTCGTCCGAATTTTCAAAAAAAGACATTTTAAAGCAGGCATTGTAGTTTAAAGCAGAATTTTAGTCGCATATTTGCGACAGCGGACAAATACAGTTTTATTCAATACTGAGACAATTAACCTTCGCGGGCCACGCTCAAACTCCCAGGCGCACAATGCGCCAAGACAGAGGAGCGACGGACTGTGCGCATACGATCAATCCAGCTTAAAATTGCCCTGCTCGCGGGCGTCTGCGTCGTTGCGGCAAGCGGCGCATTGGTAGGGTATAGCATCATATCGGCCGCCAACAGTAAGGCATTCGTCGGTGAACACGTCGATACACTGACGGAAGACAGCACCAAGAACCATCTCAAGACATTAGCTCTTGCGCAGGCCGCGTTGATCAAGTCGCCGCTCGACATGGCATTCGACTCGGCGCGTAACATGGCCCGGATGTTCGAGATATCGGCGAGCAACGACAATGGAGCAGCGACGCCGGTTGGCAAACGCCGCGCTGAATTCAATGCCATCCTTCTCAACGTGCTGAAGGACAATCCACGCTTCAACGGCACATACAGCGCCTGGGAGCCCAATGCACTTGATGGGCAGGATCAACTCTTTCGCAACAAGCAGGATGTCGGATCGGATGCGACCGGGCGATTCCTGCCTTACTGGACACGGAGCGCCGATGGCAAATTGGCTGTCCAACCCCTTGTCGAATACGACAGCACAGCGCTTCACCCCAACGGCGTCATGAAAGGTGGATGGTATCTTGGCCCGAAAGGCGGCGGTGACGAAAGCGTCCTGGACCCATTGCCCTATGTCGTTCAGGGCAAGAACGTCTATCTGGCGACGATGTCGGTTCCCATGACCATCGACGGCAAGTTCGTCGGTGTTGCCGGAGCCGATTTCGATCTCACCTTCGTCCAGAAGCTTGCGGAAAATGTAAAGGCATCGATCTACGACGGCAAAGCCGCTGTCGACATTGTCAGCTACAAGGGCCTTGTCGTCGCATCCAGTGATCATCCGGATGCAATTGGCCGCCCGTTTGACCAAATAAGCTCAGCGGCCATGTCGCAACTCCCATCGATACAAGCCGGCCGCGATACCGTCGAGGGAAATGCCGAGACGTTTACGGCTCTGTCACCCATCGTCATCGGCCGGACGAAAACGCCATGGTCCATTATTATTCAAGTCCCGAGATCGGTAGCAATGGCGCAGGCCAAGGCCCTCACATCATCGCTGGCAGACCGTAACCATGCCGACACGCTGTTCCAGATTATCGTCGGCTTCATCATTGCAGCCGGCGGCATCGCGGCGATGTGGTTCGTGGCCCGCAGCATCGCGTCTCCCATCAAGCAAATGACGACCGCCATGGGCCGATTGGCGCAGAGCGATGTCTCCATCGAAGTCCCCGGCCTCGACCGGGTCGACGAAATCGGTGCAATGGCTGCCGCCGTCTCTGTCTTCCGAGAAAACGCGATACAAAAAACAGCAATGGAAGAAGAAGCACTGGCCAATCGCTCGATGAGCGAACGGGAGCGCCTGGAACGTGAAGCGGAAAAGGCACGTGAAGCGGCGGAATCGCAGTTCGTCGTCGATTCCTTGGCAGCCGGGCTCCAGCGGCTGGCTGACGGCGACGTCGCCTATCGGATTTCGACACCCTTCGCCGCCCATCTCGACACGTTGCGTCTCGACTTCAATAACTCGCTGACCAAACTGCATGAGGCGCTACAGGCAGTCATGGAGAATGCTCGCGGCATCGACGGTGGTGCGAATGAAATTCGATCCGCCGCAGATGACCTGGCAAAGCGGACCGAGCAACAGGCGGCCTCCGTCGAGGAAACAGCGGCTGCCCTGGAACAGATCACGACGACGATGCGTGATTCCACGAAGAGGGCGGAAGAGGCAGGCGTTCTCGTCTCGCGCACCAGAATTGGTGCGGAGAAGGCCGGGGAAGTCGTGCGCAACGCGGTGCATGCCATGCATCAGATCGAGAAATCCTCCGGCGAGATCAGCAATATCATTAGCGTCATTGATGAAATCGCCTTCCAGACCAATCTGCTCGCGCTGAATGCGGGCGTGGAAGCCGCGCGCGCTGGAGATGCCGGCAAGGGCTTTGCGGTCGTCGCCCAGGAAGTGCGGGAGCTTGCACAGCGCTCTGCCGCTGCCGCCAAGGAGATCAAAGCGCTCATCATCACATCCGGAGAGCAGGTGCGTACCGGTGTCACCCTCGTTGGGGAAACGGGGAAATCCTTGGAAATCATGGTCGGCGAGGTTCAGAAGATCAACAGTCACGTCAGTGCCATCGTGGAATCGGCGCGCGAGCAGTCGGTCGGTATTCAGGAGATCAACACGGCCGTCAACACGATTGACCAGGGCACGCAGCAGAACGCCGCCATGGTCGAGGAGTCCACGGCTGCCAGTCACAGTCTGGCCAGCGAAGCCGACGCTCTGAACAAGCTGATCTCGCAGTTCAATCTTGGTGGTCATGGGCTGATTCATCAACCGGTGCGGCTGGCTTCGAACAACCCACGCCCGGTAGCGTCGCCCGCAAAAGTGCTCGGACGCAAGATTGCCAATGCGTTCGGCGCGTCTGCGGAACAGTCCTGGAAGGAGTTCTGAGATCACTGCCGCTGGGCATCTCGTTTGCTCAGCGGTGTCCGCCCGCACCAAGCAGCAGCCCCGCATTTTCTATAAGGGTGGCGCGCTGTGCTCATCCCAAGGTGAAGGAAATGCTGAAACATATCGGCGAGGATCAGCTGTGAATCGGAATGTCTACGCGTCGTGTTCATCAACACATCAAAAGGGTTGGATGTCTTCCCTGTGGTCGCGGGGCAGTCCGAACCCGGTGTTCCGGGTCGAGCGGTCAAGACATCCTCGGCGTCGAGTGGTCGGAAGATCCAGATCCTGACCGCCGATAAAATTAAAAGGATATTGTCCTGTGGAAGAGCATATGTGACGGTGTCAGCGGTGGGGCCGCCGTTACGGTCGAGACGGTTCTTCCCATCATTGAGGAAGTCACGGAGTCACTGGATATCAATCCTTCCATTCCGATCCGCATGACCCGGATAAAAACGACAAGATAAGGCGACTTTCCTCCATTCCCTGGCCGTGTCGTCTCTTAGGATCCGCCTGCCGGAGGGCCGGCCACTTTCAATGCGTGGGGCGGTAGCGCCCGGACCTCCCTTCGCAATTTGAGGGCTCTGGTAAAGAGTTTTCGAATTTCTTGCAAAGTATTCCAAGACCTTTTCAGGTCCGACTGCTGGTCGAGGATCGTCGACAAGTGGGGTTAAGCAGCAGCCAATATTGAGGTCGGTAACCGAACAGTGAAAGTCGTCCCCTTCGGGCTACTGGCGGTCGCCAACGTACCGCCAAGCTGTTTTACAAAGGCTTCAACGAACCGGGAGCCGAGACCAGAACCTTCAACCTTCGACGCAAGGCCAGATCCATTATCGCTGACGGTGAGCGTGACTTCGCCGTCTCTCCTGTGAAAACCGAGATTAATTTCGCCCCTACCTTTGGGGAAAGCATGCTTTATTGCATTCGTCGCGAGTTCATTTGCAATCAACCCAATGGCGACAGCGTGGTCAGGTAGAATGCTGAGGGGCTCTGCCGCCGATGTTACGGTAATGTCGGATGATTGTCCCAACAGGCTGGATTGGACACTTGCACTTATACCCTCAAGGTAGGAAGGCATCGGCACCGGCCCAAGCCTGCTCGATTGGGCGATTACATCGTAGAGCTGAGCGACCGCTGAAATTCGTGCCTGCATTGCCTGGTAACCTAGAACACAGGGTTCGCCTGCCCGCTTCAGTTCAAAGGCAACGAACGCGGAAATGATCTGAAGACTATTTTTGATCCGGTGCGCCAGCTCGGCTGCCAACATATCTCTGTGACGGTCAAGCAGGACCTCGTCCGTCGCGTCTTCGAACACGACCAGCAACCGTGTCATATGATTGCCTGGACGATATACCTTGCGGGCGTTCACTTTGAAGATACGGCGACCAATTCCGGGAAAATCGTCCTCGAGTAGGAAGCCGTCCATTACTTCTTGGTGAGGAACCACTCGCTCCAATAATTTGCGCAGGGCAAAGGTATCCCACTGTCCCTGACCGAGAGCTTCGAGCTTTCTCCCGACAACTTGGCTTGCGGTGGCATTGAAAAGAGCGAGGAAAGAGCGGCTTGCTGTCACCACGGACATATCGGGCTCGAGGATGACCAATGGGTCCCGGATCGTATCAACGATATTTTGGGCGATGCGCCAGTTTCGCTCTGCCTCGATGTGACTGACCCGCGCCTCTGTCACGTCATCGATTGCCAGCAGCAGAAAATGGGAGCTATCTCCAGAACGAACCAGCTTCTGAGCATTCAGGAGCATCACCTTGCGTCCGATGCCGGTAAATACGTGGTCGACCTCGAACCCTTCGACGGAGTTTTCTGTGGGGAGAACTTCCTCAAGCAGACGCTTCAATGCATCGATATTCCATTGTCCATTTCCCAGATCGTAAAGCTTGCGACCAACCGTGTCCGGTTCGCTCACCTTAAACATCGCATAGAACGCGCGATTGGCTGAAACGACCGTGAGATCGCTGTCGAGGACCAGTAGGCCATCTCGTAGAGTGTCGACAATGTCTTGAGCGGAGATGGCGCTCATCGTGAAGTCCTGCATAATTTCTCTCAGCGTTGAAAAGAAGCAACCATATGATGGCGGATTTTGGATACGCGCAAATGACACCTCAGCTTTTTCTCGCTTGGTGGCGGACGCGGCGCACTCTTGAATACGGCCACGAGCGCCAAGCCTGGCTTAAGTGTGCATCTTCACGCAGTGCCGGACCGCCTTTCCCATTTGGCCGGTTCCGGTAAAGGGTTTTCGAACTTCTTGCGAAGGCTTTCCATGACGTCTTCGACTGGAATGCCTGGTCGAGGATCGTCGATCGCCGCCTGGATGACACGTTTCAGCAGCTCGTTGCGCAGATCGACATGGGGTTCCAGATCACGCGCTTCGCCCAGAAGGACGAAGGTAGCCTCGGAAGGATCCACGAAGGCTCCTCGTTCTATCCGGTCGAGGAGCCACACCGCGAGATCGGGCGGGAGGTAAGCCTCAAATATCAAGCCTCCAGCTGCCGCTTGATCGCGAAGGCGCATTGCTTGCTCTACCGCGTGAGCTTTGTCGGCTGGATCGGGCCATTCGGTTGTTTCGCTCATGATGTCATGCTCTCTGTCATGCTTGAAAATATCTATCCACGTCAGTGCAACGTTGGCTTAATCATTGGCAGCATTTTTACGGTGTCGCTGACCATTTTGTGCAGTCTTCGCCAGTCGGGAAGCTCATGCTGGTTCACACTTACCGGCATTCCGGTCAACAGCCAACTGGCACAGGTTATCTCGGAAGTCCTATGCTGCCGGTCCAGCCCGTGCATGGCGAGCACGGTTCGCGCGTCTTGAACATTTGATGCCGGCCGAAAGTAGAATACCCGCACGTGCCGCCGAGCGCCCGCAGAGGGATCGAAGAATTGGAAGCTGCCCTTGCAGCTTCCATCCCCAAATCCTTCGTGATGACCTCTGCGGCTCTAAGGCGTCAGCGCGTCTCCTCCTTCAGGGCCGGACCTTCGCCACCGATTTCCAGATAAGGCGGTTGCCCGCGCAGTCCGGCTGTATCTCCGGCTTCCGCTCAGTCTGGGCATGGTTGAAGACCTGATGGCGGCGCGTGGGATCATCGTCTCGAATCAAACAGTGCGCCGGTCCCAGAGGCCCACGTTCAGGGGTTGTAAGACCCGGCTCAGATCACGCCCAAAGACGAAGAGCCCGTTCCATCCTGTCTGCTGCAAAGGTAACGATGTACGCAACGACCATATAGACGACCACGGCGATCAGGAACGCTTCGAGGTAGTAGAAATTCAAAGCGGCCGTCAGCTGGGACTGCGCGAAGATATCGACAACCTCGATAGCGAAGCCGAGGGACAGCGCCTTCATGATGACCATGATCGAATTGGCAAGATCCGGAATTGCTGCAACGATCACCTGCGGAAACATGACCCGCCGAAACACCTGGGTCTTGCTGTAGCCCAAGGAATAAGCGGCATCAGCCTGGCCGGTGTCGAATGAATTCAACGCACCCTTCACGACCTCGGCCTGGAACGCTGCAACGCAAGCAGTCAGTGCGACGACCAGCGTGACCCAGTTCGGCGTAGCATGGCCATTGTAATTCTGACCTACCAAAGACGCCAAAATCCGGGAGGCTGGTGGGAGGCCATAGTATGCAAGGAAGATCACGATCACCATCGGGACGCCTTTAAAGGCAATCTTATAGGCGACGACGATTTCGCGCAGTACCGGGATCCGTCGATATTCGATCATCGCAAACAGCCCGCCGATGATCGTTGAGCACAGGAAAATCACAAGCGCCATGGCAAGTGTTACGGGAACGGCGCCAAGGATGTCGTAGAGATCAGGCAGCAGGACTTCGGAATCGAACATGTGGACCCTCTCTTCGATCAGACGCTTGGCATCAGTGTGGCTTTGAGCGGCGCGGAATTGGGCGTAAACTTGGCGTTTCGCTTCTCGAAGGAGCGTACGATCAGCCAGGCCGCCAGGCAGAGCGTCGAATAGATTACCGCCAGCACAAGGTAGGTCTCGAACTGGTACTGGTTGTAGTCACGTTCCATGACCAGATGCGCCGTTGCCATCACGTCGGCTGCCCCGATGTACATAACGAGCGCAACGTTGTGGATGAGGTAGATGATGGAGTTGCCGTAGCCGGGGAGGGCTATGTGCATCGCCTGCGGCCCGACGACCCGTGAGAGCTTTTGCAGGAAGCTGTAGCCGAGACTGTCGGCTGCATCATGCTGGCCGCGGTCGACAGCCAGATATGCCGGACGCAGGACCTCCGAAAGATAACCGCCGTGGTAAAGGCTTAGAGCGACCATAGCAACAAACGTGGCCTTATGGACTGACGGAGAACCTGCCTGTCTCAGCCGCAGCGTTCTTCACAAGTAGCTGGGTTCAATTTGTCCAGCTCTGCGCAGCGGGCGGAGTTGGACGCGAAACACTTTTGCCCCTTACTCGTTTCCTTCAAAAACAACGGAAGGAGGCCGCAGATTGCCCAGATATTTTTTCGACCTCCATCGTGTCGACAGCGAGCTTTTCGACGATGAAGGCACAGAGTTTGGAAAGCCTGATGATGCGGTGATAGAGGCTGAGGTAGCTATCCTGGAGTTTTTCGTCGAAAGCTTCAAAATGAGCAAAGAGTTTGATCTTGTGGGTATCCGTATCTGCGACGCCGCCGGCGTTTTGGTTCGAGAGGTTTCGAGCCGGGACATTCTCGCGAACCTAATCTCGCCCGAGGTAATTAGCATTTAAGGCTAAGGAAATTTAGTCGTTGTGTTGGGAGCTGCGGAAAATGCGCGTTGAACCGCCTCGGGTTGGCTAGACGTATCGGCTCGTCACCATCAAATGCTCATACTCACGCTCTGGCACGCCGTAGCAGCCACCTGCGATTTTAAGGATTCTTTCCCGATCGAGAATACGTAGGTGCCCTCGTGTCGCTTTTATCAAGCGATCACCCTCCAGGATTTGAATTGCCTCGGTTACGCCGGTGCGGCGTACCCCGAGCATCATCGCGAGAAATTCGTGTGTCAGCACGAGATTATCGCCATCGGTGCGATCGTGGTACATCAGAAGCCACCGGGCCAGACGCTCTCTGACGGAATAGCGGCCGTGTGCCAAGGCCGACTGGGCGATTTGAATTTTGCAGTACTGAACATACCGCAGGAGGAACCAATGAAGGCTCGGCACATCCTCCAATGATCGAAGGAATTTACTTGCGTCCATTTGAAGCGCTGTTCCGCCCGCCAGCATGAGCGCGCCATTTGGCGTATGAAATGAACCCAGAATGACGTGCGCCGCCGTCATGCCCTCCCAGCCAATATGCCCGACCCCGATGCCCTCATGTTCAAGATCTGCGGTCGTTACAATGGAAGCGATGCCACTTTCCAAAAAGTGGACATGTGTGGTCTCCGT
The DNA here is from genome assembly GCF_007000325.2 of Rhizobium rhododendri. Classification (GTDB taxonomy): domain Bacteria; phylum Pseudomonadota; class Alphaproteobacteria; order Rhizobiales; family Rhizobiaceae; genus Rhizobium; species Rhizobium rhododendri. The sequence continues at coordinate 1,050,180 of NZ_CP117268.1, read as the reverse complement.
GTTTGGCCGCACAATTATATCTCGAAAAGCGAGACCGACCGTCTTGAGATGCGGCCGAATGCGCTCGAAGCCCTCGGCAGGCATCATCTTCAGGAGACGGTTTGTCATTGCATCTTGGGCGAAATCGGACATGGAGGACCTTCCGCAGGGAACAAACTTCCCTCAGCCTCTAATTGCGTCAGCGCGACAGCGGTAATCGCAATAGGGGTGCCGCCATATGCATCTTCTCACCGCCAATAGCGATCCGATTTTCGCAAATCGCAGGTTTTCGTTTACTCCATCGATTGGGAGATCCGCTAATATCAGAGGTGGCTTCAATTTCCATTTGAGAGTGATCCCCAAACCTCCGCAGCCGTTGAGATCGGAAGCTTTGACTTCAAGACCACGCAAGGCTAGTCCCGGCCAGCCGCTTAGCATTTACTCTATTTTATCACGAACGAGCCGAGCATCACCTACGAGATGGCCAATCTTTTGCGGGCGCGGGCGAGGCTGTTCGGAAACCGCCGCGCAAGTCAAAGTGCAGCAAATCTGCGCACTTACACCATATGTCCGCGCAACTGTGTGTGAAGCGATATACGCGTGTTCGCCGCAATATTGTCGGCTGCAAGATTCACCTATGTTGCCCCGCGCAACCGTTCAGGCCTTGCAAATAATCGGCGCTGTTGCATGTTCGCTCTGACTGGAGGAAATCATGGCCCAGCTTGCGCACCCCGTTCCCGACCCATGCCTGCCCGGGCAGGAGAGTGTCTGGTCTTTCCCAAGGCCAAGCATCGCCCAGCCGGCGCGCAATCACCTGAAAATCATTTACAACGGCCACGTTCTTGCAGAGACCACTGCCGCCGTGCGCACAATTGAAACAAGTCATCCGCCAACCTATTATTTTCCGGCCGCGGACGTCGATCTCTCGTTGCTTCGCGAAAGCAGCAGCAGGTCGATCTGCGAGTGGAAAGGACAGGCACGCTATTTTGATATCGTTTCTGGCGACAGAATAAGCCGGAACGCGGCTTGGGCCTATCCGCATCCCACGACATCCTTTGCCTTGATCAAGGATTTTATTGCCTTTTATCCGCGACCCATGGACCTATGCCTGGTGGATGGCGAGGCCGTCGTGCCACAGGCCGGGATGTTCTACGGCGGATGGATCACTTCAGCCGTGGCCGGCCCGTTTAAAGGCCCCCCTGGGACCGAGCGCTGGTAAATGAGTTCAGATTTCGTCAAGAATATGGATTTTGCTACCCACTCATTTCGGGCCGAGACCTTGTATGCTCTGTCGGGCAGCTTCTATCACAATCGGGATTGAAAGGCAGTCCCTTGGAATTGAAGCGCATATGTGGCCGCCAGTAAAAGGGCGTTGTCATTTCCAACAGTGCGGCGCAATATGTTGTCTTTCCGTGTCGAAGGTCTACGAACATGAGGGTTTGTATCTACAAGACCGATGAAGCTCCCGACCTTACGATGTTTCTTCGTGAGGGATACGCGATGCCCTGCACGGAAGAGAGCAGCTGGACGCAGTTAAAGACCATCACAAGGGGCGAAGTCAGTGATGAATTTCTGGCCCAGATGCAGCGCACCGGTCACTGTGTAGTAAGGCTTAGTCAAGTCTCGTCGAGCGATCGCACCGGTCCGACGCCAAACAAGAACCAGAGGAAAGCTAGCATCTATCATCTGGGCAGCCTTCCATCGTTTTTCCGTAGAATGCTGCATAGCTGAGGATTCAACTCCCGTTGCGCATGTTCCTGGCTTCGCAGGCCACTTGTCCGAATCTGGTCAAGACCACTCAATAGGCCATGTTTCAGCGGACAACCTTCCGCGCAGATTACCAGTCTTCGGTGCCGCAATATGTGAAAGCGCTTCGCTCCAGCATTTTAGCAAGCTTCCAACGATCCCTCCTTCCGAAAGGGCAGTTGTGGGCTTTGGCGTTTCGCTGATCTAAGGTGGCCCTTCATCTTTGATGGGCTTGTTTACCCATGAAATCCGTTTCGGTACGCGTTAGGGCCAACGCCGACGTTCCGCAGAAAGGCACGTCTCATGGTCTCGGTCGAGCCGAAGCCGCACCGCGTCGCGGCTCGCATCACGCTCGCACCATCCTCCAGAAGCCGGCGCGCGCTCTCGACGCGGAACGTCTCGATACTCTGCGCCGGGGTGCGGCCGGTACATTTTTGATAGCGCCGCGAAAAAGACCGAAGGCTCATGCCTGCTTGATCGGCCAGCACGCCGAGAGACAGATTATGGTCGAGACATGTGGTCATGCTGTCTCACTTCGACGTCGTCGCGAAGTTGATTATCCAAGCCGCAAAGTAATTTGGTCGTTGGGGCTACGCGCTTAGCGAGGGATTAGAAGCTTTCTCTGGTCCGTCCGCAAACGTAACGTCGCAAGAAGACAGCCGACGTTACAGCATACCAAACGGGGGCAGGAGTTGCTACCGATAGCCAGTCGAGGCACCTTTCTCGGCGAAAGCTTGGGTCTTGGGCGCAGCGGTCTATAGCGCCGGACAGGTCGAACGCTGTTCCGGCGTAGCGGGCATCGCAGCGTAAAGTTGCTCATTCGCCTCCATAACAATGCTGGCGACTAGTGAGGATGCGCTATCGATGTTCCTAAGTTGCCGCGTTTATGGAGGCATAGTCGCCGCTGAACTTCTGGTCAAAGCAACGTTTCCCGGTCATGGAGACTTTGAAGCTGTCATGCGGGATACGAGACGTCTGCGCAGCAGCTAACCTTCCGCGCAGTGAGAATGATCGCTGGCACTCCCGGTCAGAGAGTGCTACGCCCTTTTCAAGGGGCAGCCATTTGGCGACGATCCCGGTGAAGGAATCCAAAAATGGCTGATACGAATTTTCGTCCGCTGCACGACCGCGTCGTTGTGCGCCGTGTTGAGGCTGAAGCCAAAACCAAGGGCGGCATCATCATTCCGGACACTGCCAAGGAAAAGCCGCAGGAAGGCGAAATCGTCGCTGTCGGCAGCGGCACGCGCGACGATAAGGGCATGCTCATTGCGCTCGACGTCAAGTCCGGCGACCGCATTCTGTTTGGCAAGTGGTCCGGCACCGAAGTCAAGCTCAACGGCGAGGACCTTCTCGTCATGAAGGAAGCCGATATCATGGGCGTCATCGGCTGATCTGAGCCGCTTTCTTTTTTCATTTCTTTTTTAAAGACCATTGAGCGATACGCTCGGAGTTTCTTCCTATGGCTGCTAAACAAATCAAATTCGGTCGCGACGCACGCGAAAAGCTCCTGCGCGGCGTCGACATCCTCGCTGACGCAGTAAAGGTCACGCTTGGTCCTAAGGGCCGCAACGTCATCATCGACAAATCCTATGGTTCACCGCGCATTACTAAGGATGGCGTAACGGTTGCCAAGGAAATCGAACTCGAAGACAAGTTCGAAAACATGGGCGCCCAGATGGTCCGCGAAGTTGCTTCGAAGACCAACGACATCGCCGGTGACGGCACCACGACTGCAACCGTTCTGGCCCAGGCCATCGTCCGCGAAGGCGGCAAGGCTGTTGCTGCCGGCATGAACCCGATGGACCTGAAGCGCGGCATCGATCTTGCCGTTGCCGAAGTCGTCAAGGACATCGTCTCCAAGGCCAAGAAGATCAGCACTTCGGACGAAGTGGCCCAGGTCGGCACGATCTCTGCCAACGGCGAAAAGGAAATCGGCCAGTACATCGCTGAAGCGATGCAGAAGGTCGGCAATGAAGGCGTCATCACAGTTGAAGAAGCAAAGACTGCCGAAACCGAACTCGAAGTCGTCGAAGGCATGCAGTTCGACCGCGGCTACCTCTCGCCTTACTTCGTGACCAATCCAGAAAAGATGGTTGCCGAACTGGAAGACGCTTACATTCTCCTTCATGAGAAGAAGCTCTCCAACCTGCAGGCAATGCTGCCGGTTCTCGAAGCTGTCGTCCAGACCGGCAAGCCGCTCCTCATCATCTCTGAAGATGTCGAAGGCGAAGCTCTTGCAACGCTCGTCGTCAACAAGCTGCGCGGCGGCCTGAAGATTGCTGCTGTCAAGGCTCCTGGCTTCGGCGATCGCCGCAAGGCAATGCTCGAAGACATCGCCATCCTGACGGGCGGCACTGTGATCTCCGAAGATATCGGCATCAAGCTCGAGTCGGTTACGCTCGAAATGCTCGGCCGCGCCAAGAAGATCTCGATCACCAAGGAAAACACGACGATCGTCGACGGTTCGGGCCAGAAGTCCGACATCGAAGGCCGCGTCGCGCAGATCAAGGCCCAGATCGAAGAAACCACGTCTGATTACGACCGCGAAAAGCTGCAGGAACGTCTTGCCAAGCTCGCTGGCGGCGTTGCCGTCATCCGCGTTGGCGGTGCGACCGAAGTTGAAGTCAAGGAAAAGAAGGACCGTATCGACGACGCGCTGAACGCAACGCGCGCTGCCGTACAGGAAGGCATCGTCCCCGGCGGCGGTACGGCACTTCTGCGCGCATCTGTCGTCCTCAACATCAAGGGCGCCAACGACGACCAGACGGCCGGCATCAACATCATCCGCAAGGCTCTGCAGTCGCTGGTTCGCCAGATCGCAGAAAATGCTGGTGACGAAGGCTCGATCATCGTCGGCAAGATCCTCGAAAGCAACACCGACAACTACGGCTACAACGCCCAGACCGGCGAATATGGCGACATGATCGCCATGGGTATCGTCGACCCGGTCAAGGTTGTCCGTACGGCTCTGCAGAACGCAGCCTCGGTTGCCTCGCTGCTGATCACCACCGAAGCCATGATTGCCGAAGTGCCGAAGAAGGACTTGGCTGGCGGCGGCGGAATGCCAGACATGGGCGGAATGATGTGATCATTCGATCGGTTAGATAGTGGGACCACAAGGGAGAGACATGGAGACATGCTCTCTCCCTTTATTTTGAGCGATACAGGGCGATGTGTGAGACGACACTGAATAGCTAAGCCTGTTGAAACGGGAGAAGTGAGATTGGACTGAGTGCCCCTTCGAAATGCTCAGAAGGTTTAAACCCGCAACCGGGCGAACCCAGATCAATTCGGATGTCATAATGGTGCGTTCCATAATTTAACATTGAGCCCGGCGATGCGATAAGGGTTTTTGCCTAGGGCCGCCAGATCAGAAATACAATTTCGTCTGGGGGCATACGCTCATCCGGCGTACTGCTGGTCCGTGCCATGATCCATCCAATCGACCACCTTGCCGTCTAGGGCTTCGGCGATAGCGATGTGCGTCATCGCATTGCTTGCCGTTGCGCCATGCCAATGCTTTTCGCCAGGCGGAAACCAGACGATGTCGCCCGCCCGGATATTTTTGATGGGGCCACCCTGGCGCTGAACAAGGCCGACGCCGCTGACGACGATAAGGGTCTGGCCCAGCGGATGGGCATGCCATGCAGTGCGGGCGCCGGCTTCGAATGTGACTGTCACTCCACCAACCCGCGCATCGCCTGTGCCGTAAAACGGAGCGTCGATGCGAACGGTCCCCGTAAACCATTCGGAGGGGCCTTTAATGGAGGCATCCGAACCGTTCCTCTTGATTTCCATCTTTCCTTCTTCCAATTTTATCTATGCCGTTACGGCAGCATTATTTGATGAGTGCCAATTTATTGGATTTCGGACTGTGCGTATAGGTGGTAAAAACCGCATGCAGTCATAAGGAAAACCGATAAATGGCGCGGACGAACACTGCTACGGTTGGACAGCCAGTTATTGCGCATGAACTGCCAGATGTTTTCGACGGGGTTCAAACCGGGCGACAATCCGTGAACACTACGGCCTGGTCGAACTTCAAGGGCGCTGGTGAAAGTAGGCAGCCACGACCGGACGTATGATTGCCACCCGCCTAGAGCTTGGACAGCGACTTGAAAGGGAATATGGCCACCCAAAGCCCGTCAACCTCGCCGGTGGGCGGTTCGCATCAACGCGTTCCAATGGTCTTGGCGACACGGCTCCTGCCGCTCCTTCGGGGTGACGTAGGAATTCCACACTCGGTTAACTTACAGCGCCTCAGCACCGGCAGTCGAACCCCACAATGCGAACCAGCTCGGATGCATAATCATCAGTGGTTGACCGCGGTAATCACCTGTTCAAACAGACAAAAATAGACAAAATACGCATATAAATATACATAGTGTGAATATTGATATTAGATTTCTACTTATACAATCGAATTAAGGAAACTTTATACTGTCGACTTCATCATAATTGGTAGAGAAGGCGCACGTGGAACACAGACAATGTGCGCGGCCGCATTCAGGCAGAGAATGCATTTCGCATGCGATGGAGCCAACTGGACCCGTCAACATTGGAGCTCGTGATGAAATTGAACCTTTTCGCCGGCAGTACTGAAGCGACAGCTGTGCTCCATGCACTGAGCAAGTGTCTAGCAATCATCGAATTCAAACTCGACGGTACGATCATCACGGCCAACGAGAATTTCTGTCAGGTCCTAGGATATCAGTTGTCGGAGATTGTCGGAAAGCATCACTGCATCTTCGTCGATCCCACAGAGGTCAGTACCCAAGAATACAAGGAGTTCTGGACGAGGCTCGCAAGAGGAGAATTTGATCGCCGCCAATACAAGCGCATCTCTAAAGGTGGTCGAGAGATCTGGATTGAGGCTTCCTACAATCCGGTCTTCAGGCGCGGAAAGCCATATAAGGTCGTGAAGTTTGCGACGGATGTCACTGAGCAGAAGCTCAGAGCCACGGAAGATAAAGGTAAGCTCGATGCGATCTCTAGGGCGCAAGCGGTCATAGAGTTCACGCCCAGCGGTGACATTCTAACGGCGAACGAGAATTTCTTGAAAACCCTCGGCTATAAACTGGCGGAAGTGCAGGGCAAGCACCACTCAATGTTTTGCGAACCCAGTTACACCAACAGCGACGACTATCGCCATTTCTGGTCGAAATTGGCAGCAGGCGAGTTCGTCTCAGATGAATTCCTGCGCATCGGAAAGGGAGGACGGCGCGTCTATATCCAAGCGTCGTATAATCCGATCTTTGATATGAACGGCAGAGTTTTCAAAGTAGTCAAATTTGCATCAGACGTCTCAGAGCGCGTAAATAACGTCGAGCAATTGGCGGGTGCCCTGCAAGCCATGTCTGCCGGAGACCTTACGCAGGAAATCCCATCACCTTTTATTCCTACATTGGAGAAACTACGGAGCGACTTCAACGAGACGTCATCTAAGCTCCGCACGACACTTCAAACAATTTTGGAAAACGCCGGGGCAATTGCTGCAGCGTCGCAGCAGATCCAGTCCGCCTCCAATGATCTGTCCAGGCGGACTGAACAGCAGGCGGCTTCGGTTGAACAGACAGCCGCTGCCTTGGAGGAGATTACCACCACCGTAGCGGACTCAAGCCATCGAGCTCAGGAAGCAGGCAATCTTGTACGCCGGACTAAAGAACATGCTGAAATTTCTGGAAACGTTGTCAATCAGGCTGTCGACGCGATGGGGAAGATAGAGAAATCGGCGGGTGAGATTGCCAATATCATCGTTGTTATTGACGAGATCGCGTTCCAGACAAACTTGCTGGCTCTAAACGCAGGTGTCGAGGCCGCGCGCGCTGGCGATGCTGGCAAGGGCTTTGCTGTTGTTGCCCAAGAAGTACGCGAGCTAGCTCAACGCTCAGCTAAAGCTGCCAAGGAAATAAAAGACCTGATTAGGACGTCGGACGCGCACGTCAAGAATGGCGTCGGCCTGGTGGCTGATACTGGCAATGCCTTGCGAGAGATCGTAACTCAGGTTGTCCAGGTTGATGGAAATGTCAAAGCCATTGTGGAAAGCTCAAAAGAACAAGCAACGGGCCTGAAGGAAATCAATATTGCGGTCAACACTATGGACCAGGGAACGCAGCAGAATGCAGCAATGGTCGAACAGACGACAGCCGCGGCGCACAGCCTCGCAAGGGAGGCTGAACAACTATTCGACCTTTTGGGGCAGTTCAATATCGGTACCGCTGCTAAGAGCCACCGTCCGCCACTCGCAGCGGCAACACAGATATCGCGACCAGCAATATCGCCTGCGCGCCAGATGACAGTCAAAATTGCAAAGGCCTTTTCTGGAAATTCTGCGCTTAATTCAGATCGTAGTTGGGAGGAATTCTGACTCCTCGGGCAGGCTGGCAGAAATCCGATCTTTAAACTTAATTTGCTCAAGCGAACAACATAGCCGGGAGCTTACACACGTGAGCTAAGCAGGAGTAAATTTGCCCTCTCATTACCTTATGAAGGATGAATGACAACAATGGCAACGATAATTCCCTTTCCGCGCTCAAGCGAAAGTGACAGACCTCTGAATGTAAAGTCCAACACCTTCGACCCTGCCTTAAAAGATTTTGCGAGCCTGGTCGATGATTTTCAAGACAACCTGACTTCGATTCGAGCGCATTTCTTAGTATTACAAAATAAATTCGATTTAATCGTCGCGGCGGAAAAAGATGCTCAAGCGAATTAGTCCCGAAAGAGTTCGCCCTGGCATGTTTGTTGAAGCTGTAGAAGGCGTATGGCTGAATGCGCCATCTTTGGCACGTCGTTTCATGGTCTATAATGAAAATGAGGCTAACGTTCTTAGAACGAGCAAAGTGAGCGCAGTTTTTATCAATACCGCGTTGGGCTTGGACATGGGCCGCCCCGACTGCGAATCAGAGGCGGCGATCTCCGCCTCCGTTGTGGTGACACACAATTTGACCACCAAAGCGATGAGTTCTCGCTACCTTAGAGAGCTACGATCGGCGTTAAAGACACTCAATGAAACCACAACACTTCTGCAGAACGTCTTCGAAAACGCAAGAGATAGCGGCGACGTAAAATACGAAGATGTGGCTACGATCGTGAGCAAGATTGCAACGTCGATGGAGCGGAATCCCTCGATCTTGGTCGGTATTTCGAGGCTAAAGGCTAAAGATGACATAACATATATTCACTCGATCGCCGTTTCTGCATTGATGATAAGGTTCGCCCGCTACCTCAAGCTCCCTGAGGACAAGGTTCATGTTTTGGGCGTGAGTGGTCTGGTCCACGATATAGGAAAGATAAAGATACCGACTGAAATTCTTAGTAAGCCAGCGTCTTTGACCGATACGGAAATGAGCTTGATGCGAGACCATCCTTCTATCGGACATAAGATGCTTTCGCGACAAAGCAGCATGCCGGATTTAGTTCTCGATGTTTGCTTACACCATCATGAGCGGATAGACGGTACAGGCTACCCTTTGGGGTTAAGTGGGAAGCAAATCAGCCTTGAAGCTCGGATGGCGACAATCTGCGACGTCTACGATGCCGTCACCTCAGTAAGACCATACAGAGCTCCATGGTTAGCTTCTGAGGCAGCATCATGGATGCTGGAAAAGACTGGTTATTTTGACCGAAGGCTCCTATTGCTGTTTCTACATGGGGCAATGCGCACCTAGTAATGGTCTGGCGCTCGGTCCCTGGCGACAAGCAAGTAGGGCGAAGGACTCGAAACGACGATCGCGCGTGCGGATTCGTTAATGTACGAGTGTTGGCAAGATTTACGAAGGCCGGCCGATACTGCGCTTTCCGAGTCAAGACTCCTGTAAACATCATGGGAGTCGGCAAGGGCTCTCCGTATAAACCCATCAATAGGGCACATGATTTCGAACAATGTTTTATCAATCAGTCCTTCTCCGTGACGCTTTAAGCAGGTTCCATTTAAGCTTCTATCTGGAAGGTCAGCAACATTTCTATCTTCGTGCTCGGTGTCGTCGTGATTGATACCCTGTTCAGCTGTATTCAAAAGGCGATCAACATGCTTTTCGCTGCGCGGCGCACCACGTACGAAGCATTACAAGCCATCAGGAAGAATCTAGAATCGCTAAATATAACCAATACCTTAGCAGCAGTGTCGGTCTGCATTTCTTCCCAGAGTTGGGCCGACATTTGTGTCCTCAAGCAGGATTGGATTGAATTGTGCCTAATTTATAAGTTGATTGGTCCAAAAACCGCTTCGATCGCTGCTTTCATCCTTTCGATTGTAAAGGGTTTAGCAAGGACGTTATTGGCGCCGAGTGCGGCTGCTTTCATAACGAGCGCTCGGTCACCTTGTGAAGTGAGCATGAGAAAGGCGGCTTTTTTGGTGCGAGGATTATTGCGAACCGCCGCTAGGAGCCCTAGGCCATCCATTTTTGGCATGTTGAAATCTGAAATTACCAAATGGTGCGGCTGCTGCGCCATAATTCTTGCACCTTGCTCGCCATCAACCGCTACGGTGATTTGTTGAAAGCCCAGTTGTTGCAGGGCATCGCCCAGCAAAACACGGCTGGTGAATTGATCATCGACTATCAAGACCTTCACTCTTTCCGCAATGGACATATATTTTTCCTTCTTCACGTCAAAAGCGTACTTCGCAGACAACGCTGCTAGTGACGGATGTGCTTCACGCTTGAGGCACTTCAAAAAATGAGAGATGGCTATCATACCGTCCGCCAACGTGAAGTATGTGATTTCCCTTGTTGCGAGTTGGAGGAACTGGGGGAGCCAGCCTTGTTGCACGCTCTTCCTTTTTACCGTGAAAATGTTTGATTTCGGTCGGACGGGAGGGCGGGAAAGTCAAGCCATCTACCGGGAACGGTATTTCAGCTTCTCCGAACGCCAACGGGATGAAAGGTGGAAACCGGAAACCGGAAATGGCAAGCTCCATTTGTTCTCCTTTGTGAAAAATCATCGCCATCGGAGATAGGGCAACTACAACTTGAACCACCTCATTGGGAGTAAGTCTCAATTCGCGATGCATTGCCAGTATTGGATTAACATCGGTCGATCGTTCTGGGTCGAGTTCACGGTAGCTAACCCTCAAAAGGCCTGAGCAGGCGTTGCCGTCCGGGGGGCCTGGAAGCAATTCTTTCAGCCGCTTCACCAAAGATGGACGTTTGCGCACTGAAACCGCGATATCCATGTCATCAGACCCCTGAGCTTCCACCCAAATCCGCAGCGTCATGTAGCCGCTGATTTCCGTGTCCCGATCGAATTCGAAAACGAATTTCGTAAGGCCGCCATCAGCATCGTGGGAGACGGAATTCTCGGATGCCATGGGCTCAAGCGCCAGCGTATCGCGCTGGAGAAACAGTTTTTTCTTCACGGCTCTGTCCGGTGGGAAGCTTGTCTCTGCCCGATCGACGATGTCCTCTCCCCCTGGGTCGAGCACAGCCATCCGAATGACCGGTGTTGACGGCCAGCCGTTATCGATAGCTTTTGCGTAGTGATCAAAAAAGCGGCGCAGATCCTCGACATGTGCGGGATCGTAATAGTCTGTCCATTCCTGAGTATTATGGATCCTCAGCCATTTCTTCGACGTTCCAATATGTCGCCAGGCGTCGAACGTGCCGACAGTATGTGCCATATTGGTGTAGCTGGCGACAATATATGCTGGTACGTCGATCCGCTCGACCCTGGCTCGCCGGTCGTGCCAGTACGCATTCATGAACGGATTGTCGAGCAGGTTTCGGCTTTGATCTTCAATGTACCCAGTGCCTGCAAGCGACTGGGCAATAATCTCGCCGAACACCATCGACACCGGTATGCCGGGCGCAGGGCTCTGCTCTACGAGCCCCTCCCACGGCGCAATTGCCACAAGGTGGGGCGGGCGCTCGGCAGCAGTAAACCATTGCGACACAGCGAGCCAGGAGTTGCCCGACATGACCACTTTGCCGCTACACCAGGGTTGCTCTGCAGTCCATTCGATGAAATCGTAACCGTCTTCTGCAAGTTGGCGGCCCCAATAGTTGATGTTTCCTTGCGACATTAAAGCGCCACGGGGATCAGGATTTACGACGGCGTATCCATGCTGGCACCAATAGGCAGGGTCAGCTCCTTCGAACCTCTGCAGCTCGGAGACAAGGCTCAACGCGACACCTTGGCGACTCGGAAGATCATCAAGCCACTGGCCGCCGAGTTCTTTGCCATAAGGGCTCCAACTAAAGATTGCTGGTACTTTTTGATCGCCGACGGGCCGAAAGATATCAGTATAAATCGTCGTACCGTCACGAAGCTTCATCGCCACGTCCCGTTCAAAGACGATGTCAACGGGCAATGGCTTCGCGCCTTCACGACGGATGGTCCCAGCCTTCAACGTCCATTTGCCTGGATTGAAACCAAGATACCGTGCCCTCGGCGCTGTGGGGGGGAGTAGCTTACGGTACTTGAGTGGAAATAATCCGTCCGGAGAATCCGGTGTGGGATAAACTTTGGTAGGGATTACCACGAAATCTGGTTCTGCTGCGCAAACCTTATCGATTCCCGTCAGTCGTTCTGAAAGAGATACAACAGTTATCCAAGCTGCTATTCGTGATGCGCTTGCTAGGAGTTTGCGGCGAGAAATGAATAAAGTCACCTTGTTTATCCTTTCAATCGACTGAAGCGGCGATGTACATCATTGCTTATCGAGGCAATCAGCATTATAGACAGAGCTCTATCATTATAGATGACCTCTATCAACACTAAATCGGGAGAGCGGGTTGCAGGAGTTAATGGGAGATGAAAAGAATTCAGAATTCTCGCCGCCCCTTGGCTATCTATTGCGACAGGCCGCGGCGGCTCATCGACTAAAAATGGATCGCGCGCTTGCCGACCTCGGGATCACACCGCCGCAACTACTTGTAATGACGCTAATTGCCAACAACCCCGGCAGCTCTAACGCCGACATTGCTCGGCTAGCGTCACTGACGACACCGACCGTGACCGTTATCCTCAAAAATCTTGCCGTTCGAGGAGTGTTTCATACGAAAAGACATCGAATTGACAAGCGCATCAAATTGCTACAATTGAGCAAGGACGGCGAAGTCATTTTGGCGGAATGTCGAAAGCGAGCCGTGATTGTCGAAAAAGAATTAGAGTCGCAGTTGGTGCCTGCTGACATCAACGTAATTAAGAAGTGGCTACAATCGGCTTCGGACGCGGAGCCACTGAGCGATTGCTAACAAGCAACGGAAAGTACCGATGGCTGTGAAACGTCACTACATCACGCGCCGCGACACGATCAGTTCCGGCCGCGATCGCCAGCTCTGGTCATCCGTTAAACGCCGCCGACGCCCACTGTCGACAGTCTCCACCCGGCTGAAACGCACCGAGTTATCGCTTGTGACACCGCGAAAGTACTGTCTATATAGACAGAAAATCCCCACGATCACGCAAATCCTCTGATCGGATGAGCGCGGTGACAAATGCTTGCGTTCAATTGCAACTCCAGTATTGGCGCGCAAATAGCTAGCCTGCCAACAGCGAGGTTTATTGATGATAGACGTCAGGCAAAGCCTCGTCACAATTTGCTTTTCAATTGAAGCGGCGTCACCCCGAAAGCACTCTGAAATTCGGAGCTAAACCTATGAACATTTGTAAAATGCCAAAGTCGAGCGACCTCTTTGACAGACAGAGTGGGATCAGCCATCAGCGACCGCCGCGCGCCGTCCAACCTTAGTTGCCTTTCATACTGACTGATCGTCATGCCAACGAACTGCCGAAAACCATATTGCAGACCGCGTAGACTAACACCACAAATATTTGCTAACTGGTCGACTGTGTGTTCCTGATGTGGGCATTCTCTCATGTATTCGATAGCGCGCCTTACGTGCCGGGGCGCTACAGTTACGTAGGGTTGCGAGAGACTGTCCGAAAAATTGTGTGGCCAAGCCTCAAGCACAAGATCGACGATGGCATTCGACATCTGCTTTGCAGCAATTGGTGTCTGGTCTATCATGGATCCGAACGCGCTTTCTGACAGGAACGCATTGATTGCCGCGATGCTGTGGATTTTGCCGCTGCCTCTATCCACAACAGATTCAAATGTCACGGCAGCGGTTATCGGTCGGTCCAGAAGCAGGGACAGGCGCTCGATGATCAGTACTCGGTCAACAGATAGCGTGGAATTCCGTAATCCCGAACAAAATCTTATGCTCTGGATTGACTCTCCAAACGATGCGGTTGCGAAGTTGGCGTTGGTTTCGAGAGGATATCTTCCCGCTCGGATTTGAACATCGCCGGAGGCAGGAAACATGAAAAAAAACGACGGCGCCTTATTCTCTATGGCAATTTCGAAGCCGGCCTTGAATTCGGTGGTATTGAAATCGATGCCCGGCAGCCGTCCGAAGACCCCTTTCATGTGAATGGTTCCGTCGAGGTGATCGGGCTCGACATGGCATGGAGAATACCTCCTGGCAAAAAACTCTGCGACTTCCCCTGCGTCGCGGTTAACGAACGACAGGACGGAAGATGCCACTTTGTTCATATCAGTTTACCAAGAAAAGCAGACATCAAAGATAGATCGCAACACAAGACAGACCCACGATCGCGGGTATTCTCTGGATCGCAGATTGGACATATACGAACTCTTGTTTAAAGGCCGAATTTTCATTTCTCACAGGATAATTGTCAGTCAGGATGGGATCCTTTCGATGAAAACCTTTATTTACAGCATATTTTCCACAGTACTATTCAAATCCTCCTCATGCCGCAGAGCAACAATGAACAACTAGCCCATCCGCAGTGGCCGATGGACATAAACTTACAGGACTGGTCAACGATCTGGTTCCAGGAAGCGCATCAATGCTTCACAATGTAGCCCCTCAATCGGGGAGACCACTGGGAGATCAGAATATACGAATTGGTATGGATCCGTCAAAGAGTGTTTTCATCTGCATGGGGTGAACCCTGACGAACAACGAATCTTGCGCAGAAAGCTTTCGCGACAGCATGCTTGAGCTCGCAAAGACGGGCGGTTTCGAGGCGCGCACATGGTGGCGAACTGGGAATGGTTACACTTCTATGGCGACATCAACTGAATTGTTGCCTCCTGGTCTACGGGACGAGCGGCTGGATGACGTGGGCCGCCCGGGCACTGGGCAGCTATTTCACCTCAATTTCCCGCGCAAGGTATTGCAAACTTGTAGCCTTAAAAGTTGGCTTTCGGGCGGACAAGGAATCCACAAAACGAAGCCGCTATACAGTCTGCGCATATAAAAGGAGGGAGCTTCTCAAATTATATTTTTATTAAAAACTTCAACTAATAGTGTCTCTTATAAGATTAGATTTACGCCTTCGACTTCTATTCGCAGATACAGTCTATCGAATTTGAGGGCCCTGTAAGGATCTGTCTCAATATAATTCCATATTAGATCGGTTTCAGAACTATGGTCGCCAAAACCTCAATCTATCGAGAGGCCAAGATGCAGCAAAACTAACGAAATTCTCATTTTCCTCTTTGGCATAAGAGGCGTATTTTTACGTGAATCTCCCCTGTAAGACATAAGTGCAAGTCTTCATGATAAAATTCGAGCGCAAGCGCATGAAAAAGAACGAGTTTCACCGTAGCTATTGACGCGAGGTTGCTCACCCAATCGACAGGTATTCAACCTGTCGCAATAGTTGAAGCCTTGCAATCTGCGCGATTAGAAGTTGCGCAGAAGAATCTCTGGATTCCAATCTATTGACCCGTCTTGAATGCCTACCGTGGGTTGGCACGCGAGTGAAACTTAGTCTGTTTAATTGACGCGAGACCAAGTCTCTTCCTGCCAGTCCTTCACCAACAGCACAACGAACCATTCCGTATAAAGGTATACGATCGTGAAACGACCTACTATCAAAACTGCCTTACCTTCCGTTCTTCTGCTGATGGGCCTCATCTTTGTGGGCTTCGCCACCTATGCCGTGAACCAACTGGAGGCGATCAATGGGAATGTTGCCGATATCGCCGGTAACTGGCTCCCTAGTGTGACTGCATCAATGGGCATGAACGTCGCGCTGGGTGACATGCGCGTGGCATATAGAGATGATGTATTGTTCACGTCTAAGGAAGAGATCGCTAAGGCAGAAGCGGCGATAGCAGCAGCGTCAACGGACTTTCTCGATGCCAAAGCGCGTTATGAGAGCTATCCGATGACCGATCCTGAAGTGGCAGCGATAAAAGAAATTACTGAGACGTTTGGCCAGTATCAAAGTGCCGGGCGGGATTTTATCATCGCATCGAAGGCAAACAATGACGCACAGGCAACCTCACTTCTTTATCAGAAAATGAATCCTCTTGGTTCTGCAATCGGCGATGACATCGATTTTCTTGTCAATTTGAACGCGAAAGGCGCAGCAAAATCCTTCAAGGACAGTCAATCTGCCTACAGCACCACGTTAACGATCACCTACATCGCTATTGCGGTGGCGCTTTTGATCATCGGCGCGTCGATCTATTTCGCCTTCTTCGGGATAGCGCGTCCGATACAGGCTATTACTCGCTCCATGACACACCTTGCCGCCGGCGACACTTCCACGGAAATTCCTTTCGCAGGGCGCGCCGACGAGATCGGCGAGATGGCAGGCGCGGTAGAAGTCTTCCGTCAGGCAGCCGTGAGCAACAAGCGCCTGGAACAAGAAGCCGAAGCCAGTCGTCTGCAATCGGAAAGCGACCGAGTTCGTCTAACGGAGGAAGCGGAAGCGGCGGCTCAGCAGCGCCTTCATGAAGCGACCGCAGGTCTAGCATCCGGTCTGCGTCGGCTGGCGGCTGGCGAACTTGATTTCCAGCTCAACAGTGCCTTTGCACCGGACTTCGAAGCCTTGCGTCATGATCTGAATGGTGCGATCACACAATTGGGTGAAACGCTGCGGGCCGTCGCTCACGCCGCTACGCAGATCGATAGCGGCTCGCGCGAGATCAGCCAAGGTACTGAAGACTTGTCGAAGCGTACCGAGCAGCAAGCTGCCTCGCTGGAAGAGACGGCAGCTGCTTTGGATGAGATCACGGTCAATGTCTCGAACTCATCAAAACGCGCTGAAGAAGCAAGAGGCGTCGCTGGGCAAGCAAATACAAGTGCTGCCCACTCTGGCAAGGTGGTCGCCGATGCTGTCGGTGCGATGCAGAAAATCGAGCAGTCCTCCAACCAGGTCTCAAACATCATCGGTGTCATCGACGAGATTGCGTTCCAGACCAATCTTCTAGCGCTCAATGCAGGTGTCGAAGCCGCCCGTGCTGGGGATGCAGGCAAAGGCTTTGCTGTCGTCGCGCAAGAGGTGCGGGAACTTGCACAACGGTCTGCCCAGGCTGCAAAGGAGATCAAGGAGCTGATACGCAATTCGTCCGTCGAAGTCCAAAGCGGCGTCAGGCTGGTCAGCGAGACCGGAGAGGCGCTGAAGACCATCGAAAGCTTTATTGTCACTGTGAACCAGCATATGGATGCAATTGCCACTTCCGCACGCGAACAAGCAGTCGCTCTTGCCGAGGTCAACACCGCCGTCAACCAAATGGACCAGGTGACCCAACAAAACGCTGCCATGGTTGAAGAGAGCAATGCAGCAAGTGCCAGGCTTGCTGGCGAATCCCGGGGTCTTCGCGAACTGCTCAGTCAATTTCAGCTCGGCGGCAACATGGCATCGCAGACTGCGGTGCTTCGGCAAACAGCCTCGGCCATGGCTGCACCTCGGCGCGCTTCGCCTTCAACAAACCGGGCGGCTTTGCGCGGCAGCCTCGCTTTGAAATCTGAAGCATGGGAGGAATTTTGATGCTCGGTTCTGGTAGCAAAAGCCTTAGTGCAGGCGAGACACTGGAGATCATTGCTTTCCGCTTGCACGATCAAGAGTTCTGCGTGCGCACGACGACCATCCGCGAGATTCGCGGATGGGGACCGGCGACGCCTGTTCCCCGTGCACCTGCCGAGGTTTTGGGTGTGATGAATTTGCGTGGAACAGTCATCCCGATAATCGATCTGGCAATGAAGCTCGGGATGCGCGCCACAGAGCCGAACGAACGCAGCGCGATTGTCGTCGCGGAGGTCAATGGCATGGCAATGGGGCTGGTCGTCGATGGGGTTTCTGACATTCTGACAATCGCTTCATCCTTGCTGCAACCGGTCCCCGAGATGGGCGCGTCTGCATCAGCTGATTGTTCGGACGGGATTATTACCCGGGAGAGCGGAATGATCTGCTTTCTCAATCTCGAGCGGATGCTTCAAGTGACGACTGTAGAAAATCAGATTGCGGCGTAGCTACCGCGTTCACTGCCATTAGCACCGCCGCTAAATTTCGTCAGATAGGTTGAATTTCTCGTGGGAAAAGAGTCATGCCGCAGTGCAGGGATACCGATCCGCACGTCATAGAGAGCCGGATTGTCATCCGGTAGCGAGGGTCCCGAAATGAGCTTCTTGATGACCGGCTCCAACAGCGATGCCATCGTCTCCTGTCTAGACAGATCCCAGGCTATCATAGAATTCCGCATGGACGGAACCATCCTGCGGGCCAATGCAAATTTCTGCTCTGCATTGGGCTATGAGCCATCGGAGATAGTCGGCAGGCATCATCGTATCTTCGTCGATCCGGTAGAGGTGGTCTCTCGGGAATATCAGCAGCTTTGGGAGAGCCTGCGGCGCGGGGAATTCCAACGCCGCCAATTCAGGCGCATAGCCAAGAGCGGCAAGGAAATCTGGATTGAGGCATCTTACAACCCGGTGCTGAAACGAGGACGCCCTTTCAAGGTGATCAAATTCGCCACAGACATCACCGCTTCAAAGCTAAGGTCGATGGACGACGCGGGCATTATTACCGCACTGCAAAACACCCAAGCTGTGATTCAATTCAATCCCTTGGGGGAAATCCTCGACGCAAACGATAACTTCTGTAATGCGCTCGGCTACAACATCTCGGAAATCCTAGGAAAACACCACAGAATGTTCTGCCCTGCAGACTATGCGAATTCCGAAGACTATCGCCAGTTCTGGCAAAAATTGGGCCGAGGCGAATCGTTCGCAAATGAATTTCTGCGAATTGGCAAGGGCGGCAAGGAAGTCTGGATCCAGGCAGCCTATAACCCGATCATCGACACAAATGGTAAGGTCTGCAAGGTAGTTAAAATCGCAACCGACGTCACCGAGCGGATGGGAGCTTTGTCATCCGTGGCGGGTGCATTGAAGGCGCTTGCCAACGGTAACCTGATGCAGAACCTTGAAAAGCCATTCGTACCAACAATGGAGGCGCTTCGCCAGGATTTGAATGAGGCGATCGCTAAACTGCGGTCTGCGATGCAATCCGTCGGACACAACGCAAAGGTTATTGCATGCGGATCGCGCGAGATCCGGATCTTTGCAGACGAACTGGCCCGACGCACCGAACGGCAGGCTGCAGCGGTCGAACAGACCGCAGCAGCACTTGAAGAGATTACCAGTACGGTGTTGGATTCGAACCGACGCGCGGATGAAGCTAGGTCATTGGTCGCCTCCGCTAGTACGGATGCCGAGCGCTCCGGTCTCATCGTTAAGAAAGCGATCGTAGCGATGGGCGAAATCGAGGGTTCCTCTCAGAAGATCTCCAACATTATCGGTGTTATCGACGACATTGCCTTTCAGACGAACCTTCTTGCCCTCAATGCTGGCGTTGAGGCCGCGCGTGCCGGAGAGTCCGGCAAGGGGTTTGCTGTCGTTGCCCAGGAAGTCCGCGAACTGGCGCAACGCTCCGCCAAGGCCGCCAAGGAGATCAAAATTTTGATCAACGCGTCTGGCGAACACGTCAAGCGCGGTGTCACATTTGTCGGGGAAACGAGCAAATCGTTGACGTCGATTGTTGGCCAAGTCAAGGAGATTGACCGCGAGGTTGAGGCGATCGTCAAAGCCTCGAAAGAGCAAGCCATTAGCCTCAAGGAAATCAATCAGTCTGTCAATATGGTGGATCAGGCCAACCAGCAAAACGCGGCATTGGTGGCAGAGTCAACTGCTGCTAGCTATGGTCTGGCGCAGGAAGCGCAGGCACTGTTCGGCTTACTTGGCCAGTTCCAGGCCGAACTTCCAACGAATAACCCCGCCGTGCAACCAGACAATACAGCATTCCACCAGCAGCATCGCCTGCTCGCGCTTTGATGACGAGGCTGAAAATGGAAATGCCCCCGAAGCCAGCAAGCCCTGCAGAAAAGAAGGAAGAATTCTGAGCTGGCATCGGCGGCACGGCCAATTGGAAAAAAGTCAAAGCAGCACGTCACAATGCAAGGACTTTTGGGCGTTTCTCCGATAGCTCGGCAGGTAACCGAATTTCAAAAATTTTTTGCCGACGTTAAGAACATACGTGCCTCGACGAAACTCAAGCTGTTCACCCGAAATTTGCCTATTCTGATGCGAAGCCGGCAAGACATTTCGAATTCGTGCCAGCGACGATTTCGGCGTGTATGCTGCTAGTCGCGTGGTCAAGCATGAGTTGTTTGCGCAGGGGTGAAGAAAGTTTGCTTTCGCGTGCTCTCGCCGGATAACTCGTTCCGTTACCCGTTACCCGTTACCCGTTACCCGTTACCCGTTACGCGTTACCCGTTATCCGTAAGCCGCAGCATTTGTCGTATATATTGCATGGTCAGCTTTCCTTTTGCATGGCATGTATCCCCTCATGGATATCGAGGCGATACATACCAAGGTTGCCGACCTAGGAGAACTTGAGTGCCAGAGACTAGCCGAATAATGATCGGAATGGGGGCAGGTTTCTGAGCCGGATCCGCATTCGGACTTTTCTCCGAATTCAGGATGACCATGGGCACCAGATCGGGCAGTTTCTCCGCATTCATCTCTGCAAAGCTACTCGCATAGCGAATTTCGACGGTGAGGGAATTTATGGTGAGTTCCAGTCCAACTTTCCTATGGAAACCCTTTTTATATAACTCATTTGACGATCTGTCAGACTCTCATAGCGCAGTCTGGTCGAAATATACTGCGAGTGCTTCGCACCCATGTTTAGACCGAACTCCAATGAACGTCGCACTGCTGCAGCGCTGATCTTGCCGTCGAACTGCTTGTTTCCCGTCTTCGAACGCCGGCAGCTCTCGCCTCGGGTGCGGCGCTTACCAATCACGCAAAATCGTATCCGAATTATGCAGATTTTCAGAATACTAACGGCCGACTAACCTTTAATTTACGACGTGATCCCAAATATATATGCACCCTCTAATCTGGGAGTTTGCTGTGCGTTTCAGAGACCTATCGGTTTTGTCAAAAATCCTCGCCCTTCTAGTGCTGCTTGGGGCCGTTGCCGTCGGCGCCATGGCCCTGACCGGCGAAAGACTGAAGGAAACCGACCGTGCCTATGGCGATCTGATCGACGGCAAGGCGCGAGCGGCGGGCCTTTACGCTACTGCAAACCGCCAATTGGCGTGGACGGAACGATCGCTTCTTCAACTGATCTGGTCAACCGCGCAGGACACCAATGACCTCCACAAGGCAGAGTATATCGATGGAGCCAAAGCTTTCGAATCACTTCTCGTGGAGACAAGAACCCTTCTTCCGCAAGAGGCGAACGAAATCCAGGGGTTCGAACAACGCTTCCATGCCGCGTTCTCCGACGGTTGTGACAAGGCGATGTCGATGGGAGCGGCATCAACGACACTCGAAGGCAACGCCAAGGCGATGGCAGAAATGAATCGATCCTGCGCGCCTGAACTTGCTTTGCTCGCCAAGGACATCACGGCATCCTCCGCACTCTTGCTCAAGGATGTGGCGCTGGAAAAGACCGCAATCGGACATGCGACACACAACATGATCCTCTTGACATACGGGCTCGTTTTGGTCGGACTGGCTGTCGGGTTCGGCATTGCCGTGGTTGTAGCGCGAAGCGGCATAGCAAATCCGATACGGACGCTAATCAACGTTACCGAGACAATGGCGAAAGGCGTTTTCAACGTCACCGTTCCGGGCGTCGAACGGCGCGACGAACTGGGCGCGATGGCGCGTGCCGTCGAGGTGTTCCGTCAAGGGCTGGCAGAGACCGAAATGTTACGCTCGTCACGAGATCAGGCCACGGCAGCCGAGGCAAAACGCCTGGAAAAGCAGCGCATGGCGGAAGCGGAAGCTGCAGAACATCTCAGATTCGCCACATCAAATCTGGGAGACGGCCTAAAGCGGCTCGCCAGCGGCGACCTGTCGTTCCGACTGACGGATGCGTTCGCGCCAGATTTCGAAATGCTGCGTCATGACTTCAACCGCTCTCTTGAACAGCTTAGCACAACTCTGTCTCGGATATCCAGCTCCATTGCCACCTTGGACAGTGGAAGCCGCGAAATCGCCGACGGTGCAAACGATCTCTCCAAACGCACGGAACATCAAGCAGCGTCGCTGGAGGAAACGGCCGCTGCACTGGACGAGATTACCGCCAACGTCAGCAACTCGACCAAGCGAACGGAAGAAGCCCGCTCCGTCGCTGCGCAGGCCAATCAGTCGGCAATCAGGTCGGCGGAAGTGGTGACACAAGCTGAGGAAGCCATGCGAAAAATTGAGGAGAGCTCACAACAGATTTCCAATATTATTGGCGTTATCGATGATATAGCGTTCCAAACGAACCTTTTGGCCCTAAACGCCGGCGTCGAAGCCGCGCGCGCGGGCGATGCGGGAAGGGGATTTGCAGTAGTCGCGCAGGAAGTGCGCGAACTCGCTCAGCGCTCGGCCAACGCGGCAAAAGAGATAAAAAACTTGATCCAAAATTCCTCGACAGAAGTAGAAGGCGGGGTGAAGCTGGTGCGGGGTACTGGCGAAGCATTGAAGACAATTGCCGGGTACATTGCTCAAATCACGACTCAAGTTGAATCGATCGCGATATCGGCGAAGGAACAGTCAGTGGGTTTGGGGGAGGTCAACACTGCGGTCAACAGCATGGATCAAGTTACCCAACAAAACGCGGCCATGGTCGAGGAGTCGAACGCAGCCACATCGTCACTGGTGCAGGAAGCAGCCAAGTTGCGCGATCTCGTCGATCAGTTCGATCTCGGTAACGTTAGCGCTCCGCAGGCTTTCACGGTTAGAATGAACGGATCGGCCATGGCCGGAAGATCTCTCCACCGGTTGGAAAGCAGATAGCCGATCGGCTATTTGCGTGGTTTTTCCAAGAGCTGAAGATCTACACAGATCAACTTCGGCGGGCATTCTAAACGCCTAAATGCAAGGCGGCTCTCTGGCAGCAGGTTGCAGGACATGGGCAAGAGCACAAGTGTAAGGCTCAGAACCCCGATTTGTTGGGAGCGGATAATGCGTGGACAGCCTGCCTTTTGGGAATTGGATGATCGTTACGAGCGGCTGAGTGCCGTCGGCAATCCCACTGAGCCCGCCCGACATTTTAACGTGACACCACAGGCGGGCAATGAGGGCCTGGCATTCCCAGGAGCGGAACTGTGCATCCACCCGAGCCGGTTCTTGTCCTCGCTGGACTAGCGCCGGCGGCGTTCTACAGACGTGATCACTCCAATCGAATGCTTCGTCATAGGACTACTCCAACTGTTTGCGCTAGGACTTCCTATGTTCCCATCAACTTCGCAAGACGGCCTTCACCGGGGGCGCATACGTCTTGCGGGCGCAAAAAAGTTATTCCGTTCAGTTCAGGGGTTCGAGTTTGGATTCCCAGACCTTGGACTCGCGCCTTTTTTGCGATTGAGCCCGCGGGGAGGATGGGACCTCACCGCGGGCTCTGTTGGCATCGCATATCTCCGGAAGTCATTTTCCGAAACATACATCGTTTACTAGACTTACGAGGAGATCAAACGGAAATACGCAGTGAGCGCTTAACAGCCGAGATCGACTTACCGGAGCAATGTAGACTTCATGTCAACATTCCACACCCCGAGTTTTGGCAATCCAAACTTGCCTGTGGCTTTATGAAAACCCGTATGGATATACGAAAAATGCATAGCATGCCTCAATAGTGCAATAATGTCTGCTAAGTCCACGGCTTGGGACGCGACCGCACATTTCTCTCTTTGAAATGTTATACATAGTGACGCATTGCTGGCCAACGCAGCCATTTCTTAGGCGGCATTCGCACCTCTGCCGTTACCCCTTGGCGTAGCCTTTAGCCCGTGGTTCAGAGAGGATTTTATGTCGCAACCTCAAACTTTGAGCGTGTGTCCGTCCTAGGGGTCGTTCTCGCATGGGACAGAGGCCAGCACCAGCCCCTCGAGATGTCGGCTCTGGAATTGACGCAAGTTGCCATTTGCAGGAGCAGGACATGCGAGGCAGTGATATCCAAACGGCGGGTCTGTTTTCTTATTGGAGCTGCGAAGCATGCGTTCCAACGAACGATCCCCTGCCGCAGTCCGCGCGATTTTAGACGAGGCGTTGGAAGTTCTGTCCCCAAATTTCGAAGCTATGTTTTCAGGCGACGATGGAGGAGGTGGGCAAGCTCCAGCAGAGGCCACTCCATTTTCACTCGAGAATCGATACGCGTGCAGGAATGGCACCTATCGGACAATTTCCCAGACGGCTGTACCAGACGACGGCTTCATCCACGCCGTCGGCCGCGTGACCGAGGAACGGTATGTGGCGGCAACGCTGCGCCAAACCGAGCTAGCATTGCTTCAGGCCCAGAAGATGGAAGCCATCGGCAATCTGACGGGTGCTGGAACCCGCATCACGACGTCTGAGCCAATCTCCAACGTCAAAACCTG
This sequence comes from Rhizobium rhododendri, assembly GCF_007000325.2. Classification (GTDB taxonomy): domain Bacteria; phylum Pseudomonadota; class Alphaproteobacteria; order Rhizobiales; family Rhizobiaceae; genus Rhizobium; species Rhizobium rhododendri. The sequence goes on along the minus strand of NZ_CP117268.1, from coordinate 1,025,810 downwards.
CACCTTCGGCCCGTCGGAGGCCAGCTTCGGCAGCGGCAACCGATTGACAGGCTCAGGCGCATCCGGAGCGATTGCCAGAGGTACGCATGCCGGCTCGATACCATCGTGCGCGGACGGCGTCGTTGCCGCCGCAAACGGCAGCACCAGAATGCCGTCGCGCACCTGACGTCGCCAATCGGAAAGCTGGTTTGCTATAACGCCGTGACGGCGCGCGACCTCAACAACGCGAACACCAGGCTCAAAGCTTTCCGCCACGATCCGCGCCTTCACATCATCCGGCAAACGCCGGTTTCCGCGGCGCGGCTCGACAACTTCGTAGCGACCAACAAATCCATCATCTGCCATGCAAATCTCCAGATACAACTGAAAACCTTCTCGCATATGCAGCGAGCTCAAAATACACCAAATCAAATGGGGCGGAGACGGCGCTTACGCCCATCTCGACTTTCGTGTCTGCTGGTGACGGCATCTATATGGTTGTTGCAGGATCAATACAGCCGTTTCATGTGACGGAAGGCGCCATGAGTTGAGCACGCTGATATTTGCGATAGATTGGGCGAGATGGCTGATGACAATTTCCTTTTCGGGAATGACGGCAATCATCTGCCCTTAGTGCCCGTGAGCGAAGTATCGAAAGGGTTGCATGTCTTTGCGGTAAACCGATGGCCGGGTATTTTGTGCTTCGCCCCTATGACCCATGGTCCAGCAAATATAGCCATACCCGTTGGAACCGTCGAATGAGTGCAGACGGCGGTTTCCAACGGGGAAGTAAGCATCGCGCCCCTGACGCTCGAACTCACGCGAGTCAGATCACTCGCCGAGGTACTTGGCCTGGAATGCCTCGGCGGGCGCCTAGAGAAAGCCACCAAGATTACAAGCTTTAACAGTCGTGAATATCAAGGCGCGACCTGATCCGGGGATTTAACCGCCACTCCGAACGACAAGAAGTGTTTCAAGTTCTTAGTGATGATCGTCAAATTATGAACACTTGCAGTGCCAGCAATGATCGCGTCTGCAGCGCCAGGCCCATATCCTGCGGATATGGCTTTTGCTTCCAACCTGCCGGACTCAAGTGCGACAACATTGTCGATAGGCAGTATGTGATCGCCGTTTCCAGCGATTAGCCCCAGCAGCCAGCTTCTTATCCCCGCCGCCTTCGCTGTGGCGCCTTTCGCCTCTAACAGCCGAATGCCTTTTTCGATCTCGTGAATTGTCATTGCGGACATATAAATAGCGTCTAGCTGGTCTTGCTCATCAGCCCACTTTGAAAAGCTCTCGGACGCGTCGGCATTATATGGCGAAAACAGTGAGATGGCGTTTGTATCGAGGAGGAACCTCACAGGTCAACGTCACGCGAGGGGGTTGGATTGCGAGCGAACACGTCCTCGTCGAGATCGACCGGAAATGTTTTCAGGTGTTGAACAAGACTAGGGCGATCCTTCCGGAGTGCCTTTTTTGCCGCCTCAGCGGCTCTCACGCTGACGAGGACCGCGGTGGCGCGCCCATGCCGCGTAATTGTCACGAACTCACCGCCAGCAGCTTGGTCAATTTGATGCGAGAAAGACGCTTTCGCGTCCTTTAAACTAACCGTCGACACTATGGCCTCCTCTAAATCGGGTCACAAGTGACCTATTTACTCATCAGCCCGCATAAAATCAAGATGGTAGTGGACGAGGCAACTGGGGTGCTGCACTGCGAACACGAGGGATCGGACGTTCAGGCCGAAGGTTATATCGAAATGATCTTCGGAAATGTCTCCAAGGGGTGCGTATTCCGATAGGCCTGCATTGACGACGAGCACGTCGATCCGGCCTCGGTCAGACCGGATCTGCTCAAAGACGCGCTGAAGATCTGCGTCGTTGCTGGCGTCTGCCTGGATCGTGGTGATGCTAGCTATTCCGCCTGGGTCTGGTTCGCTTTCCGCGCCCTTGCGGCTGGTCGCGTAGACTTGTGCTCCCTCTCTGGCGAACCTCTCAGAAACGGCTCCGCCGATGCCACTGACACCGCCCGCAACCAGCACCGAAGGTGATCTGCAAAGGATGCCTAATGGTGATTACCAGAGCGTGCGCAATGCGCGATCGATGAGCAGGGGCCGGTAGTCGGGAGAAAGCCAAAATTGAACTGCTAGCCCAAGATGCCCTCCCGTCAAGCTCGTCTCCCAATTTTTCTTGACGACAGTGATCTAACATGATTGCTTATTGCCTGCAAAAGTCATTATTTGAAACTGTTTCTAGAAGGCAGCCATGCCCATTTCGAACTCACCGGTGATCCTTCTCAACGCCCTTGACGACGTAGGCGTGGCGCGTGCCATGGTGAGGGCTGGCGCAGCGACTGGCATTGACGGCCTTGTCGCAGCAGATCAGATCCCGCGTGGTCACAAGATCGCAGTACGTGACATCCCGGCCGGTCAAGAAATCCGAAAGTTCGGCCAGTCGATAGGGATTGCGACGCAATTCATTCCAGCCGGCGGTCATGTGCACCTCCACAATCTTGCCGTCATCGAATCCGAGCATCAGCACCAGTTCAGCGTCGATATCGAGGAAAGGGGCATGCTGCCCGAGACGGCGCGCCGCACGTTCTTGGGCTTTGATCGTGGCGTAGGCGGCATCGGCACACGCAACTTCATCGGCATCATCACAACGGTGAACTGTTCTGCTACGGTTTCCAAGGCGATTGCAGAGCACTTCAACCGGACTGGTGGGCTTGAAGGTTACGACAATGTCGATGGTGTCGTTGCGCTAACCCATGGCGGCGGCTGTGCGATCAATACCAAGGCAGAAGGCTACCTCATGCTGATCCGCACTCTGCAAGGTTATGCGCGGCACCCCAATTTCGGCGGAATCCTGATGATCGGACTTGGCTGCGAAACCAACCAGATCGGCCCGATCCTCGAACACTTTAAGCTGGAGGAAGGCAAGCGCTTGCGCACCATGACGATCCAGCACCTCGGCGGCACACGCAAGACGATCGCGGCGGCCAGCGAGATGATACACGACATGCTGCCGGAGGTGAACGCTGCGAAACGCACGCAACAACCCCTTTCCGGCCTGAAAGTGGCGCTGGAATGCGGTGGTTCTGACGGTTATTCCGGCATTTCCGCAAACCCGGCGCTGGGGTACGCATCCGACCTAATCGTGCGCAATGGCGGCACTTCGGTCCTCGCTGAAACGCCGGAAATTTATGGCGCCGAGCATCTGCTGACCAGTCGTGCTGCAACCCCGGCCGTCGCAGAACAGCTGCTGTCGCGGATTGATTGGTGGCGTGATTACACAAAACGAAACGGCGCTGAACTCAACAACAATCCATCGCACGGCAACAAACTTGGCGGATTGACAACAATCCTCGAAAAGTCATTGGGCGCCGTTGCTAAGGGCGGCACCATGCCGTTGAAGGCCGTCTACGAGTATGCCGAAATCGTCACTGAACCCGGCTTAGTCTTCATGGATACGCCCGGATACGATCCCGTCGCGGTAACGGGCCAGGTGGCCGGCGGCTGCAATGTCATTTGTTTCACGACCGGCCGCGGTTCCGTCTCCGGCTTCAAGCCTGCTCCCTGCATTAAGATTGCGACCAACAGCGAAATGTATGAACATATGCAGGAGGATATGGATATCAACTGCGGTGGCATTGTTACCGGCGAGGATACGATCGAGGCTGCGGGAGAGCGGATATTCGAAGACATCATTGCCGTCGCATCGGGCAAGAAGACACGGAGCGAAATCTACGATTACGGCGACAACGAATTTGTTCCGTGGCAGGTCGGCGCGGTGACCTGACCAGCGAATAGATCAAACGATGAAGCTGCAATCGTCCGGCTGACAAGTTTGCCGCACGGTCGCGGCTCGCTCGACAACCTTAGATTTGGACCCGTGGATATGGCTGCGCATGGCCAGCATCAGCCCATCCTTGTCGCGACGGCGCATCATGCGGAAAACGGTGATATGCTCGGCCAGAAAGGGTTCGTATTCTGGCATCTCCATCCGGATACCGAGCACGTGCTTGCTCAGCGTGAGAATGCAGTGGGTGCGCTGCAGAATACTGAGAAGCTCCTTGTTCGGGCAGGGCTGGATGCTGCGAACATGCAGATCCAGTTCAAGATCATACATAATCGCGGACGAAACATTGGGATAGGTCTCGAGCGTCTGCGAAAGGCGCGTTAGCATCCTGTCGATATGATCGTCCGGCACCGCATCCATGGCGCGTGCAAGCGCCAATGGCTCGACTTGCTCGCGGACTTCGTAAAGATCGGTGATGCGGCGGCTGTCCAAGGGAACAATAGACCAACGGAAGCTGTCATCCTTTTCCGTGATACCCAGTGTTTCAAGTTTGACAAGCACATCTCGAGCGACGGTGCGACCGACCCCGTAGCAACGGGCCAGCTCCAACTCGTTGATACGAAAACGCCCGAAAAAAGATCGATGGACAACGATTCGCTCCACATCCTCGTAAAGTGCCTGCCATGCAAACAAAGGCCTGTCCTGCGCATCAACGAGGTGTCCGAGGCTTTCTGTGATATTGACGCGCTTAATCTTGGTTCCAGCCGGGCCGACGACAAAACCGCGGCCTTCGAAGCGGTTAATCAGGCCATCTGCTGCAAGGAGCCTTAGAGCTTGGCGGACAGGAGCTCGGCTGCTGCCCAGAAGTTCGGCGAGAGGGCCTTCCAGCAAGACGGTACCAGTGGAGACGCGTCCGCCTAAGATGTCATCTTTCAATTGGTTGTAAAGTTCCTGGTAAAGGCTCCGCTTGCGCATGGCGTTGACGGGTTCAAGAGCTGAAACGGTCATTCCGGCCGAGATCCTCCTTCCCTCGTTCTTTTAACGTCAGATGAAAAGACGGCAAATACTCGAAAATCGACAGAGCGACAATCAATGAGAATTTTTAGCAGTCTACGCATTTCTTCCAAGAGGAGCAATAAATTCCAAATTGTTAGATCAAGGAACCGATAACAGCGGCGAAGTAAGAAGACCGCCGAGAGTTCCAGTGGTAGACAAGGCGTGTGAGTTTTCCGGCATCAGACTTCAAAAAACACCTGCTCGCTATTTGATGTCCAGTCCTGATCAACGCCCGCCGAGTTACGCGCCGCCAGATGCAGATCGCCGGATCGAAAACGCTCAGCGCATTCCTGAGGACGAGCGCGGAGCTGATGCTTGCGACGTTTCGGGATATCCGGGTGGAGGGTGCGGCTGACGGTGTGGAGTTTGACGTCGATGCGCGTCGTGTCGATCGTATCCGCCAGCGACGCCTTTGCCTGCCGCAGCTCGTTCTGCTCCTGTAGAGATTCGACTTCGGCGATCAGATCTCGTTCCTTGACTTCTTCTCCAAGCGAGGCGTTGACGGCCTATAATTACCCCGTGACCTGTGCACCAACCTTTGCCGATCGGGACGGTTCCAGAATGCCGTTGGCGTTGACTGTTTCGGTAAGCGCTCCAGGAGAGCACCAACTCTGACAGCTCGATTGACATCCCGATCGCTGAAGACCATTTGATTAGCAATGCATGAGTCTCTGGACGCAGTTCCTTCACCACAAGGCCGCCGCACGGATTATCGAGGCGGCGCAAGTCTCATTCGATTGAATAGACGTAAATTAATTCACGCGAGGCATGTGAAAACTCTCACTTCTTAAAGTGGAGTTTAATGTAAGATTTATAATGTTTGCGTCGCGTCAGGTTGGTGATCCTTGCGCGTTTCGCGCGGGGAAAGCAACAATCATGAGATTGGCTGCCTGCAGGATAGGATTGGATAGGATAGGATGTCTATGGCTACGAGACGATACCAATCTGTTTTGAACATCCAGGAGGCCGCCGCGCTTCTCGATGCTATGGCGAACGCCAACAGACTCCATATTCTCGATATACTTTGCCGAACCGAGATGTCTGTGGGGCATCTCGCCAAAACCATCGGCCTCAGCCAGTCTGTTCTGTCACAACATCTCGCAAAGCTTCGGAGCGCCAATCTCGTCCAGAGGCGCCGTGATGCGCGAAATGTCTATTACTCATGCAATTCTGAGCCGGTCTTAAAAATTCTCGACATACTTGCCGAGGTCTTCGACGACGACATTAACGAAGCTCGCCGCATCGCCTAAGAGGCTGCGGACCCTGAAGCAGTTCGACGCCGAACTGACGAGCCTTGGTTATGAAGGCCAGTACAATCCAGTGCAGCGTTCGCTTGCAAGTGGAGCGCCGCTTTGCAGATCGAGCTGCAGGCGATTGGCTGGAACGTTCGCGCCTGGCGAAGCATTTCAGTTCGTTTTGTCGGAGGACTGGGCGATCATTGGAAGCGAGCGAAGAGAGCTGCAGGTGGCGCATGCCAACCTCGGCTATTCCAGAGCGTTGGTCGCCCGGTCATATCCCGTGCAAACGCACGAGATGCTGTTCGTTGCGCACGCTAGCTCAGGATGTCTGCGCGTTCATGCATTAAAAGTTCTTGAACACCAAACATGGAAAACCGGCGCGCTCCACAATTTTGCAGGCGTCTTCCGCATCTCTACGCTGCGTCCTTCCTATTCGAGCAGAATAGCGCGGTTTATATCCAAAATCCCGATCTATCTTGCGCAGAATCAAAGGTGCCTCCGTGTTTAAAGGGGCCGGCAACCTGGCAGAGATCCGTGTAAATAACGCCCGCGCAGTCACACTATTTGGTGCTGCTGCCAATTGTGCTCCCCACGGCATCCAAACACCTTCAGATTGATCTGCTGGCTCCACGAGACGTCGTGTGGCAGCAAGCGCGACGCAGGCATCCATGAACGCGCGGTGTTCGTCAAGTGGCGGAAGGATCAGGTCGCTCGGCGAGCGCCTCCACTCGTCTGCGGTGTGCCCCGTGATCCCAAAAACATAGTTCCTGGATTCCAACGGTAAGCCTCCGACAAGCAGGAATGTCGAAACACGCTGCTCTCCAGCATTATAGGCTGCAGCTGCGAGTCCAAGATTACCGAAGCGGGTCCGAAGCTTCATCAAATATTGGGATGATGCCCGGAGGGCCTCCAATACATCAAAGCTGTCCTTCAGACCACGAAGCGCTGCGGTAGCCGGCATGAACTGCGCTATGCCCTGAGCACCCTTTGGGCTGATTGCTTCCGCCCTAAAACGGCTTTCGCGCCATATTAGACGTGCAAAGAAGTCAGGCGGTAGCTGGCTTCTCGTCGCAAAGGTTTCCATCGCGCTGCAAATGTCGCGGTTCAAGCTTCCGGCATGAATGCAAAGTACCCGACCTGGGGCGTCAACCATCGAATAAAGACAAGCCGGGCTGGCTCTACCTCCCCACGCAGCGACTGTAGATAACTGAATGAAAAGGCAGATGGTAAGGGTTACGAGACCGGCTGGGGCGATGCGCCTTATCAAGGGAAGCTCCCCGAACCTTGCACCGCTTTTCGAAGGTGGATCTGCGGTTGAAACCTAGGCCTTATCTCACTGCCACAGTCGACGCATTCGCGAAATAATGCAAAGGGAAAATACGACGTAAGCGTCTAGAAGGCTCTCACCGCGCTAGCTTTTTCTTTCCCTAAATGGGACAATGGAACTCGCGCTTGACGCCTGTCAGTCTGATAGATGACTGGTTCTATGGGGCTTCCTGAAGGGCAGAACATTGCTCTCCTCGAAGTCGTCAACCAATGGTGCCAGTCTCGGCGCAAAAACCGCTAGCAGAACAAACATCGACGACGCTGCGGCGGGAATACTAAGTAGTGCGATCATCGCTAACCCTAAAAGTGTTCTACAACACGGAAGAGCAGACCGTACGTCTTGAACCTTGCGCCAAGCCGCACGAGGAGACATCTTGTGCGATGTCTGCTCGATCGACGTCCCATAAAAGGCGACGGCATTGAAAATGGCAACAGTATGAGATCTGGCATGCCCCTCGTGCAGAACGAAACTCCATCTCGCTACGTCCTCCAAGAGCTGCGAGATTAAGCACCTATTGCGGCCCACAGAGATCGCGTCGTTCTGCGCGGCGCGCGGACACCGTCCCTGTCACAGATTGGCCGACCACCCGCCGCTCGCATCATCTGGCAAAAGCAAATATTTCCGATAGAATAGAGTATTGGGTTTCGATGGGGTGGCTGGAAGATATCTCGGTCAGAATAACAGGCATCACTTGACATTCCGCAATATTTTTGGAGTAAAGTTATTCCGGTATGGTTGACTCCATGAGTAATTAATCTTACCCGATTAAAATAATGACACTGACATGCTTGTGTGTAGCCAAAACTAGTTCCTAGTGAACGCGGCTAAAAATGTCTGAAAAGCTATCCATCTGTTTTTATGCAGGAATGTGTTGTGGATGAATTGACGCAGGAGTTGTATATCGCGTCGCGCAAATTGCAGGAAAGCCCAGTGGCAATCCGGGTTTTTGCGTTTACACAGGGAGCCACCAGTTGGGACGCATTCGCTCAAAGATGCGAAGCGTCTTTCCGTTGCGCCTTTCATGCATCCCGGATGTGGCAGATTGACTACAACCCGTTGATGAGACTGGTGCGGCTGGACATTATATTGTGTACCGCCGATGATCAGGTGAAAATCGGTCAATGTGCGGTCGGAATTCGTAAGAGCGACCATGTGTTCTGCGATGCCATTCAGGTGCTCCCGGACTATCGGCATCTTTGGTCGTTGTCGATGCGGGCGGTGCTTAGCCATCTGGGAGATGGATACTATCGCTATGGATCTGACTGGTGTCTGGATAAATGCCGATCTGCGGAGCTCCACGCGCTCGCTGGAGTGTCCGTCATATCGACAGCGGCAGTCGATATGATTGCGATTGATTTCAAGCGGTGGGAGAGTTTTGATGCTTTTTACAAGGAGGTCAGCAAAAATGCCCGGCGAAATGTCCAGAAAGCCGAACGGTCCTATCCAGGCCTTGATTTTGCAATCCGCCGCCAATGGCAGATTTTCTGCGACCTCGTTCCACTTGAGCTTTCTAGACTTCGCCTTTTTAAAAAGAAGCGTATTTTGACGTCGCGAGCGAGCCTGGTCATTCGGTCGTTGAGCCGGGTCCTTACCACCTCAAAGTTTAGCTTCACCGCTCGGAACGTCAGCGGTGACAAAACGCTGGCTCGCTTTATGGGAATTACGTTTGGACCGATCATGTTCTTCATGGAGGCCGCAGCGGCAGAGGATCACGGCAGTGGTGCCGCGTCGCACCTTCTAAAGTGCATGATAGAGACAGCTTACATGCAGACGACTGGTCGCGGCATGTTCGTGTTTGGACCTGACAATCACGAAAACGATGCGGACCCCGTGTGGCAGGGACTTGCGCGTTCGAGGTTGCAATGGCAAGCCAAGTCGTATCCGATCTCGGTCGTTCAGTGTCTGTTCAAGAATGGCGTTACAGATGCGGGGTTGAGTGAAGGGCGGCAATCAGATTCTTCGTATTTTGTGACAAAAACGGAGAGATTGAATGGCCTGGACACCCTTCACCCTGCCTCATCATGATAGAAGCCGCATGCGCTAAGGCTTGCTGGTTATCTGCTTTCCTTAGTGGATTACATGAAGGTATACAAAATCACTACCTTAAGCTTATATCTTGCAAGGGAGTAGCAATTTAAAGATTGCCGACGGTGCTGCCCTCAGAATAGTGCCGGATTACTAGGGGGGTATCGGAAAATGCGCGTTCTTCATTTGGCCAATCATTGTCATCATGGACATGGAAACGTTCACCTTGCTGTTGATCTAGCCTGCATTCAGGCGGCGAGTGGTGACTTTGTGGGCTACGCGAGCCATGGGGGCGAGTACGAACAGGGTCTAAGCGCGATGGGGGCGCATCATATTAAACTTATGCAGCGCGGCAAAAATCCATTTAAATTGGCGGCTTCGCTTGTTTCTCTTTCGCTTCTGGTAAGGCGGAGTAAGTATGACATTGTCCATGCGCACATGATGGCCGGCGCGATCTTTGGTTATTTCGCGACTAGATTTTCAAACGCTAGGCTGGTCACGACGGTCCACAATTCCTTCGACAAACATTCGTCGATCATGAAACTTGGCGATAGGATCGTTGCGGTCAGCAATTCAGATACGGCCCGCCTTCGTGAAATGGGCTTCAAGAAAAGTAAGGTTGATGTGGTACTGAACGCAACACTGGGCGGCTTCAGGACAAGCCTTTTACCGGATAAAGCCGTATTCGAAAAACCGCCAGGAATACTTATAACGACGGTATGCGGCCTTCATGCGCGAAAAGGTGTGAACTTTTTAATCAGCGCTTTCGCTGTGTTGGCGGCGAAATATGAAGTCACACTTTGCGTTGTGGGCGATGGACCCGACAAAGACGAGTTGGAAAGGCAAGCCGAAAAGCTTGGCCTAAGCGGTCGCGTTAGATTTTTGGGTCAGATCAACAATCCAGCCACCGTGCTAGCTAAAACGGATATATTTGTGCTGGCGTCCCTAGCTGAACCATTAGGTCTCGTAAATATCGAAGCCCGTAGCGCTGGATGCGCAATAGTTGCAACAGAGGTCGGAGGGATTCCCGAAGCCCTCGATGAAGGGCGGGCCGGGTTTCTGGTTCGGCCAGGCGATCCAAAAGATCTCACGGAAAAATTGGAAATCCTTTTGAGAGACCCTGAGTTGCTGTCGCAGATGAAAGGGCGCGCCTCGTCGAATTTGGATCGGTTTTCCATAACCAACCTATATTTAAACTATAGTGCGGTCTACGGCAGAGCCCTCACGCGCTCAGCGGGTTCTTTGGGCACTTTGCGATAGCAAGATGAGGTTTCGAGAAAGCAGCATAGCCATCGTTCCGATCACTCAAACCTCCACCGAGGTGGTCGATGCTGCCGGGATGGCGATGGATCTCTGCGTTACCGCTCATGATCGCGACGGATGCACCCTCCTGCGCCCCAGCCCAATCTTGAATAGACACGCACTTCTCGGTCGAGAGCTAAGCCCAGGAAAATGCCCGATGGCTGCAAAGATCGCCTGAAGATGGGCTGCGTCGACAACCGTCGAACTGCCGAGCGTTATGAAGGAGCGCCCTCGCAAACTGCACCCGGCAACGGAATTAAATTCCGTAAAGTGCATTACCAAGTCTACTCTATAGGGATTTAAACCGACTTTGCATTCCCGCCAATGGAATAAAACAAGTAAGCGCCCCTGAGGTACAGGGGCCCCAAAAAAGCAAGCTTCCAGCTAGGCCATAAAAATACAAACTGAAATAAAGGAAAAAGAAGGTACAGGATGCAATACACGTTCTCATTATGATCGCGCCAGGGTCTCCACCACACCTGCTAATGAGGTCGTCAGTCTGCATCTCTGAGTAATTGTACATTTTCATAAGGCTATCTATTCTGCGTTGCTTCGGAGTTCTGTCTTGAATGCTCAACGTTCCGGAATTGCAGGACTTATGCTTCTAATTGAATTGATGGAGTTCGCCATTTCATCAGATAAGCGTTTATAGTTGGGTTTGTGACGGCTATCGCTGCTCTATCCGAACAACAAAAGCGCAACGTAAGCTTCCTTTTACGATTATTCTTGTCCATCGTGCAGGCTAATATACGAAGGAAGAGTGAATTATGTCAATTTTAATCGGAAATTAAGCTTGAAATATTAAGACTGTGCGATAGTGTGAGCTCCAGCGTTGTGCCAATATTATTCGGTCGGAGGTTTGCATGGCTCCTGTATTGGCACCCACATTGGCGGTGGTGCGCTGTGGAGACCAAAGTCTTCATGAAAGTTGGTGCGGAGAAGGACGGCAATTCGATGTGGCGGTAAGTTACTTCGGAACTGACGAAATAAAGCTATTTCCTGAAGCAAATTATGTGCATCGCGGCAAGGGCGGGAAGTGGGACGGGATCTATGGCTTTTTTAAAGAGCATCCTGAGGCACTGACAAGTTACGAGTACTTCTGGTTTCCAGACGACGATATCAGGGCTACGACCAATGATATAAATCGACTGTTCGCGGCGGGTCGGAGTTACGGTCTCTTAGTGTATCAGCCATCTTTGGACAGCAATTCCTATTATTCTCATCTGATCACGCTTCAGCACCCGAGCTTTGACCTGCGGTATAGCAACTTCGTGGAGATTATGGTGCCGGTGCTCAGTCGAGCGATTCTGGCAAAGACCCTGGAAAGTCTAAAGGATTCCAAGAGCGGTTTCGGAATGGATTTCGTTTGGCCAAAACTGGCGGTTGAACTTAGCGGAAAGCTCGAATCCGTTGCTATTCTTGACAGCGTGACCGTCTGCCATACACGTCCTGTGGGCGGAAAGTTGCACCAGTTCATCAAAAAGGTCGGGGGCAACACCGCAAACGATGATCTGGTCTCCACCCTCGGCCGGACACGCATGAAGCGTGACTCGTTGATCAATGGCGTCGCCGTGCCTCGCATACGTGTCTTATCTGGTGTGGATATCAGCGGAGCTCATCTGTCTGGTCCACGACTTTCGGTGCGAATTGCGGGCGATCTCATCGGACGGTACCGCAACGCGGTCCAACCCGTCTATCTGACGGCAGCCGTCAGGCACGCGTTGAAGTCGCTTACTTTGCCGATCGCTGCGCCAGATCGGCCGATGGCATCTGAACCGTCATGATGCGCAAATGGTCAAGGAAAGACTCAGCTTCTGACGCCGTAACAGTCCTCGACACCTTCGGCGGTTATCGTGGCGTGGCTTCACTGAAAAGGACAGGCAATGGCCATAATTCGTCCTAACAGATCGAAAACACTGAGCACTGCCGTCTTTGAACTAAATGATCCAGTTTTGGTAGGGACCACGTATCCCGATGAGATCGTCATTTATTGCGGTTCCTATAGAGAACTATGGCGATCTGTGATTGTGTGCGCGGTGCTTGTCGCTTGTTACACAGCCAACATTTCGGCTCAGCAGCACGGTTTTTTTCGCGAGAGCGATATGCTAAACCATTGGGTGACAGGTCTATTTTGTGTGTTCCTCAGCATCCTGGGGTGGTCTGTGGGCAAACGAAATCCGTGGAAGCCACTCTTCACAGTGAGGACCGACGGGATCGTCTACCACCGTTTCTCCGGTCAGATTATTTATTGGTCGTCAATCAAGCAGGTCACGCTGCGCGCAGCAGGGGTCGCCTCACAGGCCTCCATGATCGACATCCTCATTAAAGATGAGGCTGACCCGATCCTTGTGCGAAGAGCGACTGTGAAAAGCGCGTTGTTTTCTCATGTGCCGGGAAAGCCGAATATAAGTATTCCAGACCAGCCGATAGGTGGTTTGCCTTGCACGGATTTGAAAAGCATGTTGCTTCGGGCACACTATCAGCATTCGCATCCAGATGTCGACGCCACCAATGTCGTATCGCTTTGCGCGTTTCGATCGAAGAAAAGCCAACTGAAATCTCTTCCGGAGTAAGCCTCGTGTCCATCATCGTTCGAGTTGCATTTCGTTTCTGCTCACATCGTGGTCCGCTGCGACGTCACGATCATGGCATGGGTGCTCAGCGACAACGGGGGCATCGTGGTTAGTTTATGTGGCTGGAGTGAGATCAATGATCGTCGACGGCAAGCCGCGTTTTAGTGTCATTATTACCTGCTACAACTATAAAGATTATGTAGCCATTGCTATCGAGAGTGTCCTCAATCAGCCAAGTGCTGATTTTGAGCTCATTGTGGTCAATGACGGATCGACCGACACATCGTGGAGTGTCATCAGCCGCTATTCAGACAGAATAATAGGAATTAACACCGAAAACCGCGGCTTTATTTCCGCGTGCCTTACCGGTCTCGCGGCGTCCCGAGGTCAATACGTCCTCTTCCTCGATGCTGACGATATCTTGGACGAAAAAGCTCTTCTGACTGTGTCCCCCTATCTGGAGCCCGATGTCACGAAAATTCAGTACATGCTGCAGCCCATAGATGCACAGGGACAAGAGATAGGGGACGCCTTCCCGCGTTTGACTCCCGATTACGACAATCGAAAGATGATCGAGAGTATCAATCGTCACGGATATTATCCTACTCCGCCAACCTCAGGCAATATTTACCGTCGCGATGTGTACCTGACGATTGGCGCCATCGACTACGATTTCGGAATTGATGGCATTGCTTACTTAGCAGCCCCTTTCAAGGGCCGGGTGGTGCACATTGATCAAGCTCTGGGACAATACAGGATCCACAATAACAATATGTCTGGGTTTGGTTCAAGTTCTCACCTCGGGATGGAGAAGACGATGCGGGTATTTCGATTGCGCCTTGCACATCTTGAAAGGCTGAGCAGGGACGGAAAACTCTTGGACGGCGCGATGTTTGAGATGAAGCCTGATTATTTGTATCTGGTGGAGCATGAGGTTTTTGCGCAAATCCTCAAGGGACAACGTATCGATCTCCCCCTTCTTCGTCGGTATTGTCAGCAGATTGCGCAATCATTTTCGAGCGTCGAGACCCTGTCTCGATATCTGGTCGCCGGCTTGTTATTTCTGTTGCCCAACAGTGCTGCGCGAGCCATTGTTGAGTTCAGGATAAATCCTAAAAAAAATTCGCCGCTACGCACGATGATCAAACGGCTGTTTCGGCGATGATCCCTGTTTTTACAGGCAACTTCGACTACTCGTTAGAAACGCCGAGTTTTGCAACATGCTTTTCGGCTGCGGGACGCGACTGACCCTTGCTATCCGTCGGTAAGATAAGCCCGGCGCCAATGGCGACATTTAAAGCTGCGTAGTCGGTTGCAAGTTGCTGGACTGCAGCAGCCAGATTTTGCTGGGCATTGGTAACGGAGCGTTGTGCGTCAAGAACATCTAGTAATGAGGAAGCTCCGTCCTTATAGCTTGCCGTCGACAGCGATACAGCGTCGCGATAAGACCTAACCTGGGCACGCAGTGCTGCTATTGTTTGCGGGTCGCGGTTGACGGCCACCAAACCATTTTCGACTTCTTCGACGGCGGTAAGCACAGTTCCTTTCCATGTCAGGTAGGCAACCTTGGCGTTGGATTCGGCGATTTTTACGTTTGCCCGCAGCAGGCCACCATCGAGAATTGGCAGGTTTAAGGCCGGGCCGAAAGACCAGGTGGTCAAGCCTCCGCCGCGACCGGCCGTATGGATGTAAGAGGGGGAGATACTGCCATTGAGTGTGATGCTGGGTAGCAGCTGGGCTTGAGCGATTCCTATCTGTGCGACAGCGGCGGCGAGTTGTCTTTCATCACGACGCACATCCGGACGATTGCGGATCAAATCCGCTGGGACACCCGCAAAGACTCCACCTTTGTATACTGGCTGCGTTTCGCCGCGTTTCATCAGCTCAAGAATTTCGGCTGCTGGCGCGTCAAGCAAGGCCGCGATGTGGTGAACCTCCCGGCGATAGCTTACTTCCAAACCGGGAACTTCCGAAAGTGTCGAGTTGACCAGTCCCTCCGCCTGAACAACATCCAACCTCGAAGCAGCGCCGGCAGTGAGCTGGAACTTTGTAAGGTTAAGCGTGTCTCGTCGAGATTTTAGGTTTTCCCGGGCGATCGAAATACGAATCTGATAGTAGCGCGCATTTATGTATCCGGTGACCACGTCCTGCACGTAAGCCAGGCGGGCGACATCGACAGTCGCAAAGGCAGCATCGAGCGAGTCCAACGCACCCTCACGGGCTCGACGGTACTGCCCAAAGAAATCGAGTAGCCATGAAGACGTTGCTCCCCCGCGAGACGTACTGGTGCTGCTCGCCGCTGTGCGGAGATTTCCCGTTTCACCGCTTATGGTTTGGTCCGCGCCAACTGCGATGTTTGGCAACCCACCAGATCCAGCGACGACGACATCACCTTGGGCTGCGTTGATCGCCTCAATCGCAGATAGAATGGTAATATTCTGAGAGAGTCCCCTGGTGACAAGCGCCTCCAGTGTCTCGTCGCTATAGGCGCGCCACCATTCCCTGGAGACGATACCATCAGAAGATCCGGCGCTCGGCTCTGAAAAAGTGGCCGGCAAAGGCATGATTGGCGGCTTATAATCAGGGCCACTGACGCAGCCCGAAAAAACCAGGAGGATGGCAGGAGCGCACCTTGAAATAAAAACCACGCCAGATCCCCCAAAAGCTTGTTTCAGCGAGGAGATCGCACCGTTCTGGTTATCACCACCTGAATCGTGTTGCTGCGCCTCGAATCGAAATTCACAAAACCATTCGCTCCGTCAATGAAGCCATTAATGGGTTAATAAAACGTATCATTCAAGTATGGAATCACAGAATGAAAGTTGTAATTCAAAAAAAACCTTTGACGGAATTACACAGTCGTAGCTGTATATAGCATATGGTGAGTACAGATAGTCTAGAAGATGGAATCTAGCCTTATTTCTAAACATGAGATATTTTGAATATTGTAAATCGTGTTGCGGGCATGCAGAAAAGCGGAAGGCGCTGCAAGCTGCGTTTCGCATATAGCCATGGTGCACGCGTTACAAAACGGTAAGCTGGACGATATTTTATGCCAAATATTTCTCGTGGTGTGACCGAAGACGGCGCTTAAACTGTCATGAGCAGGTCACGGGCACCATTATTCGCACCCCGCCTCTTTGGAATTTGATCAGTCATATTTCGCAGTCATTCTATTTCGAATGAAATAAGAATTCAATTGCCCGTTGATTTGCACTAGGGGTAGATAAGATAATAGCTCTGGAACTTGCGGAGGCACTCCTCCTCAAGGTGCTGAGTTAGACGTTATTTTGTGAAAAATGGCCTGAAAGAACATTCTATTACGGTAATTTATCTTTAGGCGGAGTTTTATATCGCTAATGTCGTCAATCGTCGTAAATAAAAAAATAAAAATATTATATATACAACAAAATACTAAATCATTTGCCGGCGTGGAACACGTTGTGGATACAGTTTGCTCTGAGATTAGTCGCAAGTTTGGTGCTTCGATCGAATTGGATGTGCTCTACACATCCGAGCACAAGAATAGACCGAAATCCCGTCCCGCTTATAATGAGATCACCCGCATCAGTCGAAATACTCTTCATATGATGAAAATTTGCCGGCGCACCGTGTCATGCAAGGACTACCAGCTCGTCGTCGTGCCTCAGATAGAACCTGCAGTTCTAGTGATGATCGCGTGTCTTGGTATCCCTCAGCGTATCGCCGTCTATTTGCATGGAAATCCGCATAGGGAATGCAGTCACTGGAAGGCGAAGGTGTTATTTTTCCTCATGAAGTTCTATTTTTTGCGGCACGTGTCCGACGTTTTTGGAACTTCGCCGCGGCAGTTGGAAAGCTTTAGAAAGATGTTTGGCAGTGAGGTGCGCCAGACCTGGCTGCCAAATCCCGTCAGACGGTTCGACGATCAATCGAATTGTGCCATCGATCAGGACTTTGTGACCTTCGTCAATGTGGGGCGCTTCACCCACCAGAAGGGGCAGGATATTCTGATATCTGCATTCTCGGAGTTGGCAAGAATACGAAAAAACGTAAGGCTGAGGATCGTCGGATACGGAGAAGACGAGGCCGCCTTGCGCCAGCAAGTTTCACAACTGAACATGCAATCTGTGATTACTTTTGACAATCTTCCGGACAATCCAGCTCCCGCGTTGTCAGCGAGCGATGTTTTTGTTTCAACATCGCGCTGGGAAGGATGGTCGTTGGCGATTTGCGAAGCTCTGCGATTTGGCATGCCGGTGGTCTCCACTGATTGTCAGTTCGGTCCTAGCGACATCCTCACCGACGAAAAGCTGGGACGTCTGGTTCAGGCTGATAAGATTGAACAACTGGTGGCCGCTATGGCTTATTACGTCGACAATCTCCGCTATGAGAAAACGTATTCAGATTATCGGAAAGCTTATGTTTCTCGCTTTGACGTCGATCGGATCGTTGATGTCCATGCAGCGGCGATACTGACAGCCGCGGGCAGGGCACCAGTGAAAATGGGAGACGTACCGGCGTTCTAGGCTCGGTGATCGGTTAGAAAGTGTGAAAGCCGGTGGCGCAGGTTTGGCCGTCCCTCGAACCAATTGGCAGAGCAAGGCTATCGAGCCCTCTAGTCGGCCATCACATGAAACCGGTGAGAACCGATAATGAGGTAGCTAAGACGGTTGGCTGACCGTAGTCCAATCGTTGACGGAGACTTTGGCATTGGCAAGTCAATTCACGGTGGGAACGTCGTCCGAACGCTCCGACTTCCAGGAAATCTAATCCTTTTTAGGCGAACAAAATGTTCATTATTTCAAAAGTCATTTGGATACTTCTGCAACCTTTTTCTCTTTCTCTCATTTTTTGCGTCTTCGCACTTGTTGCCATCTGGTTCCGCAGACGGCGGCTCAGCTTGTTGCTTGTCCTGGTGCCGGCTTCCATTCTTCTTGTCGCTTTGTTCACAACGACCGGGGTTGTCATGGTTGAAGCTTTGGAGGATCGCTTTCCGCGCCCTTCTGCTGATCCACTCGATGTTCAGTGCGCCATCATATTGGGGGGTGGTTTTACCAACGACGTTGATACAGTCCGAGGGGGATACGAAATGACGGATGCGGGGGACCGGTTTGTGGAAGCACTCCGACTGGCCAACAAGTTTTCTGCTATGCGCATTATCGTATCAGGAGGGGACGGTTTTATTACCGGCGGTTACTTGGGAGATGGAATTATCGCCGAGAGGATGTTCACTGTCTTTGGAATCAAACATGACAGGCTACTGCAAGACAGCACATCCCGCACGACCTTCGAGAACGCCATCAATACCAAGAAACTCCTCGAGGCCAATGGTTTGTCCCACTGCCTTCTCGTTACCTCTGGCTTCCATATGCCGCGGTCTGTTGGTATATTCCGTAAACTGGGTATCGATGTGATACCATGGGTTACCGATTATCGCACAATTGGAACGGAGAGCTTGCGATTTGACATATCTCAGCCGGAGGCAAACGCATCACTCCTTGGCGTGGCTGCGAAGGAATGGATAGGCATGGTTGGCTATTATATGAGTGGTCGAACCTCTTCGCTCTACCCAGGTCCTAGTCAAAATCAGTAAGAGCGGCGCGACACCAATAACGGTCTTAGTTCAGGTGTAGACCCGGACATAGTCGACGCGCATGTGGGCCTCATAATCGTTTGGATCTAGCTGAGTGGGATAGGGAACGTCGGCCCGCAGCGCCAATGTTAGTATCGGCCAGTACACATCGTTGTTAGACTGCATCTCGGCTGCTCTTCCGATCGTCCAGTTTACAGGTTCGAGGGTTTTGGGGTCGATAACTGGCTTGCGCTCGAAATAGAGCCTGAACTTTGCGTCTTTCACAAGAAGTCCGTAGCGGAAATATCCCTTGGTGATGTCGACGTCGGTCGGAACGCCAACGCCTTGGTGATGCTCGTTCGGTTGTCCCCATTCGTGCAGGTAAGCCCCGTATAGATCACTTTCCGATCCCTTTTGCTCGACGATGTCGAGCTCGACAGTGGTCTGTGGGTGAAGAATGCTTCTGCCGTTCATCAGCCAGAATGCGGGGAACGTCAGGAAATGGGCCGGAAACCACATTCTTGCTTCGAAATATCCCTCTCGCCAGCCCTGCAGGATTGTCCCATCGGGCTTGGCTGTCTGAATGTTCCCAGATACCCACTGATATTCTGGATTATCGTTGCCATAATAATTTGGCACATTCATTTTGCGACCCAGATGACGGACCGACATTTGCAATGCCTTGCCATTTTCTGTCGAGGGGTCGTCAATGATCGCATATGGATTGTAGCCATCTTCGCCGTTGATCCGACTGAACGCTGATCGTCCATAAAAGCCTGTATCAGATGTGCTTGGTTTTGCGCCGGCGTACCATATGGCGGGATCCAACATGGCAAAGTTCTCGTCAAATGTCAGCGACATGTCCTTGGTGGGGTCTTCGGTTTCATCAGCTTGCACATCAGTGCCTATCATGATCAAGGTGCCTGCCGCTGCAAGCGCTGCCGATCCAATCAACACGTCGCGCCGGGATTTCAAAACTGCCATCGTATCCTCCAGGTCTATCAGTTTCATTTTGTTGCCGGGTACGTGGAGCCGCTTACGATCGGCGACTTGTCACGCAGGGCGCTCTTGTAAACGTCGAGCGTTTCGGCAGCCACGCGCTTTATAGTCATGCGCTCAATGTTGAACTGGCTCTTGCGTTGCCATTCCTCAACCAGCGACGGGCTTTCAAATAAACATCTAAGTACTCTTGCCCAACCGACGATATCTCTCGGCTCGACAAGCAATCCTGCCGCACCGAACTCAATCAACTGCGGTATGCCATCGACGTTCGCTCCGATGATTGCACACCCCGCCTCCCGCGCTTCCGAAAGCACAAGGGGCGCGGGGTCGGCATGCGAAGGCAACGCGAAAATATCCGCACTTGCCATCCAACGGAAAGGATCATCTTGTGGACCCATAAAAAGGATGGCGCTGGCGCACTCCATCCTTGAAGCCATGTCGCGATATTCTTGCTCGAACGGCCCGCCGCCAATCACATACAGCCTCGAGTTCGGGACATCCCGGTGCGCTATTTGGAACGCCTCGAGCAGATCTGGGAGCCCCTTCCTGGGGTGCAGGCCGCCGACGAAAAGGACGTTGGGAGATTGCAATGCCAATTCAACATGTGTTCGGTTCCCGGAACGGGCACAACCGATTGTTCCGTTCAAAACCACACGCAGGCGTCGAGCACTGATGCCACGCTTGATCATGGAAGCGCCAACCGCGTCGCTCACCGCTATGACGCGTGAACCCAACCCCATCAAGATAGCACTTTTCTCAAACTCATTGTGGACAGTTGTGATGAGGGGAACGCCCGCGATCTTGCACACCGGCCATGCGAGCACTGCGCTCGTCATCATATGGGCGTGAACGATATCAGGTTGCCAATTTCGGACAAAAGCGCGCAAGGCAGCAATTGACCTGAGTGCGGACAGGGGCGAGCGCTGATGGGAGAGAGTGGTCTGAGAAACCGAGTTTTGAGATAGCAGCTCATCGAAATCTCCGCCCCCGCTGGCCAAACAGACATTATGTCCCAGCTTGGCCTGAGCGCAAGCAAGATCCACTGCTGCATGGACATGGCCGTTGGAGCGATTTGTGTGATTGAGAATATGCAATATGCGCAAATACGCCTCCGGGCATTTTGTGGTGATTGCTGGACTTTCAAGCCACGTTCGGACTGCCGCCACGTCAGGTCAGAGAACCGGGCGTAAATTGAAGCAAACGGTTAAGCTGCTGGACGGAGCGCTTCTTCGGCCTCCACAGTTGAAGATCGTGCAGTGGGTTGATAATTGAACCCGCCTTGTCGACCGAAAGATTCAATGCCGAATACGCGCAGTTTTTCTATTGCCTCTGCTGCATGTTGGGCGGCTCCCCGTCTGTAGATAGGATAGGCATGGCTAAGCACGCGGGCGCCTTCCAATCTAAGCTCGCCTTTGAAAAGGCCGTTTTCAGAGACGTGTTCACGAAAATCTGCTTCAGCGCTCTCAATCGTACCGCCTGCGTGATGGGCGATGACCTCGGCACCAAAATACTCTCGAGCGTCAACCAGGCCGTAAAAATCCGAATGCATAGTCAGCCGCTTCCAAGCGCCTTTGTACGAGAAATTGTAGATAATTGGCTGGCGGAAACCGCGGTCGCCTTTGAAACTGAAAAACAATCCGATCAGCGTTATTGTTTCGAGAGGAGGGCCGGGGTCCAAGCCGCATAGTGCGACCGTCCGTTCGATCGGAATGGTAGATATAAGTCTGCTGGTGACGACGATCCGATCTTTCGTGCGCAACCGAAACTGACTTCCGGCTTTCTCAATGCTTCTCATTTGCGCCGACAAACTGACAGCGACCCCCTCGGTCTCAAGCTTGTCAACAGCCACTTTATACAAAGCGCTGAAGCCGGCTTTCGGCCTGGCCAATTGCCGATTTGGTTTGCCCGAAGGTCGTCGCGGGAGCAACCGCGCTAGTAGCTTTCGCAACGACGCGTGCTCGCTGATCCACATCATGCGCTTTTTGGCCAAATCGATATCGATCTCTGTGGTCGAGATGCCGTAGAAGCGCTGCATGTACGACTCCAGCCCAGAACGTCCCAGCAGGTATTCCCCTATCCAGAAGCGCGCAAAGTCGTGCGCATTGTCCATTCGCCGCCTGAAGAGACGAGAAAAGATGACCGATGCGAATATCCTGACGGTGCCCACGGGGCCACTACCAAAGATGTCATCGCGGATCGAGATTGGATAGCTCGTCACCATTCCCTGTGGGTTCAATCGCGCCCACTCCGGCTCAATTGGTAGATACAGAGATAGCAATTCTGGGAAATAGAACAGGAGCGGTGAATCATCCTGGAAAACTAAGCTGCCAATATCAAAAGTATAACCATTTGAGGACCAGTCCAGGTGGTTTCCACCAACGTGCTCATAGTCGTCAATGATGAGAATGTTACGGTGTCCTTGACGCGATAAAATGGCCGCCGATACGAGCCCCGATATTCCAGCACCAAGTACAACTGCGTCAAATTCTTCCTCAAGGAAATAGGATGCGCGGTCCTGATGAATAAGGTTGTCGGTCATAAAACGTCCCCGCTCCGCCGCTAAATTTATGATATCTCAAAAAAAAGAATTTTAAAGTCTAATTGGCAGAACAGGCGAGATATCTGCATCGTTGTTGAATTTGGTTCTGATCGTAGCGCACTATTTGTCCAAATATCCGAGATTTTCTTTGACTATGGCTGAGCGGACCGATTTTATATCCTGTAGCCTATATGTAGGAAAACGTGGTACGTCTTGGTGATGCATTTCCAGTGTTCTTCGACGTCTCCGTTCGTACTTGACTGATATTTTCGCGATCAAAGGATGGATAAGTGCAGCGCCAACGCCTTGATGCCCCCAAGTCCAAAGCTCGATTGCGGGTGACGGCCGATTTTCTGCCGGTAGGATACTCTCTAGAAAGGTCGCTTTCGAAGATTGGCCCTGCTTGCTGTTTTTCGCTCAGCATTGCCCGACGCTCTTTTGTGAAAGTAACGTTGCGTGGCTGCGTTTTGTCACGTGCCAACCAAGTGAGCCACAATGCTTGCCTTTAAAGCGGTTCAGGGTGCTAGCTGGCTAATCGTCTCGCGGTTCGCAGGAAAAATAGTCGACTTCTTTACATTGCTAGTTTTGGCACGGATTTTAACACCATCGGACTTCGGGCTAGCCGCCTTGGGTATGTCTCTTGTTGCAGTGGTGGACACTGTGCTCGAGATGCCCGTGACCCAAGCGCTATTGCGCTTAGACGTAATCGATAAGACGCATCTCGATACGGGTTTTACGTTGAGCATCCTGAGAAGCGTACTGATTGCGATCATCATCTTTTGCGCTGCATGGCCCTTTTCATTCTTCAATGATAACAGCGCGCTTGTACCCCTTGTCGCAGTTTTGACGGTTGGCCCCTTCGTCAAAGGTTTCAACAGCCCCGCGATGGTTCATTTCGCGCGTGATTTGGACTTTAGACGGGCCTTCATGATGGAGTTCAGCGGCAAATTTTTCTCATTCTTTTTGACGATCTCGATCGTCTTATTGGGCGGTGGATACTGGGCGATTGCTGCGAATTTTGTGTCAAACTGCATCATTTCGGCAATCGTATCCTATGTACTGGCACCCTACAGGCCGGCATTCTCACTGGCACGCTTCTCAGACTTCTCGAGTTTTATAGGTTGGTTCAGTGGGTCTCAGCTTGTCTCCGCATTGAATTGGCAATTCGACCGCGTTTTCATCGGAGCGGCCACAGATAATGCAACACTTGGCCGATACGCGATTGCAAGCGATTTGGCTGGGTTGCCATCGCAGAGTGTGATTGGGCCTGCCATGCAGTCTGTCATGTCAGCATTTTCGCGTATTTCCGGGGATGTGGAGCGTCTCAGGCTCGCATTTTTAAAGACTGCCCGTTTTGCGATGTTGATATCGTTGCCGATCTGCGTGGGGATTTCCCTGACGGCAGATCTGCTGACGGAGATATTGCTTGGTGCAAAATGGCAAGGTGCTGCGCCGGCACTGAGTATCCTCGCCCTGTCAGTGATCACGACGCCGTATTTCCAAACCCTTTATTCGGTGGGTTTGGCGGTGAATCGCCCAAATATTCTCTTCAAACTAAATGCCATAGACCTGATGTTGCGGATTATTCTAATTTCGACGGGTATCTTGCTCTACTCCTACATAGGCGCGAGCGTAGCGAGAGTGCTCCTGTCTGTCATCATGTTCGGCTTCTACGTTTTGGAGGCTCGCCGATTGCTGTCGCTCAACATAGTTGTTCAGTTAAAAAATCTCTGGAAAGTGGGGGCAGCCAACGGGTGCATGGCGGTCATCGTTCTAGCATTGCGTTACCAACTTGTCGGGTATCCATTGAACCATACCGTTGAGTTGGTGATGGTGTCTGCGGCTGGAGCAGTCGCCTATACGCTTTCCCTTCTGGCACTGGGGATGAGACTTTCCGTCGGCCGCGGCAGGTTCGAAATCATTGACCAGGCATGAAGCCCTGCTTGACCGCGAAACCGGTTGACGTGACCGCTAGTGTGGTCGGCCAGTTCGTCCGTCGGGGCTGATCGTTTCACCCTAGCGGGGACCGGAATTCATTGGGTTGAAGCCGCCAAAACGCTTCATTACTTTTCCGTTGTCCGAATTTCGATGGTGAAGTAACGCGCTAACAAGCATAGGACAAGGAATAGTTAGGGTCGATTTGAAAGCCCCGGAATTTCCTCAACTTGAAAAAGCACTGTTCAGGGCGCTGCATCCACAAGCACACCGCGCTGGTAGTTGGTTGTAAGCATAATCTGACGGGCAGTGGACGCGGGACGTCGCGGGCTGCGTCTTGAAGCAGTCGAGCGAGACAGCATTCCTTCGATCAAGGTTTCGTCTGTCATCTGGTCGAGCGCCACCACCGCAGCATTTTGCTGGTTCTCAGGTGGCGGTGGCTCGCCTTTACTACGCCTTGGCACGGTTAAGGACGGTCCCAATTACATTTGCTCCGGCCCTGCGCAGTTGTTGAATTGTGTCAATGGCCTCATCGATTGTCGTGCGTCCCTCAGTAACGACCACCACAACAGCATCAGCATGTATGGCCAACGCCAACGCGTCTGTCGATCCTGTCAGCGGTGGCAGATCTAACAAGACATCGCTGGAGATGCGAGCTGTTTCAATGAGACGAGAGACTCGACGATCTCTGAAGTCGGCGAATAGATTTGATTCCGCATTCTTCGAGTGAATAGGGAGGACGGCGATGTCATCACAGTCGCCATGTGTAAATATGACTTCCTCGGGCTTCACGTCTGCGATCAAGATGTCCGCGAGATTCGTCGCCATGGATGTCTCTTGCGAGGCATTGTCAGGCAATTCGTTCACATCAGCTTTGAACAGTGTGACATGGCGGCCGCTATGGCTGATCAATTGGGCCAAACTCAAGCAAAGTGTCGACGCTCCGCTCGGTGCGTCCCAGCTGGCTATGGCAACGACGACGCTTCGTTCGCTGCGGACCGACGAGCAAGCAATCTCGATGGACGTTCGAAGATTGCGGACTGCAGCAGCGTATGGACTGCGGGGTTGACCAACAACCATGGCAGCTCTGTAGCCATCTGACCGCCAAGTTGCATTGCTGCGGCTACCTGCATCCGGAAGGATGCCGAGGCAGACTACACCCGTCTCTCGTGCCAACTCCTTGGCACTGCGAATTTTGCGGTTGAAGGCCAGGTTAAGTGCAAGGCTGAACAACCCGATCAATAGACCCAGCACTCCTCCCAAAGCGATGATGAGTGAGGTCCTGGGGCCGGACGGGCTCAACGGCGCCAAGGCTGCGCCAATGACGCGGGCATCCGCGTCCGGCGTTCCGATCGCTGGTAACGCTCCGTTTTTGATCGCTGTTGTGGCAGCGTCAACCTGCGCGTTGAGTGCATCGAGACGCCATTGTAAGGCCTCGGTACCGGAGATTGCCATCTGCAATTTAAAGGCGACGGATTGCAAGATGTAGGCTGAGACGGCCGCATTCGCTACAACTGCCGGCAAATCTCTCTCAGAGGATGAAAAGTCTATTTCTATGACATAGGATTGGCCAAGACGGCGAGCCTCGATGTGTCTGGTAAAGTTCAAAAATGCCGCCTGGCGAGCATCAGTTGTCTTTCTAAGCTCTTCCTCTACCCCCAGGCCGACAGGGGTGGGAGTGGCCTCTGCCATGTCGAGTGCCGTGGAAGTCCAGGGAAACGCGGACCTCAACCGGCTTTCCGCCACAGCCCTTAAACTGGAGAGCATTACGCTCACCTTGGATGGAGGGCGCGGACCGAATTCCGGATTTTTCTGCAGTTCGAGCGTGTCGAACACGGTACTCAAAAGACGCTCGGAACGAATGATTTGCAATTCACTGTCGGCGCGGTTCAAATCGAGCCCCTGTGCACCGCCGTCCTGACCAGACACGGCAGCTTGGCGCCGAGGTTCCAGGAGAAGGGTCGCCGTCGCTGTGTAAACCTTCGGAAGCGAGTGCGCATAGACCACTCCGAACGCAAGACCGACTGTGGTAAAGACGACAAGTTTATATTTATGACGAGTTGCAAGCACCCCAGCTGAGCGTAGAAGTGCAAGTGGTCCTTCGTTGACAGTTTCTGCGGGGGTAGTGTCAAAGCGCCATAGTCGCGAAGCGCGCTCCCAAGGTTGCGGACTGTTATTCGTCATCTCGACTTCGCTCCTACATTGACTTTAAGCGTACGGCTTGCAGAGGACAGCATTGCGGCCTTCTCAGGCGTGATTTTCCCACACACCACATCTGCGATGGCAATCAAGTTGCCCTTGGCTCGCCCGCGTCGGTCAATAAACGGCTCCGGCTTCAGGGCTTTTACGAAATTGCTCAGCATGTTTGCACCGATGTGCGTAAAGACCCGCTTTGACGACATGGTACCCTTCAATAGGAGATAAATGGGATTGGCGATCTGAGAGTAGCCGAGGCGGTCTCCTGCGACGCGGCCGCTTTTGACTCCCATATGGACGCCGAAAGCATCAGCGCCCTTGACGAGCCGACCGCCCGGTTTTGCAATGGCTGCTGCAAAATCCCGGTCCTCAAGCCAGCCATACAGTACCAACCGCTCATCGAAGCGCGTGTCGCCAATGGCGCTGACGCGAAACGCCATATTGCAGCCGTAAGGACTGTAGGGCTCTATCCATGTCCAATCGCAAGGCGGGGCGGAATCGATGAGACGGAGGCCCTCGTCGAAGGAGACGGCATCTCCAGTGATGCCGTCTTTGAGGACGCGACCGGTAAAGCCAATGACCTGGCTTTCGTCGCGAAACGTCGCGGCGGCCTTCCTAAGCCATTCTTTATCTGCGATGAAATCGTCGTCGAAAAAAGCCACGATCTCGGCAGTCGGCGGCAATGCGCCAAGCGCGGTGTTTCGCTGTGCGGCAAGACCCGGAGGGCCCGTCAACACGGTCACCGCCGGGTTGTCAACAAGATCGCCGGCATCTGCAAGATTGACGCATGAGACGATCAATGCCTCAGGCGCAAATGTTTGCGTACCAAGCAGATATTGAACAGTCGCCTTCACAACCTCAGGCCGTCCCCTTGTCGCGACAACCACGGCCGTGCGGGGAAGGCGTGGCTGCGGTGGATTATAGGATTGTGCCTGCGACGAGGGTCTCTCGAGCAAATCGAGATAAACTGCAGCTGCGTCGCACCATCGAAAGCGTTGCGCTTGCTCGTGACCGCGCCCGACAAGATCGGTACGCAATTCGGGCGAAAGCACCAGGGCCCGAATGCTGTCGACCCAAGCCTTAGCATCGTTCGGGGACGCCATTAGAGCTGCATCTCCACAGACTTCGGGCATGCTGGCACAGTCGGACGCGACAACCGGGCAGCCGCGCGCCATAGCTTCGATAATCGGAAGGCCGAAGCCCTCCGTAAACGATGGAAAAGCTAAGCAGAGGGCATTGTCGAGTAGATAGGCTAGATCGTCGTCTGTCACGCGCCCGATAAATTTTACGTTGGGCCGACTTTGAAGAATGTCGGCCGCGTAGATTCCATCTCCGCCACCGGCAACCACAAGATTGATTCCAATCGCATCCAGATCTGGCGCCGCATTGACGAGCAACGACAGATTTTTGTGGCGCGCCCGTGATCCCAGAACCAGTACAAACGGACGTCCTGTCGTTGCTTCCAGGACTTGAATGAAGTCAGGTGCAATCTGGGCTTTTGCCGGATCCCATTTCAAGGCGTGTTCATGTCCATTGGGAATAACGGCAATATCTTTGAGGGAGACGGGCAAATGCCGTGCGATTTGACGGGCTGCAGCGTGAGACACGGCGGTGACGCGGGCTGATCGTTGCGCCAGCACCGGCTGCAGTGTCTGATAGGCTGCGCGGAACGTGCGCCCGTAGCTCTCGGGGGACGCAAAGACATTTGCGTCGTGAATACACAGGATTTGATCGGTCTTTAAAAGCGGCGCCGTGTTGCACAGGTTCAAAAGACGCCCCTGGCATCGCACTGGCAGTATGATTTGCTCCCAGGAGTGGCCAGCGAGTGGGCCAGCCTCAATGAGGCTCAGATTCGCCAAGCCGAGATCGCGAGCGCCCCGTGGCGATACAATCTTCACGCGCTTCGCAGATGTCGCCAACAACTGATCCAACGCTTTGACAACATTTGTCGCGTACCGCTGCACGCCAGTTGCCTTCTGGACAAGGAAGCGACCGTTGATCGTGAAGGATGCCGTCTCACTCATGACTTAACTCCTAGGAAAGGATAGGGTATTGCGGCTGTCCGTGTCGCGCGCTCTGGCTCTGCTGTGGCTAAGGCTGCCAGCAGATAGAAGAACAAGCCTTGGTCAATTGCCGAAGACACCAAGAGATCTCCGAACATCAAACCTAGACAGCCATTACGGGCCGAAAGCCGGACATCTGCGGTAAAACTTCCAGGAAGGCCGCGGCGCTTGAGCAAAGCACCATAGGTAAAAGCGCAATAGAAAAATAATCCCGGTAGCCCGACATTTGACAGCAATGCGAGCAGCAGGCTCGAAGTACGCGCGGTCCCCAGACCAACACCCAAGTAATAGCTATCTACAAAATTCTTAATGCCGAGCGCGTTCCAAGAATTGCGTTCAATCCCTGAATCGGTTGACGCTTTACCAAGAACAACGAGGTCGGCGTAATTGTAAACGATCTTCGACAAAACAGGGTCGATAGCGACCCAGAGGCAAACCGCCAGCATGATGATGGGAAGGAAAATAATTGCCGCTGTTGTTAAACTGCGAGTCTTCTGACGACCGCTCAACGACAGGGCGGTCACATAAAGAAGAACGAGGATCACAGGAGCGCCGGCCAGGCCTGTCGATGACGTGGACAAAACGACAAGGATAAGCGAGATCAAACCGGTAAGTCCGGTCAAAAAAGGGCGTCTGCCACACAGCCAAAGCGTTGTGCAGAAAGCAAACGTACCAAGCGCCGTGCGTGCGAACGATGACGTTTCGGTAAATGATCCGACGATGCGCTTGACACCTGCAACCTGTTCATCCGTATGAAGCGTGTATCGTGCGTTTCTCATGAAGCTCAGAACCGCTTGAGTTCCCGTGCTAAAGGTTGCGATATCGAGAAAGGCGAATACGACAATGAGCACCGAGCAAGCCAGCAACCCCGCGACAAGAGAATTGAAGCCTCGATGAGTTGATGCAACGGCAACGGTGATGGTAAAACAAATAAAATTACCAACCATGTAAACGCTTTGCGTCAAATTGCTGGACACAGTGGTCAGGGGAACGGTGGATCGAGTTTCGCCATAGACTGTGCTGCCAAGCGGCACGATCTGTGTAGCGCCTTCCAACAGGCGCGGTAAAAAGTAGGCGCTGATCAGTCCGTAGATGACCAGACCAGCAAGCCAAAAGCCAGGCTCGGAGGGGCGCAATGCCTGGACAAGGGCGCGCGCCTCCTCGCGCCGGGTCATGACACCCAATGCCAGAAAACCAAGAATAACGTGGCCTGGTTGGATATTCGCTGCGCCAACGAGCATTGCCGCAGATGCGCCGAAAATCGAAGCGATGGCCGCCGCGATAATTGTTGTGTTACTTCCCCGAAGGAGGCAATAAAATCCTATCAAGATCGTTGCAATGCCGATCGGCTCGACACTCATGCCAGCACACGCAACGGTGTCGCCACAGACTGATGGCGAAGCCAGAAATATCTGCTGAAATGGTTTCGAACCACCGCCATCAACTGTACTCTATTAAACACGATATTTCAGGGGTTCGGTGAGCCTCACGTCGACGCGTCCATGTCTGGTGAGACATGCCTGTCAGAGGTCGACATCGGTTCACCTCTATCGGTAGTCTTTACGCTGCGACCACGCGCCGGCCGTAGCGTTTATTTATTGGTCGTCGTACCGACCGCATGGCACGACAGCGTTGGTCTTTGACAGCACTTGTTCTTGAGAGCGAAGAGGCGGGAAATGGTTGTCATCTCCCATGCTCAATAGCTGCCACGCGTACTGAGAACGGCCGGAATAGTTTTTGCCATAATGACGAAATCGCCAACTAAACTTCGCTCTGCCACGTAGCGAACGTCAATTTCGACACGCTCGGAATAGCTTGTCTCGCTTCTGCCGCTCACCTGCCAGAGACCCGTCAATCCCGGTCGAACGGCTATGTAGTCAGCAATGTGAGGTCCGTAGAATAAAGTCTCGCTTTGTGTGATAGGGCGAGGACCCACCAAACTCATATCCCCACGAAGCACATTCAATAGCTGTGGAAGCTCGTCGATGCTGCTGCGACGCAAACTGCGCCCAAATGCCGTTACCCTAGGGTCTTTCTTGAGCTTTCGACTCGCATTCCATTCTGCTTGTATCTCTGGATTATCCTTCAGGTGCTTCTCCAGGACCTCATCGCTGTTTTTCACCATAGTGCGGAACTTGAAGCAGTGAAACGGCACGCCGCGCTTTCCGATGCGGCGATGGGCTATCAGGATAGGCGCCCCTTGGGTCGCCAGTAAAATCAGGGACACCATTGTGATCAATGGCAGCAACGCCACCAGAGCGATTAAGGCTAAAAAGGCATCTATCAGGTATTTGAAGAAACTTCCAAATCTATCCTCTGCTTTTCGGTGATCTACAGTTACCGGCGGCGGGATAGATGCAATATTCGCAGTAGGCTCCTCCGATGCGTCAAAGCCAGTGATCAGATCGACGCTTTTCATTCGATACTCCTCAATGAGCCAACGCTAACCACCTACGGAGGCTCGGCTTTACACTCTGAAGATAGGTTAACAAGTAGTAAAGGGTTTGACAATAACATAATTAAACAGCATCATTTCCTCGCGACATTTAAACGTAGGTATGCAGTTAATCAAAATTCGGAGTCGTCCGATATATTTAGGTGAAGCAAACTGAATATGTTCTTGGATGAAGTATGGTTTATGGTCCTTTTGCTTCATATTCGCGAAGCACAATTCAATAACATAATCAATGGGGTTGCGTTTGCGTGTAGCTATAATACATTACTGGCTTGTTGGAATGCGTGGTGGCGAAAAGGTCCTCGAAACACTCTGCAGGATGTATCCATCTGCTGATATCTACACACATGCATATGACCCAACGGTCATATCAGAAGTAATAAAGAGTCATAAAATTGTCACTACATTTATAAATCGGCTGCCATATTCTACTAAGCTATATAAAAAATACCTTCCATTGATGCCAATGGCCTTAGAGCAACTTGATCTAAGTGAGTATGATCTTGTGATAAGCAGTGAATCGGGGCCAGCAAAAGGAGTTCTGCCTATGCCGGGCGCGGTTCACGTCTGTTACTGTCATTCCCCCATGAGATACATCTGGAATATGTATAATAAATATTATGAGAGCTCTGGATTGGTCACGCGAATGCTGATGCCTCCGCTTGCTCACTACTTGCGCAACTGGGATGTTGCGACATCTAACAGGGTCGATCACTTCTCTGCTAATTCCGCAACCGTTGCTCAGCGTATCAAAACTTACTACCGGCGCGACGCCCAGGTAATCCATCCTCCTGTTGATACCAATGCATTCAAGGCGGCCGCCATGCATGATGTCGGCGATTATTATCTGATGGTCGGAGAACTGGTCAGTTACAAGAGGCCGGATTTGGCCGTGATTGCCTGCAACCTCCTGAAAGCCAAGCTTGTCGTGATTGGCGGCGGAGAGATGCTCGAGCGAATAAGAAAACTTGCTGGACCGACTGTGACTATCTTGGGGCCGCAACCGTTTGACGTATTGAGGCACCACTATGCCCATTGCCGCGCGCTCATCTTTCCAGGGGAGGAAGATTTTGGGATTGTTCCTGTGGAGGCCATGGCCAGCGGTCGTCCTGTTATCGCCTACGGGAGAGGAGGGGCGACAGAAACGGTTATCGCGGATGAAAGCGGGGTCTTTTTCGATGTCCAGACCACGGAGGCGCTTATAGACGCCATCGAGAGGCTCGAAAAGATTGATTTCAATCCCGCCGCTGCTGTCAGGCGTGCCGGAGACTTCACCACCAATGCCTTCGTGGAGAGGTTTGGCGCTTTTGTCGATGAGGCGATCAGTCCCGCTCGTGCGATGAGGACGGCATAAAGATGCTGATTGCGAAGATTGCCAAACATCAAAGTTCAATTGGGGTGTAACCATGCGTTCAGCAGTTTGGGAGAGAGCCACGTCTAACGTCTTGTTGTTGTGCCAGCCATTGCGACGGCTGCGTATAACCCCAACCTGGCGCCTGCTGCTTGGATCGATTTTCGGCCTGGCGATCCTAAGTGGGTATTCTGCCCTCGCGGAAGATTACATCCTCGGTCCTCAAGATAAATTGAAGATCCGGGTGTTCGAATGGCGACCGGTAACCGGCACCGCATTTGAATGGGTCCCGTTGAACGGCGAGTTTGTTATCTCTGCCGCAGGAACCCTGTCGCTGCCGATTGTCGGAGTGGTACCGGCGAGTGGGCTTACCGTCGATCAGATCTCAGATTCGATTGGCGAGCGGTTGAAGAACCAAGTCGGTATGCAAAAGCGACCAAACGCCTCGGTTGAAGTGTCGGAATATCGGCCGTTTTTCATCGCAGGTCTGGTGACCAAGCCTGGAAAATACGCTTATAGTCCTGGCCTGACGGTGGTTCAGGCGCTCTCCATGGCAGGGGGGATGACAGGTCCTGTCGATGTGAACGTGATGGGTCTGCAACGTGATGTGCTCACAATGCGGGGTGATCTTCGTGCTTTGAATATCGAGCGTTTTGGGCTCCTTGCCCGCCAAGCGCGGGTCGATGCCATCATCAACAATCAGCCTTCCGTTGTCTTTCCTCCAGAACTAACGACCCATTCGGGTCAGGCAATTGTCGATCGCATCATGAAAGAAGAGGCAGACCTCTTCGATACACGCCAGCGGTCGATCAGCGCTGAGATCGTCGCACTCAATGAAGCAAGAGTTCTTGCTTCGAACCAGATCGAGGCGCTGCAGTCGAAAGCCACGTCCCTGGCAAAGCAGATTGACTTGGCCAGTAAAGATCTTGGAACCGTCAATAAGCTGGTATCTGCCGGACTGAGCGTGTCGGCGCGATCCTTGGGCGCCAGCCAGAATCTGGCAGACCTCGAAAGTCGAAGTCTTGATGTTTCGCTGGCCAATTTGAAAGCCCAGCAAGACGTTGCGAAGGTTGATCGGGACATAACCGATTTACGCAATCGCTACCGTGTGGATGCGTTGACCGAAGCCGCGGACGTCAGGGCGAAGATTGGAGCCAATGCTGAGAAAGTGCAGACAACGCGCGCGCTTTTAGACAATATTGCGCTACAAGCGCCTATGGTCGCCAACTCAGCCGTGGAAGACGGGTTGCAGTCATTTGAAACGACGATTGATCGACTGGTGAGCGGTCATACCAGGACCCTCGCGGTGGGCGACAATGACGCGGTCGAACCCGGCGACCTCATCCGGGTTGAAAAATTGCCCGAGACAAATCTCGGTGCGCCGCAGACAAATTCTCGCAGGCCGGGCCCGTCAGACCAAAAACGCGACGGCTTTTAGAACCGGTCTTCTAAGTTCATCGATTTTTATCGCTGCGCGCGGGCAGAGATTTGCATAAATCGGGCGACTGCTATAGACAAGATTGCACTGCTATTGTTGGCGGGTCTCGGAGCTAACTGTTGATGCATTGGAGTTTCTTAGTCTGGATTTTGGTGGGCATGGTGTGCGCCATCAGACTTCCAATACTCCATTTCACGCTTGTCGTGATTGCCGGCGTTTGCGTCTATGCAGTCCTTTTTCAGTCGTCTTATGTTTCCGCCGGACAATTGTTGGTTTGGTGCCTCATCTACGGCGCGCTTCTGCAGTTTGGGTATGTGTGCACACACTGTATCTTCTATCTCACCTACATCAGAACGGCGGTCAAAGAACGACGCTCGTCCAGTCAAAAAAATCGGTCCGGATCTTAGCCTGATTGAATGTGCTGATCGAATATTTCCAACGACACATGACAAAATCTTTTTCCTTCCCAATCTGGTGAGGATGTCATCTGTGCTCCGTTAAGCGCTCGATAATAGCCACCCTTAGCCCTTGTTGGTTGCGATGGGAATTGACAACTGGCCCCACCGATATTGTCTTGAAAGACAATTTGCCGGTCAAATCACACAGTCTGACCGTCACAACCATCTGGCACCCGGTAGAAGGCAAGGTGACGCGCGCCGCGTTAACGGATGGTTGTGAAGAGGTCATTTTTGTCCAGCGAGCGCCTGACGCAATCGAATGCTTCCCACTGAGGAAACGCCGATCTCATATAGGCTTCGTCCGGAATCTTGTGATCTTTTCCCCAGTGCGGTCGGGCTGAAAATGAGCGCATGAGATCCTCGAAAGGGCGCAGGATCTCATCTTGTTCGCTTCGTTTAATCATCCAATAAATATTGAAACAGACAGCATCCTGGCCCGCATTTGGGCCAAGGTAGGACAGGTTATTGCCCTTGACGAATTTCATTTCCATAATTTTTCCGAAGTTTCTGCTAGCAAATTGACTTGCTGCGATACGATCCACAACACGCTCCCAGTCCTTCGTGTCGACCGAATATTGCATACTGATCCGAACGTCACTTTTTGATCGTGCTTTTGTCGCCGGCACGTTTGAGCGTATTATGTCTTGAGCCAAATGCACAGCCGGGCGGATTATCGATCTCAGCATCGACTGCCGTCTTGGCTCCCAAACTGCATTTCGGTGGCTGACATAGGGATTGAAGCCCTCATGCCTATCTTGCCGCTCTTCCAGGCAATCGACCTTTATCTTGTTTGTGCCGAGCGACCAGTGGACCCAGACGTGCGAATATCGCGACAACACGGCAGTGCGGGTCGCCATAAATTCGTCGAGGTCGATCTCAAGTTTGGTGTAGCGGACCCACGGCATATCAATTGCTTGAAAAACGACTTTGGTGATCACCCCAAGCATGCCGACTGAGACCCTGGCCGCACACATCTCGGCCTCAGACACCAATTTTCTATCGAAAGTCTTGAGCTCACCGGAGGCAAGCACGACGTCCATCGACACAACGAAATCGGACATCGTACCGCTCCGGTGGTTTGTGCCGTGCGTCGCCGTCGCCACCGCACCGCCCGCTGTCATTTCTGGAAGAAAAGCGAGTGATGGTAGACACAGGTTTCGCCGACCGAGCGCGCGTGTAATATCGCCCATGCGCACGCCGGCGTCGACCGTTATGGTCTTTGCAGCCCTATCGATGACACAGAGCCTTCGCAATCCATCCAATTGCAGAGAAATTCCATTTGTGAAAGAGTGTTCAGACCAAGAGTATCCAAGGCCCATAGGCCGAATTTTCAAACCGGAAGATGTCGCATAAGTCACAGCGCGAATGACATCATCTATAGATCGCGCGTGTATTACCTTGGCTGGATAGAAAGTCTTGAAGCCATCATATATATATACCATATTTTATCCAAATACAGAACTACGATTGCGACGAATGAAGAAACTTTCTCGAAGGTATATAAATGAAATTGCACCGTCTACATAAAATCTGTGCGCCTGAGAAATTTATTTAACTATCCCGAAAGATCATGCAATAAAGATGAAAGCGCATTCATCTTATATATTGTTTTGCCTTTCGGCGGAATATTTCCGAATAGTATTGCCAGCTTTTTCTGATCAAGTGACACGTTTTGATATGATATTGAGTGTTCCAGCATGCCGACCGCTGGCAGATTTCCAACTCTTGAAGACTATTTATTGGGTTGTACTGCGAAGGGTTCCGCCCGATAATTTTATCCTGTAAATCCTGTAAATCCTGTAAATCCTGTAAATCCTGCACCTCGCGCGTCGATGGGCGACCTTGGCCTATTACGCTCGCTGCTGCCAACCTTTAAACTTTGCCCAATGCGCGGCAGAGTTTCACCGAAGTCGGCGAGATCGTCATCCTTAAATGGATGCGAGAACCTTTGTGGTCCCAATGGAACCATTCTTTCGTACCGTCAGCGTGGACTGTCCGCAGGTAAGTGGCCTCACATGTCGAATTACGGTATTCTCCGCGAAAGTTTATTCATTGGTGAGACAAAGCCCCTTCACGCCGCCAATGTCGGCGGCAGGCTGTGGAGTAACCTGCCGTATCGGACGAATGGCGATGATTATCGACGACACACTCGGTGGGTGCTTTAGCAATCAATCTTCAGCGTGGTCCTTTGCCAGCGCTGCGACAAGACCTATGATGCGCTTTCTGATTTCTGACGATCGGATGCTCGAGAACGCACGGTTGAGATTGCTGCCTTCAATGGTGGCAACGAATTGCGTCAAGTCCCTGAGCGGGGATATCGCATCGCCATCGTCGTGATCAGGTTGCTGCTCATTTCCTTCAAAAAAATAAGAGACGGGGACTTCGAGGATCCGAGCGATGTTGCTCATACGACTGGCACTGACGCGGTTGGACCCCTTCTCATATTTTTGCACTTGCTGGAACGTGACGAACAAACCATCAGCCAAGACAGTCTGGCTCATTCCCTTGATCCTGCGCTGCAGCTTAATGCGCCTTCCGACCTCAATATCGACCGGATCTGGTTGTTTCGAACTCGCGGTCAAATGATCTTTTTCCTTTTCAGATCGACGGTCAATCGTTATCGATTTATTGAATAGCCTTGGAATGAGCAATGATTCTTATGCCGTTCATGCAT
The DNA here is from genome assembly GCF_007000325.2 of Rhizobium rhododendri. GTDB lineage: Bacteria > Pseudomonadota > Alphaproteobacteria > Rhizobiales > Rhizobiaceae > Rhizobium > Rhizobium rhododendri. Next base: position 988,848 of record NZ_CP117268.1, on the reverse strand, counting down.
ATCCCGGCCGAAATTCTCCGAGTTTGTTAAGAAATACCTTGGTTATTATCTCAGTCTAGCTTGACAGATATGCAGGGCATTTGCCCTTACGACGATCGTTTCGTGGCTTCATCGAGGGCGTTCTGTGCCGTCATTATACGCTTACTTCAGAAGCGGAAACATCAGGGTCCGCACGTCCCATCCCCGACGCTCTCACTTTTGACAGGTCAGCCGCAGCACACCAGGAATGCGATGACCATTCCGAGAGCGATAATCGCAACATTTGCAGAAACACCTTCATGGCGGACAGAAATGCAGGGCGGGCCAGGTTGCCGCGCAGCCGCGGTATCGCAAAAGCACAGTTGCGAAACAGGGATCAACGGTAAAGATGCCAAGATGAGAGCAACAGTGCGGTTTTCGTTAGGTGATCGGACTCGTTGACTTGGAGACGTCGTGCTTGATCCCTATGTCTTCCCATTCGGCGACGCCGGCTGAAGGCAATCTCTATCGCGAGACCTTCACACGTGTGCCGTAACGAGGGTGGACTTGTCTAGCAATAAAAAGTTCGCTCTCAGTGCTGCGTTCCTGTGTCGTCAAAATTTCATATTTGCTTTGAAACCATTGTTAGCGAAGGGCCGTAGCTATCGCTGTATCCATGACGGATACGCGCCATCGGCGTTAGGGAGAGGCCTTTATTCGAGGGGCCAGAAAAACCGGGAAGAATTCCATGATCAAGTCCACACTACGCATAGTCGCAGTCGCGGCTACGCTTGCAGCAGGCACCATGCTGGCACATGCCGAAAACCCAATGGTTGGTGGCGCGGCAATGTATGCTGACAAAAACATCGTCGAAAACGCTGTCAACTCAAAGGACCATACGACACTGGTTGCAGCCGTCAAAGCGGCGGGCCTCGTCGAAACCCTGGAAGGTAAAGGGCCTTTCACCGTCTTCGCACCAACCAACGAAGCCTTTGCGGCTCTGCCGGCAGGTACGGTCGACACGCTCCTGAAGCCTGAGAATAAGGACAAGCTGGTCAAGATCCTGACCTGCCACGTGGTTGCTGCCGACGCCATGGCGGCGACCGTCGAAAAGATGATCAAGGACGACGGCGGCAGCCACAACATCAAAACCGTCGGAGGCTGCGTGCTCACGGCAAAGGAAGACATGGGCAAGCTCACCCTGACGGATGAAAACGGGACCGCCGCTACTGTCACCATCGCTGACGTGAAGCAGTCGAATGGTGTCATCCACGTCATCGACAAGGTACTTCTGCCAAAGATGTAGTCCCAAAATTGGGCGCATTCTATGCGCCCAATTGCCAGGGCCACGCGTGTCGCCCGGACTCAGAGCCGCTTAAATAGCTTGCGGCGGTTGCCCTTCTCGATTTTCATTAGGATCGAAAGGAGATGCTGCCATGAATATTTTGCGGCTTTTGTTGGAGGGCAGTTGCGCCAGTGGCTGGAGTGCCGGCAACTCTGCAACAATCACCGGCGCTCCACTCTCGATGGTCACTTGCGACCGTTCCGATCTTGTTGCGACGGGCGACACGACATCGGCTGAAGATCGCAGGCTTGATGTGCGGTCAAACTTGTGCAACGCTCGCTACCTGCGAAGTGTAGATGAGCCGACCACTCGACTGCCAGGCAACATTTGGTCAAGGCGTGGTCAAAGTGTCAGAGATAGACGCCCCCGGCACGAGCCTGCTGAGCACCGCCAGCAACGCTATCGTCCGTACCCACGTTACCTGCGCGCGAGATACCATCTTGATCACCGGCCTGTCGTCCTGAATTCTGTCTGCGAGCCTGGCCATCGCTGCCCTGCCCCTGGCTTGTGCCGGGTTGTTGCTGCTGCTGGCCCTGGGGGCTCTGCTGGTTGTTGCTCGATGTTTCCGGCGCGGTGTAGGTCACGGTCATGCGATCGACGCTGTAGCCCTGCTGGCGCAGTGAATCGATCATCGCGCTCTGGTCGTTGCTGAGCTGCCTGTAGGCCTCGGCAGAATGGACCTTGAGATCGACGGAAAGCTGCTCGCCCGAAAGCCGCATGGTTGCGGTGACAGTCCCCAGATTATCCGGGTTCATCTGAATTTTCAGAGTGTTCATGACTTTGCTGGCACTGGTCGTCGCCGATGCTCCGGTCAGCGCAGCATTGGGCTGCATGGCCGCTGCCCAGTCCTTGTTGCCCGTCAGCGAATTGGCGACCAGTGCCGAATTCGAGCCATCGGCGAGGCCGACGAAGCGTCGGGAGTCGAGGACAGTGACGGTGGCCCCGGTGTCGCCGCTTGCCGATTTGATGTCGAGCTGAGGCGTATCGTCGGCATTCCGGCTCGCAGAGAGATCCAGCGACTGTACCTTGCCACTCGCCCGGTCGACGTTAAACGTTACGGGGGCGTCACCGTCGGTAGATGTGCCGGCAACGGCATTGCCCTGGCCAGCGCTGCCCATTGACGGCGCCAGCATGGCCATGCCCACGGCAACGGCGTCGCCGCTGTCGTCCGCGGCGTCGGCCGGAAGCGCATTTGCAACAGAGGCCGCGCCGGGATCGATCTTGCCATTGCCGGTGTGGAGCTGCCCGGCTGCGGCAAGGACGCTGGCGGAGGTCTGCGCGGGGATGGCAGCGGCCGACAAACCGGCTCCGAGCAGCGACAGCACGTCGGTCACGGCACCGCTGGCGGCATTGGGGTCGGATGCATTGGCATCGGCGTCCTTGCTATCGTCGGCGGCAGCGCCGCTTTTGCTGCCCTTGACGCCGGGAAGATCGCCTTTGACGGGCGTGGCTGGCTCGCCTGTCGCCGCGCCGGCAACGACATCGGCCAATTGCTGGGCAAGTCCAAGTGGCGAAGTTGCCTCAAGATCGCCCGCTTTCACCGAGGCTCTGGATGTCTGGTCGTTGACGGCGTTGGCTGCCGCGGCGAGAAATTGCGCGGAAGCATTCACGCTGTCATTGTCGGGCCATTGCACTGCAACTGACGGGAGTGCCAACGACGTTGCATTCGCCTGATTTTGATCGCCTGATGCGCTTCCTGCAGCGATGGCCTTTGCATCGCCCGTTGTCGGCGTCGTCAGGTTTTTGCCATCCTGATCACTTGCCGATCGGTCGAGAGCGTCCCCGAAGCCATGCGGGTCATCACTCTGCCTCCCGTTGCCGCCAATTCCATTCTTTGGAGAATTCACACCGACTGCGCACGCCGAACCCGTTGCCATGCTGACGTCCGCCATATCTTTTCCTTTTTTCCAAGGAACTCAACTGCAGAAAAGCGCACACATGGGCATGTGTCTAGGATGACTATCAAAGAAGGATCCCGCCGGTTCGACGTTGCTAATCGAATTGAACCGCTGTTGCGGGCTCCTTCATTCTGTCGCAAACGCTATTTGCCATTTGTGATATTTGATGCGGTTGCCTCATTCAGGCCTCTGCCTCAGGCTTAATCCTTAGAACTTGCGTCAGGCTTTGCGCATCATGCGGATGCCGAGAGTGTACATCCTGAGGTTGAGGAGTTTTAACGAGCGCCCGTGGCTGGGGACGTTCAGATACAATATTGGCCCCTCCCGCGGCAGTCACAAGAGGCCGGACGTGATCCGACCTCGAGAGACAGTTCACGCGGCGGCATAGGGCGGGTAATCGATGTAACCGTGGGCATCGCCACCGTAATAGGTAGTGCGATCCGGTGGGGTCAGCGGCCAGTCATTTCGCAGCCGGGCCACGAGGTCCGGATTGGAGATGAACGGCTGGCCGAACGCGGCCAGATCGATCGTGCCGTCTGCGATCAGCTTGTCGGCGCGCGCGCGTGTCATGTTGCCAGCCAGGATCAACGCCGTGGCGGGAAGGCTCTTGCGGAAGTCGCCGAGCAGACGAACGATGCTGTCAGAGACCGTCTCTCCGTTGGTGTCCTCGCCTCCGACGTAGCCCGATTGGTCCATGATATGGATGTAGGCGATGCGCCGTTCGCCAAGCGCCGCGGCCAGTGCCGAGTAGGTCTCCTCGATCTCGCCGTGATGCGGCATGTCGAATAGCTTGCCAAAGGGCGACAGGCGGATGGCAACACGCTCGCGGCCGATCCGGGAGATCGTGGCATCCACTACTTGGAGCGCGAACCGCAGACGGTTTTCCATCGTGTCGGCGGCGTAGCGGTCCTTGCGATCGTTGACCTCGGGGTTGAGGAACTGCTCGAGCAAGTAGCCGTTGGCGCCGTGGATTTCGATGCCGTCGAAGCCTGCTTCAATGGCGTTGCTGGCGGCATTGGCGAAGTCGCCAATAACACGCTCGACCTCCTCTGTCGAAAGCTGGCGTGGTTTCGTTGTTTCGATAATGGCCGGAATGCCGTTCTCATCGTATCCAAAGGCGGTCGCGCCTTTGGCGATTTTCGAGCTAGCGCTGACGGGATCGATGCCACCTGCCTGGATCGAAGGGTGGGACACACGGCCGACATGCCATATCTGTGCGAACATCCGGCCGCCCACGGCATGCACGGACTGTGTCACCAGACGCCAGCCGGCAATCTGCTCGGGCGTGAAGATGCCGGGATTGAAGAGATAGCCCTGACCCTCACGCGAAATCGGAGTGCCCTCGCTGACAATCAACCCAGCTGTGGCACGCTGCGCGTAATAGAGGGCGATTGTCGCGTCGGCAGCATCGTGTGGAGCGCGCGAGCGGGTCATTGGTGCCATGACCACCCGGTTGGCAAGCTGCGTTCCGGAAAGATTGAATGGGGTGAAAAGATCTGTCATGCGGTGTCCTCGTTTCGAACTGACCATCTTTATAACGCCTGTCGCGCAAAATATTTATAGGCTACAGTTCCGATCATTGCGGAAGAAAGGTGGTTTATGGCAGAGCCCGTCGATAGTCTTGCCTCGCTCCGAGCGTTCGTAGCCGCAGCCGACACCCGAAGTTTCAAACTGGCGGCCCAGGAGCTCGGACTTTCCTCCTCGGCAATCGGCAAGGCCATTGCGCGGCTGGAGGGACAATTGGCGACGACGCTGTTCCATCGAACGACCCGCACCATCTCGCTGACCGAGTCGGGCGCCATCTTCCTGGTCCGCGCCCGCAGAATGCTGGAAGAACTTCACGCCGGAGAAGCAGAGTTAGCGGAAGCGGCGGGAAGCCCACGTGGCAAGTTGCGCGTCAGCCTTCCTTTGACCGGCTCGCTCTTTACCAGGGCGCTCGCGGCGTTTGTCGCCGAGTACCCACAGGTCGAACTCGATCTGGACTACAGCGATCGCATCGTCGACGTTGTCGAGGAAGGTTTCGACGTTGTGATCCGGACCGGGCACACCGGAGACTCCCGGCTGCTTCACAAAACCCTCGGTAGCTTTACCTGGCTCCTTGTGGCAGCACCCAGTTACCTGGAGAAGCACGGAGAGCCGAGAGCGCCAGGGGAGCTTTTTGACCATGTCTGCCTACGCCAGAAATTTTCGTCCGGACGTATAGCCCCGTGGCCGTTGAAATCTGCGCCGGGACAGCAGGTGCCGGTTAGTCTGAGCGCAAGCGTCATCGACCCGCTCCTCGATCTAGCTCAGCGCGGCGGGGGTATCGGATGTTTTCCGGAATTCCTCGTGCGAGAAGGGCTGGCAAACGGACGGCTACGCTGCATTCTTGAAAATGAGGTCGACCGTAACGGGGTCCTGACGATGTTATGGCCAGCAAGCCGTTTTCGTGTGCCGAAGGTCCGTGCTTTTGTGGACTTAGTGTCGAACGAGGTCAGGGCGGAAGTCGCTGGTGCTAAGCGGCTTTTACTATGAAGATCCCGACCTTATGTTTATTGCACTGGTGCTCAAGAGCTAGCGCCGTCAGACCTTCTGGCCTCGGTCCGGACGGCCAAAGCTTTGCGCCGAACCCGCTACGTGCGCCGGCATGAAGACGGCCGCTTCTTGGCTTGGATGTCGCCGGCGGTGATCGAATACAGCACCATCTTAAGCCAAGCTCCAGAGCTGCCCACCCTTTAAGATCGAGCGCCCGCACCCGTAAATGACCACTCGGGGTTTTGGTATCCCTGCTATTTCCCAACTATTGCCCGATTAAATGCCTGATGACGGAGCCCTGGAACGGAACGGCTCATAACTGGTTGTCCGGTGACTCAAAAAAGGAATATGCAATGACCAAGCATGACGAGACGTCGCCACCAAAATTATCCCGCCGGGCCGTCGTAGGCGGTGCTACTGCAGTCGTAGCCACTGTGGCTTTGGCATCACGCCAAACAAACGCGGCGCAACCATCTACCGCAAATCCGACTGAGGTGAAAATCAGCAACCCGACAGAGCTCTATCCAAAGCCACCGTTCAAATCGCAGACGCAGCCTTGGCCTGGCCTCGCTAGCAAGATGGATCCCAAGCCAGATCATGGCGAGACTAGCTACAAGGGATCGGGACGTCTTGCCGGCCGCAAGGCCCTGATCACCGGGGGAGATTCCGGCATGGGGCGCGCGGCAGCCATAGCGTTCGCGCGTGAAGGTGCAGACGTTGCAATCAGCTATCTGCCCGATGAGGAGCCTGATGCCCGTCAAGTCATAGAGCTCATTAAACGAGAGGGTAGAGTAGCAGTGGCGCTACCCGGCGACATCCGGGACGAAGCGCGTTGTGGCAAGATTGTCGAGGAGGCAGTGCGCCAGCTTGGTGGGCTCAATATCCTCGTCAACAACGCCAGTCGACAACAACAGCGCCCGTCGCTTCTCGATCTCTCCAGCGAAGATTTTGATGCAACGATGAAGACCAATCTCTATGCGATGTTTTGGCTGACAAAGGCGGCGCTTCCGCATCTGCCAGAAGGATCGGCTATTATTCAGACAACGTCGGAACAGGCTTACGACCCATCCGAAGACCTGGTCGATTACGCGATGACGAAGGCTGCGATGATGTCCTTCACCAAGTCGATGGCAAAACAGCTCGGCCCGAAAGGCATCCGTGTCAATGGCGTCGCCCCTGGACCGATCTGGACACCGTTGCAGGTAAGTGGAGGTGCCACGCAAGTCAAACTCATGTCCTTCGGCGGCAACACCCCGCTTGGCCGGCCTGGCCAGCCTGCCGAATTGGCGTCAATTTACGTCCAACTCGCCGCTGCCGATGCGAGCTATGCGACTGGTCAGGTGTACGGGGCAGCCGGCGGCAGTGGCCAACCGTAAATGCAGGGGTAGCAAAGAAATCAGCTGCCAGTCGATCTCGCGGCGGAAGAGCGCATCAATGTACTGGTAGGAGACCGATTTATCGGGACGATAGAAGGTCACGTCTACCCTTTTGCGCATGCGCGGCATCAGCTTGATCACGAGTATGCGCGCCAGCCAGAAGACGGGTTCGCTCTGACACTGCGTGTCGGGATGCAGGGAGTCCGGCTGGACGGTGGAGCGGTTTTTCAGGAGGCCATCGAGGAGATGGATGGCCTCCCAGACGCCGTATGGAATGAAGGTCATGAACAGCGCAATGTAATTGTCGGAGATATAGTGGTAGGCAATGCCACCGTGGGCGCCATAGCGTATGTGCTGCCAGACCAGCAGATTGTTTTTGCGCAATAAAATGTGAGTGCTATCTGCGATCACCGCCTGACCGGCGTCCCACAGTTTCGGCAGCTCGAAACGGTCATAGACATTGATCAGGTAGGTCATTGGAGCCTCGAGCTTGATTACATCGATATGCTGGGCATTGAGCCAGCGCAGGGTGTCGGCGCTGGCGATGCCAATGGCATAGCGGGCGGTCTGGAGATCCTGGCGCGCTTCAGCAAACCCGCCAGCGTCAGGCGGCCGGAAGCACCCCGCGCTTTGCCGCGGATAAAGACGAGTTCGACTTCGCTCAGACCGTATCGGCGTTCCAGCTCCTATCGGGTGAGACGCTCGTCGGAGCGAGGGTAGGCAGTGCGGTCGATCGCTGTCATAAAGGTGTCCGGAAAAGGGTATGCCGAAGGGGTCGTGGAAACTGCCTAAATCAAGGCTGCGGGGCATAGCGTTCCGCCGTCCGGAAAGGAATACGTTAAAGGACGGCTTAAGCCGGCATCCACACCGCAGCAAAACCATTCGGAGCTCTATCTGCGCGTTTCCAAGCCCGACCAGAAACCGGACCTGAATGTGACGGACTGCGAGCTTATGCCGAGCGCGCCGGTCTCGATATAGTCGGAGACTATTGCGACATCGCCGTCTCGGGACGCAAGGAAGGCCGCCGGAGGCTCAACGCCCTGATGACCAGCGCCCGCAACCGCGAACTCGATTGTGTGCTGGTCTGGAAGTTTGACCGCTTCGCACGCTCCACGCGCCATCTCCCTACCGCTCTCGAAGAGTTCGACCATCGCTGCATCCGCTTTCATCAGCGTCCAGGATCAGATCGATACCGCCAGCCCGATTGGCCGGGCCATGTCCACCATCATTGGCGCCATGGCCGAACTGGGAGCCATCCCTGTTCAGCGAGTGGGTCACAGCCGGAATGAAACCCGCCGCCGCCCGCGCAAAAACATCTTGGCCGGCCGAAACTCCTGCGCGGTTGGTCAGAGAAATCGAAACGCTTGCGGCCTTCACCGATGACCATGGAGGACGGTACGCCGGTCCTCGGCAGTCTGGAAATCAAGGGGCGGTTCCTGGTTCTCATGGTCAATTCCGCCCAAAGGGCGCGGAGAGGCATCGAGCTCCTGCAGAACGTTCTCGGCAAAATGGTGCACACGCCGCTCACCAGCATTCAGACCATCGAACAGGCTAAACAAGCCTACGCGGGTTGGAAAACGACAGCTGACGACATCCCATTGGAAGTCGCCGCCACTCGTGCATGACAAGCTCGACAAGCAGTACCATGCCATCCTCGACGAGCCCGTTTGCATGCTCGGCAGCAAGTCCCCGCGTGCCCCCGCCGGTACCAAGGTCGAGCGCGAAAAGGTCGCCGAGTGGCTCAAATATCTGGAAACTCAATCCGCCAGCATCGGCGCAGACGACCCCATGGGCACTTATTATTTCTCATGGGTGTGGGCAGAATTGAGAGTCGAGGATCTCAGGCGATGAAACCAGCAGCCCAAGGTTCTTCTTGACCGGTCTTACATGTATCCTGCTTCTACCCTGATTTCGATCACTTTGACCTCGGCGGGAGAGGCGGCATTTTCCGCCACCGCGGCGGGGAACGTTTTGTAAATGCCTCAGCCGCTCAGCATGCTGCGCATGATGCCTTAGGCGAGCCGAGAGCTCGCGGCAGTCCCTCAAACGCAGTTGGCGACCCAGGGTCTCCTAACGCATAGAGACCCGAAACGCGTCCCAAATCCACTGAGCCAGATCACTAAGACGCCACCGCACAAGCCCATCCAGATATGGCGTGGGGCCGCGCTCAATGCTTTGTGCAAGGGCTGTGCGCTGGTCTTCATTCAGCAGTGACGGCTTGCCCGGAGCCGTTTCGTTAATCAGCCCGTCGGGACCGCGTGCGTTGAGCGTACCAGCCAGTTGCGCACGATCTGAACTGTCACACTGCCGATCCAAGCAGCATTTGTGCGAGAGCCGCCGAGCACGATCGGTATCTCGCCTCTGCCGAGCCAGACGCCGCAACCCATCCCCGTCATCGTCTGACCGCAAAGAAATCGCCGAACCCATCGCAAACCCCTGTTTCGCCATCGATACAGGCTCGCCGGATTTTGGAAATCCCAAGATTCTGCATTATTAAAGGTCGGTAGAAGTCTGTGACATCGATAAAAAGACCGCGGATGCCGCGTCATGAGGCGTGGTTTCGACGCGCTTCGTCCAATGGATGACAGATGTCATCGGGGTGACCAGGAATCGACGAGGCGCCATAGCTTGGAGCTCAGTTCAGGCTTAATCATGAGACACTCCGAGGGCGATCGCATCTGCGACCTCTATGCAGCGATCGGAGAGCGTCGCGGTCGCAACCCGCAGGTAGTTGCCCGGCAACAGCGAAAACTTGGCTCCGGGATAGACGGCGATCCCGCGTGCCGCAAGAGTGACCATCGCGAAAGCTTCAGATGAAACAGGAACCCACGCGCAGAGGCCGCCGCCGTGTGCTGCATCTATGTTCCGATCCTGCAGCGCCTGGACGAGGTCACCACGCCGCTGTGCATAAATCGCCTTGGCGCGCTGCAGAGTTTCTTGTGTTGCCGGATCGCGAATCAGCCAAGCGCCGGCGGCCTGCAGAATGCGACTCGTCCAGCCGGCGCTAAAACTGCGGTAGGACTGGATCTGTTCGACGATCGCCTGTGAACTCGAAAGTACGGCAAGACGCAAGTCCGGTCCGTGCGTCTTTGAAAAAGAGAGGATGTGGATGACCCGCTCAGGAAAGAGATGCCCAAGCGACTGCCGAGGCTGGTCGGCAATGTCGGCAACACCATCGTCTTCGACGATCAGCGTATCGGTGTGTCGAAGGATTTCGGCTAGGCTGCTCATTCGCTCGGCGCTGACGCTTTGGCCGGTGACTGAGTGCACGCGCGGCTGGAAGACGAAGGCTACGGGGCGGTACTTCATAGCTGCCTCAAGGGAGGCGGGCAGGGGGCCGTGGCGATCGCATTCGACGGGAACAATGCGGGCACCACGATCTTCCAGAATGTCTAAAAGTCGCATGGCGGTTGGATTCTCGATCGCTACGGCGGCGCCTGGCATGACCAAAGCGTTCATCATCGTATAAACGGCGTTATAGCCGCCGTTGGTTGCGAGAAAAGCCTCGGGCTGGTAGGGCCAGGTCTCCCGGACGGCGGCTTCCAGTTCCGGCAAGATACGGCTGCGTTCATAACTGTTCAGATTCTCTGCGGATGCCCCATAGACCATCGCTTCGGTGAGCTTTGGAAGCAAGGCTATGTCCGGTACCGCAGCCGTCAGGTTCAGCACGTCCATGCCGTAGTTGCCGGAGCTTGCAAGCCGTTCAGGCTTTGCGATGAAACGATCGCCGCGCACCCATGTGCCGTTGCGTCCGCGGCCGCTGATAATTTTCTGGCGTCGCAACTCGCTCCAGGCTTCAGAGATCGTCGCGGGGCTGATACCGAGCGCAAAGGCGAGATCGCGGATGGCAGGCAGCTTGGTGCCGACGGGCAACGCGCCGCCGCGGATGAGCGCGCTGGTCTCGATCGCAATACCCCGGATCGTCCGATCGGTTATTTTTTCAGCAAACCAAACTGCATCCCGAATTTCGCTCATTTTTCCATCATATTTAATGTTCAATAACGTAATAACATTTGATCAGCTTGATTTGAACATTTAATCATCGGCCTACAAGAATAATTCTGAGTGGATACCGATGACGATTACTCTTCGACTTGCCCTGCGTGACTGGGACTATATGACGCCCCTTATCCTTGGCGATGTTTCGTCGTCGAAGCTCGATATCAAGGTCGAGCGCGTCGGCACGCTCATCCCCCATGTCGGCAAAAGCGATACATGCGACGCGGCTGAAATGTCGTTCAGCCGCTATGCGCAGTTTTGCCTCGACGGTGAAAAGAGCGTGGTGGGCATTCCGAATTTCATCATGCGCGGTTTCCGCCATCGTTGCGTTATCACCCTAAAAAACAGCCCAATTACCGAGTTTTCGCAACTCGCCGGCAAGCGTATCGGAGTAACCGGCTGGCGTGACTCGGGCAACACATGGACGCGTGCCGCTCTTCGCCGCGAAGGTGTCGATGTCCAAGACGCGATGTGGTTCGCGGGGCGACTCACCGAGGCGCACCCGATCACAGATCGTCTTGATGGCTTCGGACGGGAAGGTCGCATCGAGGCAGCTCCTGGCGAGCGACCCATGATTGATCTCTTGATGGAGGGCACGCTCGACGCCATCTTCACACCTTTCATGCCTGATGGCTTTTTTGCCAAAGACTCCCCCTTTCGCCAGCTTCTTTCCGATTTCCGAAGCGCCGAGCGTCGATATTTCAAAGAGGTGGGATATGTGCCCGGCATGCACCTCATCGGCATCAAGGCAGAGATCGTGGAAGAAAATCCTTGGATCATCTCCGAACTGAGTGAGGTCATCGACGAATCCCAGCGCGTTTGGTTGAGCAAGCGCCGCAAATATGCCGATACCTCGCCCTGGATGTTCGACGAACTGCTTAAGTCCTCGCTTGAACTGCCGGAAGGTTGGGACGCCAGCGGCCTTGCCGCAAACCATAAGATGATTGTCGACTTCGCCGGCGAACTCCACGCGCAGGGCATCCTGCCGAGACAGCTTTCACCGCTCGAACTCTTCAAATTCGACACCGATGGCAGCCGAACTGCCCTCGCAGTGTAACTTCGATCACCAGAACGGCCATCAAAAAGGGGAACGACCATGTCGCTGAAAACAATGACCTCCTACCTCGCCTTGGCAGGCATGATCATTTCGGGCGCCGCGATGGCTGAGGACGCGGCTTTGCCTAAGCTATCGGTCAACGCGGACCTGCATGCCAAACTTCCTGATGCCATCAGGACGTCAGGAAAGATGATCTCGGTCAACAACGGTTCGTTCCCTCCCTACGAGATAGTAACCGGCACCGTGATGACCGGTGCCAGCGCCGATCTGACTGAAGCACTCGGCAAAGTGCTCGGCGTCAAGATCGAGCACGAAACCGTTGGTGGTCTTCCGGCATTGCTAGCCGGCGTGAATTCCGGCCGCTACCAGTTCGCCTTCGGGCCGGTCGGCGACTACAAGGATCGTGAATCGTCCAATGACTTTGTCGATTGGGTGCAGGAATTCGTTGTGTTCGCCGCTCAGAAGGGTAACCCAAAGGGTATCACCTCACTGGATACAGCCTGCGGGCAGCGTATATCGGTCATGGCAGGCGGATCTGCCGAGCGGGTGATCAAGGCTCAGTCTGACAAGTGCAAGACCGACGGAAAGAACGCTGTCCAGGTACAGTCCTACACCGACCAGCCGAGCTCGATTTTAGCCGTCCGCTCCAAGCGCGCCGATGCATTCTTCTCCTCGCAGGCACCGCTCACCTATTTCGTGAGTCAGGCCAATGGCCAACTCGAACTGACCGGCATTGGACAGAAGAACGGCTTTGAGGATATTTTCCAGGGCGCCGTCGTGCCGAAGGGGTCGCCGCTCGGTCCGATCATGGTGGATGCCATAAAGGTGCTGATGGACAACGGCACCTATGCCGCAATCATGAGGAAGTGGGGCCTCGAGAACAATATAATCAAGGCGCCTGGCATCAATCTCGGCGGACAGCTTCCCAAATGAGCACGAATATCGAACCCCATGCACCGCCTTCGGGCGGTGCAGACTTCCGCGATGTCGCAACGGCCTACACACCGTTAAGGAAAGGGCGCCTTGCCCTTTGGGCGGTCATCGCGATCATTGTTGCGGATTTCACCTGGATCGTCGCCAACAATAAGAATTTTGGGTGGCCCGTGGTCGCCCAGTATTTCTTCGATCCAACCGTCATCAGTGGCCTTTATGTCAGCCTTGGGCTGACTGTGATCGCCATGGTCATCGGCGTCGTGCTCGGCCTGTTGATCGCCATCATGCGAATGTCCGATGACCGGCTGGCAAGCGGTTTTGCCTCGCTGTTCATCTGGTTCTTCCGCGGCACGCCGCTGCTGGTGCAGTTGATCTTCTGGTACAACATGTCGACGCTATTCCCACAGCTTTCGATTGCAATCCCCTTCGGCCCGTCGCTGATCAGTTGGGACACCAACTCGGTCATCACCCCGATAACCGCGGCAATCGTCGGCCTCGCGCTCAACGAAGCAGCCTATATGGCGGAAATCATCCGCGGAGGTCTCCTGTCGGTTGATCGCGGCCAAGCGGAAACGGCCGAGGCTTTCGGAATGACCAAGGCGCGCGTCCTGCGGCGGATCGTCATCCCGCAGGCCATGCGCTCGATCGTACCGCCGACCGGCAACCAGCTGATCAGCATGATCAAGGCCACGTCGCTGGTCAGCGTCATTGCCATGGCTGACCTGCTCTACTCGGTACAGTCGATCTACAACCGGACTTTCGAGATCGTACCCATGCTGATGGTCGCCGTTCTCTGGTACCTCCTGATTACATCGGTGCTAAATATCGGCCAGAGCTATATCGAAGCTTACTACGGTCGCAGCGACCGTCGGCCCGGCGGCACGACAAAGACTGTTGCAGTTCCCAAAGAGGAGGCGAGCCATTGACCGCAGTATCCACTGCAGCTGGAGATACCGCAAGACCGCTGGTGCAGGCCCGTAACGTCCACAAATCTTTCAACGAACTCGAAGTGCTGAAGGGTATCGACGTCGACATCATGCCGGGCGAAGTGGTGGTCGTTCTCGGTCCGTCAGGCTCGGGGAAATCCACCTTCCTGCGCTGCATCAACCATCTCGAAGCCATCCAGCAGGGATACATTGAGGTGGATGGTGAGCAGATCGGCTACACGGTCCGTAACGATCGGCTCCAAAAGCTTTCCCAAAATGGAATTGCTCGCCAGCGCCGCAAGATCGGCATGGTGTTCCAGCAGTTCAACCTCTACCCGCACATGACGGTGCTGCAAAACATCATCGAGGCGCCGGTTGGCGTTCACGGCGAAAACCGCAAGGCTGCAATCGAGAACGCCAAGCGCCTGCTGGAACGTGTCGGCTTGTCGGAGAAGGCCAATGCCTATCCACGCCAGCTGTCCGGTGGGCAGCAGCAGCGCGTAGCGATTGCCCGTGCCTTGGCGATCAAACCAAAGCTGATGCTCTTTGACGAGCCGACTTCCGCGCTTGATCCCGAATTGGTCGGTGAGGTGCTGGCGACGATGAAAGATCTGGCAAAGCAGGGCTTGACGATGATCGTGGTCACTCACGAGATCGGCTTCGCCCGCGAAGCTGCCGATCGGGTTGTCTTCATGGATGGTGGCCACATCGTCGAACAGGGCACGCCTGAAAATGTGATCAGCAACCCGCAACACCCGCGCACGCAGGCCTTCCTGTCGCGATTCCTGTGAGGCCGCGTGCTCAGCGGTCTCTCACGTCGGGCCCATAGAACAGCCGGCCCCATTGCACGGTCGTCTCGGTACAGAGCATGCAAAAATATTGGAACTAAAATGACCATCGATAACGATTTCGCCCGCCTTTCGGATTTTGAGCCAATGGACGACACACTACGCGCTATCCGCCGGCATCTCCACGCCCATCCCGAGCTGTCGTTTGAGGAGGTGGAGACTTCCCGTTTCGTTGCCGACAAATTGGAAGGCTGGGGCTACGAGGTGGCGCGCAATGTCGGTGGCCACGGAATCGTTGCCCGTATGACGGCTGGAGCCGGCAAAAAAAGCATCGCCATTCGTGCCGATATGGACGCTCTGCCGATCATGGAGCAGACCGGCAAGGCGTATGCCAGCCAAGTGCCGGGCAAGATGCACGCTTGTGGTCATGACGGTCACACCACGGTATTGCTGGGCGCTGCCGAATATCTCGCGCGCACGCGAAAGTTCAACGGCACGGTCAATCTCATTTTCCAGCCCGCCGAAGAAGCCGGTGGCTTTAGCGGCGCCCAGGCGATGATTGATGACGGCCTTTTCGAGCGCTTCCCGTTCGACGCCATCTTCGGCCTCCATAACCACCCGGGCGCGCCCGAAGGCAGTTGGCTGATGCGCTCTGGACCGTTGATGGCGGCAGCCGACACCGTTGAAATCCGGATCACCGGCAAGGGAGGCCACGCCTCGCGCCCGCATCTAACTATTGACCCGGTTCTGGTTGCCTGCAACCTGGTCGTTTCGCTGCAGTCGGTGATCTCCCGCAACATCGACCCAACCCAGACGGCCGTTATAACAGTCGGCGCCATCCACGCCGGCGAGGTCGCCAACGTCATACCTGAATTCGCCAGGTTGCTAATGACGGTACGCTCGTTCGATCCGAAGGTTCGTGAGACCCTCGAACTTCGCATCAAGAAACTCACGCAGTCTCTCGTCGAGGGCTTTGGCGCAGGCGTCGAAATCGACTACACCTACGGCAATCCGGTAGTGGTCAATTCTGAGAAGGAAACCGAGTTTGCCAAGATGGTGGCCGAGGAGCTGGTGGGTGCCGGAAACGTTGCGCTTTGTCCGCTCATTCCAGGCAGCGAAGACTTTTCGCATTTCTTGCAGCATAAGCCCGGCAGTTTCCTGCGTCTCGGCAACGGCACGAAATCGGCTATTCTACATAGTGCCAAGTATGATTTTGCCGACGACAGCCTGACCGCCGGCGCAGCGATGTGGGCGCGGTTGACAGAACGCTACCTTGACGAATGAGGAATAGACTGCATTGCCGGAGACGCACATGCCCGATAATGTGCGCTGCGGGCCACAGCGGTAAAGGCCAGGTAGCGCCAACAGAAGTTGATGTTGGTCCACATCCGGGACGGCTAGCCAACACTTAACTCGGGCTCCCCTGCGCAGATATCGGCTAGGAACTCTGGGAAATGCCGCACCCGGGAAGGGATGCGGTGTCCTCCGGCAATGATTGCGTTGATTGGAAGAAGGGGCGGCGTGTGCTTATCGAGAATTCGCGCCACTTCCCCGGAGGCTAGCACAGCTGTGAGTAACCAACTTGCGTGGTGAGCGATGCCTAGACGCGAGCGGGCCGCGCCCCGGACATGTTCCGCATCGTTGGTGCGGAACGAGCTCGCGCTCTCAACGGTGAGCTGCTTACTGTCAACAGTAGAATCGTACCCGACAATATGGCCCTGATGGACGTTGTCAATCCGTTGGTGCGCGTGCAACTCCTTCAGCATTTGCGGCGTGCCGTAGCTGGCGGAGGCCAAAGTTATCATTCGCATGTCGCCTATTCGTCGAGCAACCATAGAGGAGACGGAAAGTTGGCCAATGTGGATCGCGATATCGATCCTCTCCTCGATAAGGTCGACGTGACGGCCGAAGACCCCAAGTTTGATGGCGACGGGCGCTGATAGGTTTTGCCTGCCGTGAATGCGTTGTGGCCAACAGCCTGCAAGATATCGTTCTCGGTATAATTCATGTTGCGTTCGTTACTTGAGCAGAGGATACGAGCCCGATATCGAGCGTAAAATGGGAGCCGAGGCTTTCCTCAGAGGACCTGCTGTCGGCGCAAAACTGAAGGACATGCCACTCGGCAAGAGAGATGAGTTCCTTAAGCCGTTCGGCCGCCTCGACAGGTTCCGCGAGGATCTTCATCCGTCACACCTCCTACCAGACCCGCTCATACAATATCGTGTCGAACGCCAGATCCGTCGAGACGAAGGTGGAATACTCCAGCCGCGCCTGGGCGGCGAGTACGCGGTCCTACGGATCGCGGTGATCCCAGTCGAAACGGCTGCAAGCTCGGCATGCAGATCGCTGATGGCCCAGGTCTGCAGTCCGCTTGCTGTGACGGCGCCCCTAAGTTCCTGTGGCTTGAGGTCGAGCTTGTTCAGGCGCATAATGTTGTCCAGCTCATAGAACGTGACCGCGCTGACGAGGACAGCGTACGCGTTGTCCTCAATCATCGTTCGTGCCTTTGTGGACAGGCGATCACTGCCAATCGTTCACCAGTAGACGGCGTGGCTGTCGAGCAGGATTTTCATTGCGTGGTTTCGCTACCGTCGGATTTGCCTTGCCATATGCCGGTATCATCGTTCCAGTCGCCTGCATCGATGGCGGACTGCTCGGCATCCTGGGTATCGAACAGATCGTCGGGCAAGCCACGATGGCGCAGAAGGCCAAAGGGACGCTTGCCGCCGTCGACCGCCGGACCGATGCGCGCGTAAACTTCATTGCCCAGCATGATGACGATCTCTTCACCCTGGTTCGCACGCTCAAGAACCTCGGCAAAGTTCTTACGCGCCTCGCTGATCTTGTAATGCGTCTGGGCCATCGTCTCATCCGCTTTCAGGTTGAAAACGATCATACCACGACACCGTCATGCGTACGATCAACATCTACATCTCACCTCCGATAAGCAATATATGTCGACGATACAGACGGAATTGCCTAATTTCGTGTGCCGGATCTCTGCGGGCCGCTCGGACACTGATGCAAGCTCGGTGCTGGTAAAGGACGGGACAGCTGTCCGCTTTGCTCGCATTTGGGGGCTCTGACAACCTCAGTATCCCTAGACGCCGGATAACTGGTCGCCCCAATTGACATGCCTCAGGAAGCGCTCCTTCCCGGGCAGCTCCTTCCAGATAATTATACTCCAGTGAAATTTTGCAGTTGATTTCCGTGGCGAAATGCGGTTCAAATACTTATACCGCAGTATAAGTGTCGTTGGTTTTGCCATGGATCGTATTCCGCTTTCACCTGTGAACAGACCGCAGATAACATGGTCGCCAAGAAGACTATGGTTTGCCGGCGCTTCGGCTGCTCTGCTCACCGGCTTTGCATCGGGCCCTTCTGACAGCAGCCATCATATCGCTTCGGGACTATCTACACAGGTCAATAAGTCTAGTGGCGTAGGCGCGACTGTAAGAAAGCCTGCGGTGCTGTCGGTGGCAATCCCAGCGTCTGGATCTGTCGCGATCAAGCAGGCTGCCGTCCCGGCACTTGAAGCGACGAACTTCAACCAGCGCTTTGAAGGGCCGCGCGACGAAGATCGGAAGTGGGATAGGGCTCTTCTGTTTGAGGTGGACGGAGAGTCGGATAATAATCCCTCGAGCTTACCTGGAAAGGCGCCTGATAGCGCGACTGCACGGCGCGAACGCACCGTGCAGTCGCCCATTGGTGCTCATTCTATTGAGAGCCCGCCAGCATCTCCGGTCACGGACCTGGGCACCAGCTTGCATGTCGATGCCAGCGGGTCAACAGCACAGGCTCGCCCCGATCTTTTATCGGGCATCCCCACGGGCTTTGCGAGGCTCGCGC
This sequence comes from Rhizobium rhododendri, assembly GCF_007000325.2. Classification (GTDB taxonomy): domain Bacteria; phylum Pseudomonadota; class Alphaproteobacteria; order Rhizobiales; family Rhizobiaceae; genus Rhizobium; species Rhizobium rhododendri. The sequence continues at coordinate 970,205 of NZ_CP117268.1, read as the reverse complement.
TGGCGATTGCCGCGACGGATGGAGTTGATCCGAACTGGGTGCTTTCGGTCATGCGGGCCGAGAATGGCGGCTTCGATCCGGGCTTGGTGAGTTCTGCTGGCGCCATCGGATTAATGCAGGTGATGCCACGCGTAGGCAAAGCCTTCGGTGCCAAGGATTTGACCGATGCCGAACAAAACATCCAGGCAGGCACGAGGTTTCTCCGGTTCCTTATCGATAAGTACCGAAATCCGGTGCTGATCGCCGCGGCCTATAATGCCGGCGAACCCAACGTCGACCTTCGCCACTCCCTGCCGCTGATCCGCGAGACCGCCGACTTTGTCACACGTGTCGTGGGATACTATACCGGCACAGCGGTCAGGCAAAGGCATCCGCAAGCTGTCCCGCCCTCAGCGCCCGTACCCATCTCGCCGCGCGCCGGGCCTGCCGAGCGAGTTAGATCCCCAATGCTTGTCTTCTCTGCTGCACAGCCGATCCCGCCGGACGCCCGTCCTCAGCGTGAGGAAGGGCGTAGAGATGTTGGCGGACCAGTCAAAATCGTCAAGGAAGAGGTGTCTAAATGAATCCCATCGCGTTCGCAGCCCACACGGCCGCTCTCTATAGCAGCGTTGCCTGGTCCTCCATGGCTCGGCGGAAATGGCTCGGCAACGCCGCCATTGTGCTTGCGGCGAGCCTGATTCTGCTCGCCGCCCAGTACGAGCCGGCGGCGGCACAGAACCTCGATCGTCTCCAGCAGGCGGCTGATCGGCTGGTGCAATTCTTTACGGGCCCGTTCGGCCGCTCGGTCGGCGCGATCGCCTTCATTGGCATGTTCCTCGCAGCGGCCTTCGGATACTGGTCGTGGGGCGCGCTCCTGCGTGTCGGCGGATGCCTTGCCGGTATGTTTGCCGCAGCCGAACTCGTTGACTTCCTCGCCGGCGGGGGGACGTGAGCATGGCGGGTAATGATTCCGACGGGCGTGACGACTACATCGAATCCCATCCGGTTATTCTCGCGCTGACGCGGCCGCCAACAGTAATGGGAATACCCTACACATATTTCCTGGCGGAATGCTTCATCTCGCTGATGGTGTTCTTGATCTTGGGATCGATCCTATGGTTCCCCGCATGTTTCGCCATTCTACACGGCATCCTCTACGTGCTCACCGTAAAACTCGACCTCTGGTTCTTTGAGATCGTCGGTCGGCTGAGCATGTGCGGCGTCAATCCTCTTGGCCGGAAGCTCGGCGGTGGCGTCAGAACCTACGGGGTGTAAGCGATGAACACGATGGCGAGATCGCTGAAAGGAAGTCTGTCGAGGGGCTGGGAGATCTTTGCGGATCGCCGTGTCGCGACGCATGTCCCATTCTATGTGCCGATCGAGAACGGCATCATCCGCCTGAAAAACGACTGCCTCGTCTCGACCGTAAAGCTGACCGGCTTTTCCTTCGAGACGGCCGACATCGAGACAATCAACATGCTGCAGCGACAGCGCAACGCCGCCTTCCGCGCGATTTCTTCGATCGGCAGCTTTGCGCTCTATACGCATGTCGTTCGGCGCAAGGTGGCGCCCTCGTTACCCTCGGCTTTCGCCGATCCTTTCATGCAGTGTCTCGACCATGTCTATCAGAAGAGCATCTCCAAGAACGAGATGTTCGTGAACGACACCTATGTCTCGCTGGTTGTGCGGCCGATGTTCAAGAAAGGGTCAGCTCTTTCCCGGATCATGGGCGCCGGCGGCACCATCGTGCGCAAGGAACAATTCCGTGCGATGCGCGACAAGCTGGTCGAGGCGACGCGGGCACTGGAGAAATCGCTTGGCATCTACGGTCCGAGGGTCCTTCGCGACGTGCAGCGCGTGTACGCGGACCTCGGGAATAGCAGGACGATATTCCGTGATGTGTCGGAAGACATGGTGATCGATGAGATCGCGCAAAAAGTCTGGTTCTCCGAACAGTGCGAATTCTTCTACACACTTCTGAATGGCGGACGCGTCCGGCCGATCAGGCTTGGGACGATCCCGGCCGATGAGTTGCTGCCAGCGCGCAGGACATCGATCGGCAACCGCATCATCCATCTGCAGGGCGACACGCCCGATGACGACCGCTATGTGGCGATGGTCTCCCTGAAGGAGTATCCGCCCGAGACCGGCGCAGGCATGCTCGACTATGTCCTCAAGCTGCCGTTCGAGCTGGTGTTGACCCAATCAATGTCCTTCGTCGATGATATGGCTGCGCGCAGTCGGATAGAACGACTAGACCGCCAGATGCCGAAGGCCGACGAAGGTGGATCCAGCGTGCAGGCCAATCTCGACATCGCTCGCGACGAGCTCGCACGCAAACGCGTCGCCTTCACCGAGCATCATCTGACCATCATGCCGATTGCCAAATCGACAACGCAGCTCGACGACGCGGTGGCACTGATCGGAAACGAACTTGGTGCGCTCGGAGCGTCATATGTCCGAGAGGATCTGAATGCAGAACCGGCCTACTGGGCGCAGCTTCCCGGGAATCAGGCTTATATCGCGCGCCGGGCTTTGATCTCGACACTCAACTGCGCGGGCTTAAGCAGCTTCCATGCCTATCCCTATGGCAAGCCGGACGGCAACCACTGGGGCCCGGCGATCACCATCTTTGAGACGACCTCCGGCACGCCCTTCTTCTTCAACTTCCACCAGGGGGATGTCGGGCACACGACAGTGTTCGGACCGACGGGATCCGGCAAGACTGTCATCATGGGCTTCCTCATTCTGCAGGCCTATCGTGTCAGCCCGCGCCTGAAGACAATCGTCTTCGACAAGGATCGCGGCCTCGACATCATGGTGCGGGCGGCGGGCGGAACTTACATGATGCTGGAGCCCGGCAAACCCTCCGGTTGGAACCCATTGCTTCTCGATGACACAGAGGGAAACCGGGTTTTCCTGTATGGGCTTTTGAGCTTCATGCTTAAGCCGTCGAAGGAAGGCGAGAGCCTGACGCCGCAAGAAGAATCAATCATCCGCAGCGCGATCAAATCTGTCCTCAAGACGAAGGACAGGTCGTACCGCCGTCTCTCGTCGTTGCGGGCACTGCTTGCCGGCAGCGAGAGAACGGAAGGCAGCCTGATCGCCCGGCTCGACAAATGGGTCGACAAGGGGCCCTATGCCTGGCTCTTCGACAATGCCGAGGATATTCTCGATATCTCGAGGCCGATGATCGGCTTCGACATGACTTCGATCCTCGACGATCCTACGGTGCGCACCGCAGCACTTCTCTACATGTTCCATCGACTCGACGAAATCTACGACGGCAAGGCACCGATCATCAATCTGATGGATGAGGCCTGGAAGCTGCTCGATGACGATGAGTTCAAGCGCACGCTAAAGGATTACTTCAAGACCATCCGGAAAAGGAACGGTCTGGTGATCTTCGGCACGCAGTCGGCCGACGATGTGGTGCGCTCGAGCGTCAGCCGCACGATCATCGAGCAGACGTCGACGAACATCTTCTTCGCCAATCCGAAGGCTGACGAAAGCTCTTACATGGAGCACTTCGGCCTATCCCGGGCCGAGTTCGAATGGGTCAAGAACGGGGATCCGAATTCGCGCTTCATGCTGATCAAACAGGCGAAGAACAGCGTGATTGCCCGCGTGGACATGTCCCACATGCCCGAGTTCATCAAGGTGCTGTCAGGCCGGGAGGAGACGGTGCGTGAGGTCGGGATGCTGCTAGACGAGCATGGAGAGGATCCGAAGAACTGGCTGTCGAAATTCTGCGACTGGAACGTGGTAGCGGTCGATGAGCAGCGCAAAGCGTCTTGAGAGAGTTGCAGTCGGCGGTTTGGCCCTTGCTGCGGTTCTTGCTGGCAGTACGAGCCATGCGCAGGTGCCGGTCATCGACAATGCGCGCCAGAAGATCCAGCAGGCGACGTTGAACTGGTACCAGAGCTATCAGGCCGATACCCGGAAGCTGAAAGGCGCCTCGGGCGGCACGGCCGACAGCGTGGCACCCGGTCAGGGTTCCGGCGCGCCCGATGACTGCTCGGCGGACGGCATGGCGGGCGGCACCGCGCCGGCGGCGCCAGCTCAGCGCACGCCGAGCCATCAGGAAGTTGCCAGCATGGTCGAGGATGAGGCAATCCGGCAGAGCGTCGATCCGAATTTCGCGCTGGCGATCGCCGAGCAGGAATCCCGCTTTCGCCAATCCGCCCGCTCTGCGGTCGGAGCCACCGGCGTCATGCAGCTGATGCCAGGGACAGCCGCTCAGCTCGGCGTCAATCCCTACGATACACGCGACAACATTCGCGGCGGCGTGAAGTACATCAAGCAACTCCAGGGGATGTTTGGCGACCGCTACGACCTGATCGCCGCCGGCTACAATGCCGGCCCATATCGGCAGTCGCTGCAGAACGGTCAGGTCCCCAACATTCCCGAGACCCAGGACTACGTCAAAAAGGTCTCTGCCTATTATGCGCGCAACAAGGCTCAGAATGGTGACCGCACCCCGACGCAAGGTGCCGGCGAGCCGGAAACCGTCAGCTACGGGAACGGATGCGGCGAGCAAATCAAGAAAGCCGTTGACCGGAATATGCAGGCGCAGGTCGAGCGCGGTTCGGTCTGGAACGAGTTGCTCGGAAAATCGACCGAAGCGAACCAGCAATATCTTCAGCGCCTAAAGGCTGGCCTTCAGTCGTCATCAGCGAGCCTGCGCGGGACTGGCGGCGGCAATGGCAAAGATTACGACGGCTCGCTTGCGATGGCGCAGATCCAATGCCCGACCAATATCATTGATACCGGCGGCACGCGCTGCTTTGCGGTGCCGTCGAGCGCGAGTACCGAGCAGATCCAGCGCTGGCTCTTCGACCTGCAGGAACAGGCCCGCGCCGATGGCAACGTCGCGACTTTCTCGGTGATGCAAGATCCCGCCTTGGGCCTCGTAACAGTCGTCGATGCCAGACCCACCGCGAAGTGAACGGACAGGAGAGGACAGTTACATGAAGATATCACTCTTAGCGGCGACTTTGAGCTTGTTGGTTGTCGCTCAGGCGCAGGCACAGGTCCCTGTCAAGGATTCGGAAAACATCTCGCTCAGCGAGGAGATCAAACGACTATCGTCGGAGATCCAGCAGGACACATCCGTCGTCAAGGACAACACCACGAAAACTCTGGCAGCGATCACAGGCGACCGGACGCAGGATGCCAGCCAGTTTGCCAAGCTTGCGACCGGCAATGGCTTCAGCATGGGACAGGCGCCGGATTTCAGCACTATCCTATCGAGCAACCAAGCTGTGTTCGGGGGGATCGGCAGCCAGTTCCAGAACACCGCGGCCAAGCTGATCAACGGCCTCAACCTGGTAAAGATGGTGGTCGATAGCGCCAAGGGCGGCGGGCTGTCAGGCGCCAACCAAGTCTATTCGCAGGGAATTAATGCACTCACCACGCTCACCGCGCTCACCGACGCAATGAACAGCGCGACGAAAGACCGGCAGAACTCGTTCATGCAGGCCACGCAACAGATCGGAACGGCAAAAGACCTGAAAGGGGCTCTGGAGCAAAACACCCAGATGGTGCTTCAGGGGAACCAGACCGCCAACGAAGCCGTCGGCTCGTTAAACAACCAGGTCATGCTGCTGAACCAACAATACAAGGCAGCGCTCGCCACCTCATCGCAGAACCTCAAGACCTTCGCTCCGCTTCCCGACAGCGTGATGCGTGACGGCGGAACCGCGCCACAGGGCAGCTCGGTTCGTGATCAGTTGAAGGCTTTCGAGGAGCAGAACCATTGAGGGTCACCCACTTGCTGGCGATCGGCTTTGTCGCGCTTACCGGTTGCGCCGGGAAATACGAGCAGCTGGCGAAATGCTCGGCCGACGAAAACCCTGTACCGGCACCCGGCTACGGGACAGAGCTGAAGCCGACAGCTGCGGAGGTGGCGGTCGAGGCGGCAACCAAAAACGATTGCGGCCCAATGCGCCCCGTCAATCAATTCCAGGATGAGACATGGATCCCGTCAGTTACGCGATAAATTTCTATGGTGATGCGCTTCGATATTTCGACAAGATCAACGAGGCGTCTCTCGAAAGAGCATGGGGTTTGTTTGCCGAGAACAGCAATCTGGAATCCGACATACTGGCGATCTTCCTTATTCTCTACTTCCTCTGGGGCGCGCTCGGACTATCCAGCGTTTCCCTGCAGGATATGGCCATTACCGCCTTCAAGCTTACACTCGCCTATGCCCTGATCATGTCATGGGCGATTTTCTACGACAATATCGGCCAGTTCGTGTTGTCGGCACCGCAGGATCTTGGCTCAGCCATTTCCTCGGCAATGGGTGGTCAGTCGGCGGGTTCGGATATCGCGAGCCAAGTCGCCAGCATGGCGCGCAAGGTCTACGACTTTGCCATGCAGCTCTTCAATTCCTATGAATCCGGATGGCTGCCGAACGTCACCGGCGCCGTCGTCGTTTTCATCGTTCTTGTGTTCGGCCTGTTGCCGATGTTGCTGATCCTCACCGGCGTCACGCTGTTTGCCAAGATGATCACCGCTGTCATGCTGGCGATCGGCCCGATTGCCATCCTTTGCTATTTCTTCGGAATCACGCGGTTTGTCTTCGACGCATGGGTGAGGGGTGTCGCCTATGGCATGTTCATGCTGCTCTTCACTTACATCATGGCCGGGCTGTCGTTCGGGTTCCTGATCGGCATGATGGACACGATCAACGGCGACATGGCCACCAAGGAAAACGCGCTAGCGATCGTGCTTGCCATGGTGCTTTATCTGGCCCTGATCTCTTATTTCATCTTCCAGGTCCCCGACTTTGCGCGCACGTTTTCCTACGGCACCGCATTCTCTGGTGTTCCGGGCGGCGGCGGGGTTGATACCGCGTACAGTGCTGCCCGCAGACAGTTGGCCTCCAGCAATTCACGCGCCGGCCAAGCAGCTGCAGTCGGGCTCGGCATGCTGGCTGGACCGAGAGGGGCCGTTACGGCAGCAGCTCTTGCTGGTCGCGGCGGCATCGCCGGCGCCGGCGCCCTCGGTCGGATGCTGACCAATCGTCGGCGCAGCAGCGAATGACCAAGAGAGCAAGAACGGCTTCAAATTTTTCAAAAATAGCGACTTCGAGGTTCGAGACTTGGCATTGTTCAGACGGCAATTGAAGGCGGCGCCAGCCGACCGTGTCCCCGGTCCCCAGGATATCTACGACCAGCATCTTTCCTGGGGCGAGAAGAACCGCTCCCTTCGCACCTTGATCGGTCTCATCCTGCTGGTCTTCGCAGTGGCCGGCTGGATCGTCGCCGGCGTGCTTTCTTTTTCGGTGGCGCAACTGTTTCCGCTCGTGCGCACAGAGGTCGTGCCGCTGATCGTCGATAAAAACACCGGTTACATGGAAACCGTCACCACACTCGACAAGGTCCGCACGAACGTCTCCGAGATCCAGGCAGTTCGCGCCTCGTTCGTCGGCAATTATGTCATCCGCCGCGAAACCTACGATCCACGCTATCTGTCCGAGAACTTCGACATGATTGCGCTGTGGTCGGAGCCGGGTTCGCCGGCGTTCAAGGATTATTCGGACTGGATGAATCCCTCCAATCCCAGAGGTCCGGTGAAGACGCTCGGAACGACTGGTGAGATCAGACCGGAAATCCTGTCGGTCAATCCACTCAATCAGACGACGATGTCGGTCCGGTTTGAAACGAGAGAGCGCCAGCGTGGCGGCGAGGTCGTCAACCGGTGGTCCGCAACTGTTCGCTATAAACAGATCAACCTTCCCGCCAGCAATCGGGTCCGGCTTTACAATCCGCTCGGCTTCGTGGTCACCGAATATGTGAAGGTCCCCGAGACCATGCCTTCGGGGCTCGTTCAATGAAGCGCAGGATGTGGATAACCGCCCTGTCGCTGTTCTTGGCGAGCTCGGCTGCCCAGGCTGAACTTCTCGCCCGCCCCGGCAGGCTCGACCCCCGGGTGCGGACACTGCCGTATTCGGCAGAGCAGGTGTTTGTTCTGACCGGCACCTACGGGATGGTCACGACAATCCTGTTCGGCGCGGACGAACAGATCACGCAGGTCGTCGCAGGGGATACAGTGTCCTGGCAGATCCTGACATCGGCCGATCGCCGTTCGCTGACCCTGAAACCGATGGAAAAGGACGCCCCGACCAACCTCTCGGTGGTGACGACCAAACGCACCTATTCCTTCGACCTCGAAGTGAACGACAGCAAGTCTATCCAGAACCAAACATACAACCTGCGATTCATTTACCCGGAAGATACCGGCCTGAAGGGAACGGCAGAGCTCTGGAAGCAGGCCCAGGACGCCGAGCGAAATCCGAACATCAAGAATATTCGCCGCGACAAGGTCAATTACGACTACGGCTTCAAGGGCAGTGATGCAGCCAAGCCGCTCTGGGTCTTCGACGACGGGCTGAAGACCTTCATGAAGTTCACAGGCGATGTGCCCGCCGTCTTCATCGTCGACGCCAAACGTCGAGAAAGCCTCGTGAATTATCGACGGGAGGCGGATTACATCGTCATCGACACTGTCTCGCGGCAATGGACGCTGCGCTACGGCACTGAGAACGAGACCTGCCTGTTCAATCTTCGCACAGCCCCTGCCGATGTGCCGGCCCCGATCGAAGGTGCCGTGGCGCCAAAGCGGCTCGGCTCCAGTGGGCTCCGGTCCGAACCCAAGTCACGATAGGAGGCACGATGTCGGATCCGAACTATCACTCGATCGACACCGATACCGCAATTGGCGGCCAGGTCCGGCGATCCGGGATCGGGTTGATGCGTCCGATGGCTGTGGTGGTCGCGATCGCCGGTATCGGCGTTGTTCTCTACTTCCTGTTTTCCGGCGGTGAGCGGGAACCGACCGTCGACACGACGCCTCGGGAAGAATTCCGCCCGGTTCAGGCGCCGAGGAACGAGGGCTTCAATCCGCCGGCGCCGCCGCCCTTGCCGACCGTCCAGGTACCAGAGGCTCCTCCGCCCCCGCAACCCCCGCTGCCGGAACCAGTCGTGCCGGCCCCGGTCCAGATCGCGCCGCCGGTCGATGTCGATTGCTCCAGGGGAAACAATCCCGACAATCCAAGATGTATCGAGCTCGCCCGACAGGCGAAGCTTCTCGAGCGTGTCCGCTCGACCGCTGTCGTCTTCGATCAATCCGAGCAGAGGAACGGATCCGCATCGGCTTCCTCCGATGCTTCGGGAGCCGGCCTGGTCGGCGCGAACGGCTCGTCTGGGGCGCCCTCCGGTGGAAACCCCGATGCCGGCGGCGCTACAGATGGCGACCGCGCCTTCCTGAAGGCGATGGGTGGCCAGGGAGTGGAGGTCTCGACGGCCACTGAGAACCGGCGCATCGATGCCTGGATCCCGCAGGGGACGATGATCCGCGGTACGCTCGAAACGGCTGTGAATTCCGATCTCGCCGGCATGGTGAAGGCGATCGTCCGGGAGGATGTCTATTCCTTCGACGGCCGCCACATCCTCATTCCCGCAGGCTCCTCGTTGATCGGCGACTACAAGTCCGGTGTCGAACGCGGGCAGGAGCGCCTCTTCATCGTCTGGACCCGGATGATACGTGGCGATGGTGTTTCGGTCCAACTTGGCTCCTACGGCACCGACCGTCTCGGCCGCTCCGGCATGACCGGCGTCGTCGACCGGAAATATTGGGAGCGGTTCGGGCCGCCGGCGCTGATGACGATGATCGGCGGTGTGACTCAATACATCGCCCAGCTCGGTCAGAAACAGGATCGCAATATCACGATCGTCAATACGGACGGAACCGTGACCAGCATTCCCCAGGACAACGGAACCACCTCGCAGGATCGCGCACGCGAGATCGCTGCAGAGACCATCGCGTCAGGCATTCGGCAGCTTGCGACGGAGGCGTTCCAGGACACTAAAAACATCAAGCCGACGATCCATATCGCCCAAGGCTCCGATATCACCGTGTTCGTCACACGAGATCTGGATTTCTCCGATCTCTATCCAGACCCGGTCCGCGAAGCGTTTGAGCGCTTGCGCAGAAAGAAGCTCGGCAAATGAATGCTCGTTTATCGATCTCCGCCGAACAACACTTCCTGTCCGAGGCGCTCGAGCCCATCAAGACGTTTCTTGACGATCCCGGTGTGGTCGAGATCTCCTGTCAGCGCAGCAATGAGATCTGGCTGGAACGCATCGGTCAGCTCAGCATGGTGAGGCAGGCGGTCGATGGGCTCGACCAGGAGGCGATTCGTCACATGGCGTCCCGCGCGGCGTCGTTCACCAAGCAGACCGTCAATGCCGAGAACCCGTTGCTGTCCGCTACCCTGGTCGATGGTGAGCGCGTGCAGTTCATCCTCAATCCGACCTCGGCGACAGGACACGCTTTTTCGATCCGCAAGCAATTCATACGCCGGTTCGATCTCGACGACTATGAAAAGGCCGGCGCGTTCCGATTCACCAAGGTCACCGGCGACGACTATATCGACGATGTCGATATCGAGTTGTCACGTTTGCTGCGGGCCGGAAGGGCACGCGGATTCTTAGAGCTTGCGGCTGTCCATCACCGCAGCATGTTGATCTCTGGTGGCACGTCGACCGGCAAGACAACGTTTCTCAACACCATGCTCACCGCCATTCCGAACAACGAGCGGTTCGTCTTGATGCAGGATACTGCAGAACTGGAGCCTTGCCAGGAAAACGTCGTTTCACTGCTGGTTTCGAAAGGAGGACAGGGCGAGGCCCGGGTGACGATGACCGATCTCCTTGCGTCGGCGTTGCGCCTGCGGCCGGATCGCATTTTTATGGGCGAGCTGCGCGGTGACGAGGCCTTCGACTTTATCAACGCGATCAATACCGGCCATCCGGGCTCGATGTCGACGATCCACGCCAACTCACCGCATCACGCTTTTAACCGACTGTCGACGCTGGTGCTCAACAGCAACGTCCGCATGGAGCGCGACGACATCATCCGCTACATCCGCTCGATCATTCCGATCGTGGTCCAGTTGAAGAAGAGCGATGCCGCCGGTGGCCGCGGTGTCAGCGAGATTTACTTTGCCGACGAGGTGGATGAAGATGGCAAGCGTCGACACGGACACGCAGGCTGATCGCCCGAAGTGGACGGAGCTTCAGAGAGCTTCGACCTTCACTTTTCCGGTCGCCGTACTCGGGGCTTTCGCGGTGTGGCTGTTGTTCTTCACGCTGATCTACGACGCCTATGTTACGTCATTCGGATCGACCTCCTATTACGACTACATCGCTCAGGCTCGTCTCCTCGATAGCCTTGTTTATACATGGTCCATCGTCCGGGCCCGCAACACGGTCGGGCTGTCGCTGCTCGCCCTCTCCCTCGCCACGCCGTTCCTGTTTTTCCTGCTGTGCCTGTGGATGCTGAAAGGGGGTAGGGCGCTATCGCGGAAGATCCTCTATCTCCTTCACATCAGGTCGATGTTCACCCTGATTGCACACTCGGCACTCATCTTCGCCGCCGCCTATGGCGGTGTCGCCGTCTACGGGATCGTTTTTTACCTCGTGGCGACAAGGGCCGGCGGACATGTCGATATTGCCGACTACTATAGCAATCACCTTGCAGCGATGTATCAGGCACCCTTCGGTGCGACCGACGCGGCAGGCGCATATCGGAAGCCCTCGCGACAGACAGTGCTCGGCGCACTGGCGGGCCTGGGGGCAGCAGGCGCGCTAGTCGGGGTTCCAATCGGTGCCGCGATCCAGAAACGCCAAAGGATGATCATGGGCAAAGCGCGGCTGGCAACCTTAAAAGATGCCTCCGACTTTCAGTTGCGTGACAAGTATGGCATCGTGCTCGGCTTGAAACAGGGGCTGCTTCTGCGCAATGACGGCGACCAGCATGTGATGGTCATCGGCTCGCCTGGACAGGGCAAATCGCGCGGCTTCGTCATCCCGACCATGATGAGTTTTAAGGGCTCGCAGGTCGTTCTCGATATGAGCGGTGAGCTTTTCGAGGAAACCTCAGGCTACCTTAAGGACAGGGGCTACGAGATTTTCCTGCTTGCACCGGGGTCCAATTTCACCGACGGCTACAATCCGCTGGATCTGATCAGTGCCGATCCCAACCAGAGGATCACAGACCTGCAGAAGCTCACGCAGATGCTGCTCCCGGAACGTCTGCGATCCGATTCCTCCGATTTCTGGGAGGAAAGCGCCAGGATCCTGCTGACGGCAATGCTGGGTTTCGTGCTCGAATGCCCTGATACCCGCAAGTCGCTCAGCGAACTCTACCGTATTCTCAACTCGATGTCGGATGAGCGCAAGGTGATCATTCAGCTTCTGGAAAACTACGAGGCCGTCCTGTCCGACCAGACCCGTATGCAACTGACCAAATTCGCCGGGCGCCACGAAAAGCTCGGGGAGGGCATTGCAGCGGAGATCGTCGCCAAGCTCAATTTTCTGCAGAACCCGCTGGTCGAGGCACTGACATCGATTACGTCAATCCCAATAGACGCCATCAGAAAACGGAAAGCGGTGATTTACGTTCAGGCCGACTGGAATGCCATTCAGATCTACGAACGGCTGATCTCGATGTTTATCCAGCAAATGGCCGACAAGCTCGTGCAGATGGGACGGTTGCGCAACGGCGAGCACGAAGTACTGATGATGCTCGACGAGTTCGGCAATGGTGGCCGCATCGACACTGTCCTGACACTCGCGCCGCTGATCCGCAAGAACGGCGTTCGCTTCGTGTTCATTCTGCAGGATGGCGCCCAACTCGAACGGCTTTACCAGCGCTCTGGCCAAAAGATCCTCATGGGTGCATCGACGATTAAGCTGTTCATGAACTTCCAGAACCAGGAGGACGCGACGGCGGTGTCGATGGCAGCCGGCAGGACGACGGAGTGGGTCGAGCAGTCATCCTATACCCATCGCCATGGTCGCCGCGATCGATCGATTGCAAAGGTGCCGGTTTCGGTCGATCTTTTGCCGGTTAATACGCTGATGATGATGAAACCCGAGGAGGCGATCCTCCAGGTCACCGGCATGCCGCTGATGCGTATCATGAAACTGGACTCCGGTGGCGAGCGCATGTTTTCGAAGGCGCGAAAGTTCAAGCCAGCGACACGGCCATGCATGGAGCCGGTCGAATGGACGATCGCTGATAGCGACGCAGTCAAGCCAATCGTGGCGGACCCTGAGGCGGCCATCCCTTCGAAAACGAGAAGCCCGCCGCCCGGGACTCAAACCGAGATCGACTTAGGCGCCGTGCAGCGACCGCCGCAACCACAGAATATGCGCTTCATCGTCAAGGACGGGGTACGCTACGTCTATATATCATCGCTCGACGAACTTCGTCATCGCCTGGATCTCGACGAGAAACGTGAGGCCGGTGTCAGTCCGGAAGACCTGCCCAAGGGGAACGGCGTGCGGGAACCTGATAGCCGAAGGAACGGGCCGGCCGGCCGGCAGGAGAAAGACGCCGGAGGCAACCGTGCTCCTGTCCTTGCCGAGGAGGGTAGCGATGTCGAGATTGATATCGATCGGGAGAAGCTGGCCCGTAGCGTCTATTCAGGATCTCCAGGAAAAGCGCGAAATCCACCAGGTCGCACTCCGGATTCTCGAGACCAAGGCGGCGAGCGCTCCATCGGCCCGGCCATTCTTCAACGTCAAGAGGTCCGGGAGGTATTCGGAGCGGATATCAAAGCCTTGAATGACGTGATTTTCCAACGGGCTGATGGCGCCTCATTCGAGCCAGCGACGCTGAACGCCGATGTCGAGCTTTTGATTGGACGTCTCTGCGAACGCCTGGCGAGCGAGAGTTCAAAAGCCATTCTGCAGGAGTTCGCTGACGTTGCGCGAGATCCGCTGGGTGAGGAGAGGACGCAGGTCGAGACCGATGGTGGCGTCGACTAGCTGATAGGGTTGGCTTGTCAGTACCGTTCTGTTGTCCAAGCCCTCTTGCAGGGTCCACAATAGTTGCCAAAAAGGGGAGATGCCGTGGCGGAAATCAAATACTTCAGGCGTGGAGGTCTTTCGAAAGAGGAAAGCCTCAATCGAATTGTCGACGCTGCCAGAAACGACGGTGGCCTTTGGTTGATGATCAAGGAGCGCGCAATGGAGACACGCGCGCTGACGGTCGAGTTCGAAAGGCTGGGGGCGAACCCCGGCGAAATGGACAGGCTATTTCCAAGGCGCCTGACACCGACGATCTCTGAGCTGGTAGACGAGCTTGTGTCGTCCATCGCTGCAGGCTGTCCGCCGGAAATGAGGGTTCTTGTTCAAGATGCGTTGCTCCAGGCAGCGAACGCGGAACTCGATGCGAACAGGAGGCGGCCGTCGTGAAAAGACGGGACTGACGAGATCATCTCTCTCTTTGTTGTTCGTCGACCATCGCTAGAGGACTTGCAGACCGGCTGCGCGTAAGCCTGCACAGCGCGAAGCCGTCCGCTCGAAATCCACGTTTGGCAGAGGAAGGAATGCCAAGCTACCGCCGGTCCTCTTGCACGGGCCGAGCGCAGCAGTGTAAGACCCGTGAGGACCGTGTGCACAGGTATTGAGAGACAGTCAAAATAGCGTTTAGGCATAAGCCTATCGTTTCGCAACGACGACAGGAATTGGATGAGCAGCGAAACCTCGAGAGCATTCCCCATCGGTCGCCGCAACGCCACGTTCCATGGCTGCGACATACTATACGGCTGTCGCCCAATGCGATCTACGGTGGAGGATGGCTGTCGATGCCACGGCTGAAGGGCGATGCCTCCAATGACCGGCAAGACGTCCCGCGCCTGACATCTCTTTCCTTTCAGGAAAGACTTGCCATTGGTCTGGACCGTTTGAAGTCCGAGCGCGGATTGACGAACAAGGAGCTCGGCGAGCAACTCGGGGTGTCGGAAGCCTATATGTCGCAAGTGACCCGCGGAATGCGGGACGTGAAGCTGACCACGCTCGACAAGATGACCCGAGAGTGGAATGTCACGATAGAGGATTTGTTCACGGTTACTGACGACGATCTCGCCCGCATTGCTGCGAAGAAGGCGCGCCGAAGCAAGAGGAAGCCCCCCAAGCCAGTTTCCTGAGTATCGCTGCCGTGGAAGCAACGTCGCGCCAGCCACTAATGGTCCAAATCGAACCAAAATCGCTCCTTCACACCTTTGTCGTTCGGGATATCGAAAAAGTAGGGCTCATTCCGTCGCGGCCTTGGTGTCGCAATTTGTTCGATACAGCTGTCGCCCCGATTACCGAAAACGCGTCGTACAGTTGTAACCTTGAGCGCCGCGTTGGATCCACGCTGACTTGGAGACCGACATAAATCGACGGTCTTGATGCATTGGTTGGGTTCACCCCGCAAACCGGCGTCGCCTTGCGAACTGTAACCGGCCGTGGTTCCGGCCGGGCAGTCTTCAAAGATGTCATGGCCGGGCTTGCCGGCATTGGCTTCATGGCAGACCGGCCACGAAAAGGCCGGGTCATTTATCGCGGCAATAAGGCGCGTCATCGGCGCAACGCAGTAGGGAACGCTATGCCAGGATGGGTTTTTAGATGCCGCGCATAGCAGAACCTGGCATCCCCAGGACACGTCGTCGGCCTTTGCGGCGGTGCCAGCCGAAACAGAGGTCGAGCCCACCATCAATATGGTCGCAAGTACGAACGGTCTCACTCTATGGCTCCTTTCCCATGGTCATTGGACCTGCGCCCCTGTTTCGCCGATTATCGCGAACGACAGCATTCCAGGTTGTGTCGCCCCGGCGAATGAGCCCCTGGCGGGTGTGATCAAGTCGGTGCAGGTCACGCCCGGTTCGGCTTGACGCGTTTTACACTTCGAAATCCGGATCGAGCGGTCGGATCTGGTAATCGCAGCTGATGCCTCCTCATCGTTGGGAGCGTCAACTTGCGACTTCCGCTTACCCTCATCCTTCAGCCGTAAGATCTCATGCTCAAGCTCCGACGCCTGGCGGCTTCGCGCCATTTCGTTGACCGCGTAGCCGGCAGCTGTTCCAACAACAAGACGTAAGCCACCACGACAGCCCACCGACTGACTTGTTCGCCGTCACAGTCAGTACCCCTCGACGCCCAGCCGCCTCAGGACGTTGGCCGGGTTGGTTTCGCAATCCTTTTTCCAGTCGACATGCTGGGCGCATGCATAGGCATATTGGCTGAGGTCGGCTGAAGAGAGATCCGCGAGCGTGTTGCCGACTGCCTTCCACTTCTGCACCTCCGCTGGATCGCAGCCGGCGCCTGCGGCACCGCAAAAGTCTGGATTACGCTGCTCGATCTGCGTCCGGCTAGTGCTTTCTTGTCCGGTCGCCATCGAAGCACAGCCGGACAGCAGCACCATCGCCATGGCGGTTTTTGGAAAGTGGCTCATTCAGCCTCCGTGCGTGTTACTGAGCGACAGGGAATTGTTCGGGCTCACAGGCAACGGCAGAGGTAAGCCGCTGTCGTGGTCTGGCGAAGGGCCTTTGTCCGTGTCTCCAGTGGCCACCGATGCGGTGTAAAGCCACGGAGGAAGCAGATCTGGCGAGGACCAGACGCCGTAACCGAGCCCTCTGGCCTTCCTTTCAATATCGAAATAGGCCGGCACCTGAGGCTCGCCGCGATAGTTGAATGCGTAGCCTATGCCTTCTGCAATCGCCGTCGCGGCAAGGTTCGTCTCCCCGACAAAACAATGGGCGAGGATCATGCCCCTTCCGTCGCGGTCGATCGGAGTACAATTGACGTCGTGTCCGAGTGTACGAAGGATCATCCATGCGCGCGCAACCTGACCCGCTGGCCACGTTACACCATCGCTCAACGCCGTCTGTTCGATGCGAGGGGCTTCATATCCGGCAAGCCGCACCGCCTGTCCGCTCCTTTTGAATTCAAACGTCGTGGTATCAACGACCTGAACTTTTCCATAGATCTGCCGGGGCAGGTCGGCCGGACGGTTCTGCCCTAGCGATCCTGTCGCCGTCAGTGTGAACAATATAATTGAGAACGGTACAGTTCTCATCGCTGCGCTCCGGCAATTTTTGTGAGGACCGGGATCGGGTGCGGCATATCCGAATACGCCCAGAGGCCCGCGCGCGCTGATCGCGCACTCTCCTCCGCCACCCTATATCCGGGGACGATCAACTGACCGGTGTCGTCAATCGCCGCAAATCCCCATCCCTGGGCAATCATATAGGTTGCCAGATCATAACGCCGTTCACCTGTCGTCGTCTGGCAGGCAACCACAGCGTTGTTCTGGTCGATATTTCTGATCGTCGTGCAGACCGGCCTGGTGTCTCTTATCATTGCCTGCGCCATAATGAGGTTGAGCTGGCCACAGTCTCGCACAGCGCCCGGGGAAATCGTGACAGACGTCCCTCGAAGACACGTCTGCAGGCCGTAGAGACGATATCGCCGTCCGCCTGAAACCCAGGTATCGCCTGTTTCGAATTGCGCCTGCGCTGGAAAGGGAGCAAATCCAGTTTGACCCTCGATCTTGCTGTCCTCGACTAGACCTCCACCTCCATGCGCCTGAACCAGCGTGATCGGAGCAGGGCGTGCCGCTCCAGGAAGGGTCGAGCCTCCAAGCATGGGCATGATGGTGATCCCGGCGTAGAAGCCAGAAGCTAGGAGCGTGGACATCAATATCAGGAACCTCATCCGGATCATTTCATGGAAGGATTGGCGCGATGGCGTTCACCGTAGGGGTGGACGAAATAGGTATTTGCCCAGATTCCGACCCGCTTCCTGTGCGCATCTTCCTCAACCTTGGCATAGTCTGGAAATATCGGCCAGCCGGCGCGGTCACGTGCTGCGAAAGCCAGTCCCCTGCCGATGAGCGTCTCGGATATCGATTGCACTGCACCATCCTTGTTGAAGAAGCATTCGGCATAATGCACCGGCGGCGTGCCCCGATTTTGGCCGAGGACGTGGCACGGAAACGCGTCGCCTGCCGCCGCCTTTGCCTCGGCGAGTACCGCGATCAACCCGGCCAGCGAGATCATGGCGCACGTCGCCTGTAGGCCTGCAAATGCAATCTGCTCGGTTGAAAGGCAACCCTGAGCGCCAGCCAATTTAACCACCGTCCCGTCGGAGGCCAGAAACGCGCTGCCGCCCAACGCGCTCTGAGGTCTGATTGTTTGAAGATGAAGTCGCGTGGCAAGCGATGACGTATCGAGGGGCGTCTGCGATGCAGGAACAAGATCTTGCCCCTGGGCATAGGCCGTTTGATATTCGCTGACGAACTTCGCAGCCGTATCATCCTGTGCTGCGAGCGCAATGGCCATCGTCGCATTGGCAAATGTGCAGAAGAATAAGCAGTTAAACCACCACGCGCCAGGATTCATGCTCGCATTCCGTAATCTGTTGGCAATCTGAAACATGCACAAAATTATACTGCAGTGCAAGTCTGGAAAATCATCGGCGATTGGGTTATGTCTCTTGGGACTACGGAACATGCGCATGGAGAAAGGCGATGTCAGCATACCGGAAGGCTCTCAGGCTAATAACCTTCCCATTTCGGGCGGCGTGGGTCCTGATTTTGATCACGAACCTTTTGGTCGTATCGGCTGTCTGGGTGTCGTTGGCAGCATTCGTTTCATACGGTCTTGCTTTGACGATTTCATACGCCTTCCTTCCGACGGAGTGGACCCGGGGGCTTTGGCATTGGGCGGCAGAGCTCTATGCCCAATCCGGTTGGTTCAGCGCCGCAACCACATTCTGTTTCGTGCTGCTTTTACTGCCGATCCTGAAGTTCTGGCCGGCCAGAGACTCGCAAGCGAAAATAGCGCGTGAGCGCAAAGCGACACGGCAGAATGCCGATCTGATCGCTGCGCGGCAGCAACGATTAGCGAAGCTTCGGGAATGACGACGCCATGACAGTCAAACCACTCTCGCTAGCCATCTCGACGTTCAAGGGCGGTGCCGGAAAATCGACCTTGAACATCAATCTCGCAGCCGAATTTGCCCAACAAGGACACCGGACGCTGCTGATCGATTGCGATGAACAGGAGTCATCGACGCGCTGGTACAATGTCTCCACGAAAAGGGGACTTCTTCCGACCAACGGGACCCTGCTGCA
Organism: Rhizobium rhododendri; assembly: GCF_007000325.2. Taxonomy (GTDB): domain Bacteria; phylum Pseudomonadota; class Alphaproteobacteria; order Rhizobiales; family Rhizobiaceae; genus Rhizobium; species Rhizobium rhododendri. The sequence goes on along the minus strand of NZ_CP117268.1, from coordinate 951,248 downwards.
TCTACGCGTGGCTCCGGAGGACAGGTTTGTGGATCGCCTGGCCGACGCACCGGAGGCCGATATCCGGATCTATGATGTCGGCGGATATGTCCATCAACGCGCAATCGACGTTTATTATGAGTGTGATGCTGTTCTTATCCCGGTTATACCGGAGCCGACGGCCGCGACCTCGGCCATCAAGGTGGCGACAATCCTGAAGGAGATTTCCAGAAAGCGGGCTGAGGGACCAATTCCGTACGCTGCGATCTGGAACTATGTCGACATGATCGCGCTCAAACACAACCGCTCGCTGCCCGAGGTTCACGCCATCCTCACAAGCGGCAGAATTCCGGTAGTGGACACTGTTGTTCGCAAGAGCAACCACTTCAGCGATGTCGGAGCCGGCTTCGGCTCGCTCTATTCGAAGCTCGCCAGCATAGAGAATAATCCGGTGCTGACGCCGTCGGCAAAGCGTCGCGCCTCCGAGAGCGTTCTCGACGCGATAGATCTTGTAAAAAGGATCAACAACGAATTCATCAACCTACTGCAGGTGGAGGCCGCATAGCGCAATGTCGAGGGAAAGAATACCGGCTGGAAACATTCTCGCTCTTGGTCGATCTAGAGAAGATCGGGCGAAGGACGTGGAGGAGACGGCGACCTTCTATATGCCAACCAACGTCGATCTTGGAAAGCTTATGCCCGAGGAACCTCCTCGAACAAAAGAACAGCAGGCAACCGTCCGCGGCGCACCGCAACAGCGCCGTACGTCTGGCAAAAACGTCCGGACCAGCCCTTCAAAGGAGGGAAAGAATCCGCCTGCGGGCAGCCTCATCACCAAACGAAAACGTATTTCGCTTTATCTCGACGACGACGTGCTCACAAAGATCTTTCGGGTTTCGCTCGAGCGTCACGAGCAACTGTCATCGGCTACGCACCGGTTGATACTTGAGGCTCTGCAGGCGAGGGGGCTATAGGAGAGATGCGCCAACCGGCTATTATGTTCCGTCTACCACCGCACGTCCTGGTTAATGTGGAGGCCCTTGCCAGACGGCTCGATGTGTCTGCCAACATTGTCGCCAAGCTGATCGTCACGCGGGAAATCATGCATGTTCCTGCAATGCTCGTAGAACATGACCGGCAATTGGCAAATATGCACCAGTTTCTGCGCGAACTGGCCTTTCGAAACGAAGCGTTTCTCTCCGACAAGGGAGCCGAGATTGCGGCAGTCGAGCCGATTATGGACAAGCTTGCGCAGGTCATGGCCGCTCTCGACGCCATTCGCGATGCAGCTTTTGTCAGACCGTCAACCTATATCGCCGACCTGATCGGGAAACACGATGAACGACCTTTCCAGAAGTCGCTCCGGATCTAGACCGGGCTGTCGTCGGCTGCCAAGCTATTTCGAGCTGATCGACGACGAACTGCGTCGACGCGGCGGGGGCGGGGGAGTAAAAAGGTCGATACCGGCGAGACTGGCCGCTCCGTTGACGAGACAGGGCGGGGCGGCTGCGGCATTCAGTCGAGCCGCCGGCAACAACGCCGTTGTGGTCAAAGTCCTGTCTTATGGTGCCGGTGCTAGTTCGATGCGCAACGTCCTTGCCTACCAAAGCAAGGAGGAGAAGGCGCGCGACCAGGACGGCCGTGAAGTGTCCGATCTCAATGCCACGGTGCGGTCATGGGAGCGCGAGTTTGGAAATCGGAAAGGCAGCGATGATATTCTTCGCTTGGCTTACGAGCTCGAAAGCGCAGACCGGGAGCGGGTTGCCCGCGCCCTCGGCTCCCTCGCCGACGAAGGGTTTCGCAGGGTCGGCGATATCGACCGGACCTATGCTTTCAGTGTGGGCGCGAGTGTTAAGGGTGGTACGCGTCTGCATTTCGCTCTTGTCATTGCCCATGAGAAAAAGGATCGATCGGACCGCAGCAGCCGAAATCGCATCGCCGCCGAAATCGACAACGTAGGTGCGATCGACGCTCGTTTGAACAGGGTGTTGAGGCAGGAAGGAATCACACCAGTTTCGCGCTGTCCGGTTGAATTTTCATCTGGCCCGAAAGGCCTGACTGCGACCTTTCACGCCATGCAGCGAATAGATGCGGAGGTGACGATCTCGACGAAGACGCATGTCGAGGAACGCCCTGGCGCGAGCGGGCGCTACAAGCAGGGCACGGCGCGGCGGGAAGTTAGCACAAAGGATCACAAACAGCTGACGGCCGAGAGCAAGATTATCGGCGCCCTTCTGCAGACCCGCCAGCCGAGGGATTTCATGCACCTACTTTTGTCTGGACCAGCCAATGTCGATCGCGACCAGTTCGTCCTCGCGGGGCGTGACTTCCTCAAGCAGCAATTTGTTGGGCATCGCTATGCCTACGCCATCCATAACCGAACCGATCACGGAAAACATCCACACCTTCATGTCATCGTTGCGCTGCGCAACACCAGTGGAAAGATGCTTAACCCCAACATCCGCGACTTCACCGAATGGCGCTCGCGCTTTGCGGAGAGGGCGTGGGAGCGTGGCATCGCAATCGGTCTTCACAAGCGCGTCGACCGTGCAGCCCCGCCCCCCGTCAAACGATGGGAATGGGAAATGTTTCGGCGGATGGGAGCAACCGCGCCGTCAAATGTAATTGAGAAGGTTAGGTCGAAGATTCGCGACACGCCGACCGCACCGAAGCATGAAGGCGCACGGGTGAGGCTCGACCAGAGCCGACGTTCAGTCGAGCGCGTCATTCAGATGCTTGAAGGGGTCGCCAGGGACAGATCAGCACCCAGTACGGCACGAGAACTGAGCCATGATCTCTGCATCGGTCTTCGGCGCGAGTATGGCAGGCTTGAAGCAGCGGTCCGCGAGGGCCGTGATCCCACACGGGAGAAAGGTGAAGAACACATGCTGCGGTCCACACCCATCAGCGCCACCCAGGCAAAGGCAGCCAAGGAAACGATAGCGACAACCGCCAGCAATGCGGCAGCAAAAATCACGGATTCGTCCGATCGGCAGATCTTTGAGCAGGCGACGAAGATCATTGGAAAGGTTGTCGGACTACAGTTGGATGCAAGGGTTGCAAAGCAGCGGGATCGTATCGATGCAAGCCAGGTCAAGCGCAAGTCGGAACCCCTTGAAAAAAAATCGGCCGCCGGTCGTGACCACATCGACGAGCTTAGAATAGTGAACAAGAGCTCGAACAATCGCTCTATCGATGCAGCTCGCATCGCTCGCTCCAATACCGAGCGCGACCGACCTGAAAAAGATCGTTCGGATAGCGAGCGGTCAAAAGTGCAGCAGCGCGATAGGGAGATTCCGAAATCCATCAAGCTTCGCCCGCCTCAGGAAAAGGACAGAGAACGCGGCCGCTGATGTCGTTATTAGGGGCTACCGACGATCGATCGGCTCACACTTAAAAAACTGACCGATTGCTGCAGAAAAACACATCTCATCCCTATCGTTTTAGCCGTGCTTGTTCGGGATAGCCTAGACCGCCACGGTTTCCCAAACCCCGGCCTTGCTACAACGCCGGAAACGACGATAGATCAAGTTCCAACTCACATATTTGGGCGGAACATCGGGCCACGGCGCTCCGCACCGAAGCCGCCAAAGGATACCATTGATGATCGTTCGATTTTGCTCAGGAGCCCCCCCCGACCACGGCTTTCAGGCTCTAACGGCAGCAAGTCTTTCAGAACCCGCCATTCCACTTCAGTGAGATCGCCCCAGCCCAAGTCTGCCCCCAACTAGCAGCCTCGATTCAACCATCTCTCATTCCGGCAATATCAGCCACGTTTCCGATCCGGGCTGAGCGCCAAAACTTCGATGCCATCTGGTGCATAGGCCTTTCCGTCCGCCATCCGAATATACATTTCATCAAGCGGTCCCTCATGACCTTGCTTAGCCGTGATCACTAAAATCCAGAGAGGATCAGTTCGAATGTCATAGCCGCCGACCGTATTGCTCAGCGTTCCGATCTGATCCCAATCAACGGCCATACTGCTACCCCCCGATCTCAATCTCGATTCTACCGCCACCGCCCACTATGGTCGACGTCAAACGCCAATTTCTCCCCGATGCCTAGGATTCGTCCGATGGCGCTGGAAAGCGAGTCCATGTCGGTAATTTCAATTCGATCAGGTTGCGACTTAATTTCGTTGAGAATATTCTCATCGCCTCTCCCGCTAGAACATAAAATTCCCAAGATGCCCGCTTCTTTTGCCGCACGGATAGATTTCACTAAACTGCTGACAATCACGACACTACCTTTATCGGCCCCATAGCACTCGATGGCTCTGAAAATCATGCGCGTGGCGGTATTGGGTCGCGATTTGTTTGAACCTTGAAGTTCGGTTCCGTTTGGTTGAGACGAATCCGTGTCCGTGATCCAGAAATCGGGTCGTGCTCCCCGAATGGAAAGCAACTCAAAGAGGACTGCCATCACGGTCGAAATTTCTGATGTTCCGGCCCCTTCACTTCGGCGCGAGATAAAGCCAAAGTGAACGTTAAGTTCTCGGATTTGTTTTAGAACTTCGACGAATTCGTGATTGATATCCTTCAGCGTCATGTCTCTGGATACACCTCTATGCCTCAGGAGGAGACCTTCTTCCTCAAAAATAACTAGGCCGGCAGAAGCAATTCTTCGTAGTTGGCAAATCATACCTTGACCACCGGGGCCAACAAGGTCCCGCCTTTTTGAAGTGTGCACATATAATCAGACGCTGGCTAACGAGTCGGGGGCTGTTTCGCCGCCATGTCTGGTCATGGTTGCCTAAAGGCTAACACCTTGTGTTTGCTGCTTCGGATTCGGATAAAGCCGATGAGGAAGGTCAGTATAGACATATTCTCCTGGTATTGCGGCCGGGCACAGCTTCGATAGAAAGAGGTCGAGATTTTTTGCGCTGTTGCTGGACACAAGCGAATAAAAATTGCCGCTGTTCCATGTGACGAATGTGTGCTCGAAAAAGCGACTCAGTGTCGCGGCTATGTTCGCCAAGCTGACTTCGTTTCGATTCATTCGTGTTAAAACAGTTTCTTCTTTTTTTCGAATGTCGGAAGGGGTAAAAAACCGAGCCTTGAAGCCGTGGTCCTTTTGCCGCTCGCGCCGATGGTATTCCTCGGCGTCGTCGTGCCTGAATTTTTCGATGAAGATGAAAAGCCCGTCTTTTCTGAGATGCTGCGATACAAAGCGAATTTGATCGAAGCGATTGGGCGAATACATCTGAAACGTCGTGTCCTCGACGATGATGTCAAAGCCGCCAGTGAATGCGCGTAGCTCATCATCATCTTGGATTTTTCGCGCAGTCAGATGATGAAATGGTCCGTGAAAAAATGTGGCATGCGGAGGAACACCGTAGGCGTAGAAACTTCGCAGATTCTCGACATTTGGGCTGCAAGATAATGTGTCTATCCTGCCATTGCCGAGTTCGGCAATCACGCGCGCCATCGTGCCCTCTGCTGTTCCCAATGTGTAGAGCTTCAACCGTCCCTTTCTGGCTCGGGCATATTTGAGGATTGCACAGCCCATGCGGCATTCCTCTTCGAACCTATAGGGTATGCTGCCGAGATAGTGCTGATCGAATGGCCCTTGCCGTAGCGGATGAAGAGCTGAAAAGCGCTTAAATGTTGAGTCGAGCGGGAAGAGCCGATAGTCGAGCTTCGGTGGCCGAATGGGCATGCCAGTTTGACCAGCTGCCGTTGTCGAAAAGAATTCCGAGAGCTCGTTGAGACGGGGTGCGCGGTCGCACTCCACTATGAAATCTTCAAATCCGTGCATGCGAAAGACCTGCCTTTCTCTCGCATTATCGCAGCCTGCTCATTTGAAAGACGAACTTCAGAAATTCGAAGCGCCGGCGCTGATGTGAATTATCAACGACACCAACGCCCTTTTTGCGACAATGCTCGGCCGAAGCATGACCGCGCGCTCTGGTTTCTTGCATCCACGATTTTGATCGGCTTACATGAAATTGATATGAAATTCGACCTCAGGTTAGAGGAGGTTTGATCGGCAACTTTTAGTCAGATATGCTTGCCTCTACACCGATCTTAAACAGGAGAAGCCAGTCAACTTGGGGATCGTTCCGGCCGTTCAACCCGAAAAAATAAAGCAGTCGCAAGCGCAGGTCATCCTTCACAAGCAAGGTCGTTGGAGCCACGCGCGTGCCGATGTCGTTCGTCGGATCGGCTTAGCTCGGCAGGAAATCGACGTGGTAACGGATCACCACCTGATTTTTCTCAACATACGCGGTGCGGCGAAGTCCGGCGAAAATCATATTGACGGGCGAAATGTCGGCTTTACTCCGCGTCAGGACGGCTCACTCGTTTACGTTCCGCCTGGCTGCCGCTGGAGTGGTTGGGACGAGGGCGACTGCGAGGCCTGTTATCTCATGATAATAGTGGCGAGCGAGTTCTTGTCCGACTTATCTGCAAGGTTGCCGAGTGCGGGAAGCTTGCGTCCGAAGCTCGGTTTCAGGGATCTGCCAATACAATGCTTAGTGCGTCAGATTGCCCGCGAGCTCTTGAATGACGATCCTATTACCGACCTGATCGTCGAAGGACATCTAACGGCCATCTTTGGACTTTTGCAACGTGGCTCTCGAACATCGGGCAAGGCGCACCGCGGAGGCCTGGCGCCGGCGCTGCTCAAGAGAGTGATTGAAAAAATCGATGCGTATATCGAGCGACCTCCAAGCGTGCGCTTGCTCGCTGAAGAAGCAGGCGTGACCTACGAGCACTTTTGCCGCGCATTCAAGTACTCGCAAGGCATAACACCCTACGCCTTTTACAATATGCGTCGCCTCGAGCGCGCCAGCGACCTTCTTCGTACGACAGCGATGACTGTAACGGAGGTGGCGCTTGCCTGTGGCTATGCGAGTGGAAGCCATCTCTCGACCAGATTTCGACGCGATACGGGGATTTCTCCTGAGGGATACCGTGCTGTCTGGAGGGAACCTGCTCGTTCCGAGCCAAGAATAATATCAATTTCATGAAAGCCGCAGGCCCCTGAGGGGACTAGAATGAAATCATTCTATTGCCAGGAGGGCTTGCTGATGGGGTCGGGATATTGATACGCGGCGCAATCGAGCGGAAGGCCGCTTGCCGCATCTTATTGTTCTGCGTGGTGGCATCGTCTGTCGGCCGCAATGCCTATTTTGTGCTAACGGCATGGATCGCCGTCGATATTGGCCACAGGGCGAGCGCTCTTGCCATTCTCCTCGCGCTCGGCAGTGCCGCCGAATTGTTGACGAGTAATGTCGGCGGCGCGGTGGTCGATCGATTTGATCGCAGCATTGTCTGTATGATCTGTGATCTGCTGCGGGTGGCGCTGATGGTATCGACCGGAGTAGGTTTTTCGTTTGTGGACCCCCTCCTCATCCTATACATTTCATGGATCATCTTTGCTGTCATCGACAGAACCTATTCGACGGCATTACAAGCCATGATTCCGTCGATTGTCGGTGCCGAAAAGCTCGAGTCATTCAACTCTGCCTCGTATGTTGGAATGCAAGCAGGCAATTTGCTCGCAGCCATTGTCATGGGAGCCGCTCTGACCGCTATGGGCATGGATCTGGTGCCTGTCCTACCTGGCGCTTGCTTTATTCTCTCTCTGTTGGCGTTGCGGGCTATGCGCAGCCGAAGGCAACTCTACTCTTCCAAACAGCTTGCTATGAGCGGCGGCATTCGTTACCTCGACCTCTTGCCAACGACGTTCACACTTCAGTCGCTGAAGGCCAACGCATCTATATACGCTCTGATTTACACAATGGGCATGCTTGTGAGCGTGCTCGCCTCAGCATATGTGATCCATGAACTGGACGGCACGGCGCTGCAATTTGGCTATCTTGAGGCGGGATGGGCCTTTGGTTCAATCTCTGGGTGTGCGAGCTTTTTTTTGGGCCGTCGGCATTGGTGGCAGAACATTCTTGTTCATTTGGGGCTTGCTGGCCTGTTTCTTCTCGGTTTTTGGATGGTCCCAGGCGTTGTCTTGGCGGTCTTTCAAATGACGATTCTTGGTATGAGCTATAATATCGCGCGTGTTCTGATCGACGTGCAGGTTCAATCCGTTGTCCCAGTTAGTATGCTGGGACGTGCTCGCAGCCAGATCCACACACTTTGCATGGCTGTCGGGCTCTTAACCTATGGAATCATCGGCTTTTTCGGTAACACCGTCCTGCCTTCACAAATATTCGCGTATTTCGGCGCGGTTATGATCGCCGTTGCTCTCGTCCTTTACTTTAGGATGGATCGGGGAGGGCCGCTGAAAAGCCGGCTTGTTTGAGGAGTAGAGATGTCGAGCGAAGCAGAACTCGTATCCAAGGGCAAGGTTTTGGCTCTGATATTTGAGCTTTTACCCTGGGCTCGACCGTTCGAGCAGGCGCCGGTGGAAGCTTATGCCAAGTCGGTCTTCTCTGTTGCGCGCCATCATCCCGCTTGCGCCGCTCGCAGCCAAGCCATGTCGCTGTTGCAGTCACGGATTGGTGCGGTGGCGCGGCGCCGGGGTTTTTCGGAAGAACAAGCATCTCGACTTGAAAGAGAGATTGAGTTCGCGCCCGTCCTGCAGACCGGTCCGCACCTTCACCTTTTGATTGAGCCCGATGCATTCTATACCCATCTTTTCTCATTGATGGGACTGCGCGCCCATGGCAGGAGGTGCTACATCTCCTATGGTTGTTCGACCGTAAAGTTCGTGGAACGCGGCCGTAAGGGTCCTGCTTGGCTTCAAATTGAAGGCGAGGCAATCAATGTCTTCGGCCTGTCGCGCAGCAAGATGATCCCCTACAGCATTTTAGGCAGAAACAATCGCTACAGCTTCCGACTTCAAAATGCCGACAAGCCCGGCCCCGACTCAGACGCAATTTCCTACCTACGTGCGAGCTTGCCCGCCGACGCGTTTCCTTCAGCATCTGAGGCAATCAAGGCGGCTAACATCGAACTCTGGAATCGCTATTTCGACCGCCGGATCGACTTCCTTCAGTTCGATGATGATGATGTTGCCGATCTCGTGAGAGATCATCTTTGCAATGAGCGGTCCTGGTTGCGGACGGGGCTGATCGAGAACAGACCTTTTGCTATCAAGCTGCTCGATTGCATCGATCAACTCGCCGGTTCGACGTGGCAGGGTTGGCTTAAGAACTCGACGCACTTTTTCTGGGGCTCTACTAATGGGCGGCTAATTCCGCTCTGGCTCGATGGTTGCGTTCTCCGTTCGAGAGGTGCGGATGACATCAGAATTGACTTTCTATCGGAAGGTCTGATCGAGGCCTTGGCGAAGCGGCGGATCGTACCGAACCTCCTCCTAATGTTTATCGTCACATCGATTCTGCCCGGCGTTCGTGCACTTGGCGGAAGTCGACACACCGTCTACTATCCTTTGATGCGCTGGGCATTTTGTGAAGCGCTGAGAGGCCAGGATCATGATGCGCAACTTCTCACCGCGCTGGCCGAGGACGAGCGACCGGGCGCGTGGGCCCACCGAATCATCTCCTCGCCATGCGAGCCATTTTCGCTCTTGAACACCGTCGGCGACGCCGGCGTTGAGACGCTTCTCGACCGGTTCGGCCACATGCGTATTGACGAAGCTGTCGGATCGCTGACAAGCTTCACAAAGGATCCTTTATGGGCGGAGCTGGCCGCAGCTTTCGCATCAGGAAAGGTGAGCAAGGGTTGCCAGCAATGGGCATTTTCCTGATCGTGCTGTAACAATCCACCGCGACACCTTATCTGCGAGGTTGTGAGCTTTGGCTCGATGACGAACTCGCACTCCTGACCCGAAGTCTTTGAATTTTGTGACGAATTCGGTTGCGCAGCGAGCTTATTTCAACTATCTTTCTCGGCGGGGCGGTACGCGCTGCCTTGGGGATTAGAACCCCCTGCTAGCGGTTGGTGCCGGCCGGTACGGCATCACACTTCTTAACCTTTGTGGTCGGGGAGCCTGTGGCGCATGTCCAGGTTCCTCGGAACTAAAGGCCATTGGGCCGTCTAGCACGGTGTTCTAACTCCCCGATCAGTGGGTTAAGCGAGTTTTCAGCGGGGGCGTACCGCATGAAACTCTCCAGTCGGGGTGTCGAACATGAATAGCCACATAGCAGCCATTCAGATCCGATCATCGAGGCGGGCGCAAAGCACGCTATCGCGAACTGAACACGACACGGTTCATCCAGTCGATCTCCATGTCGGGCAGCAGATTCGGATCCGCCGGATACAGTCGAATGTATCGTTGGGAGATCTTGGTGCCGGCATCGGTGTCAGTCTGCAACAGGTACAGAAATACGAAAGTGGCAGGAACCGTGTCAGCGCCTCGATGCTCTACGAGGTTGCAAGTCGCCTCGGCGTCCCTGTTTCAAAGTTTTTCGAAGGCCTTCCGGATCCGGTAGACTCTGAGGGCAGCCAAATCACAACCGAGATCGATGAAAGGATTGCCTATATTTCCACTGCGGAAGGGCGTCGTCTGATTGAGGACGTTTTGCTGCTTCCGGCGCGTGTCCGCAGCCGCGTTGTCGCTCTCGTCACCTCAATTGCTGAGGAAGAAATGGAAGAGCAACTCGGGACGGATCGTTAGTGTAGACGAGTGTGAAATTGGCGGCTGTAGGGCCGCCACTCCTTGAGATTGAGACGCACAACGTCAGATCTTCTTATTTCCGCTTCGAGCCTTACAGAACGATCCGACCGATACCGTTCTCTAGAGACAGGAGAGTGCCGAAGCCGGCACTACGGTCGGCGAGATCTTTGAGAATCTCGTCCGCCATCTCGCCGTCGACCAAAACAGGAAAGGGGAGTCGATCGCGGTCTTGGTCGGCCAGTGCCTCGGTTCCGCCGATCACGATTGGACGCAGGTTGATGTCTTGCAATCGCCCACCGGGGCCGTAGTTGCAGGTCGCTACGACACTTTTCCAGACTTCCGCCGGGCTCCATTCTCGTTCCTCCTTCTGGGTGTGGAACAGAAAATTTCCGAGGCCATAGAAAATCGGTGTGTCTCGATATATCTCGATTGCTTGCAGAACTGGTGCGCCATGGCTGACGAAAAGGCCTGCGCCTGCGTTCACGCACTGATGGGCAAATTCCTGGACCCAAGAGGGTACCTGCTGCCAGCTCGGCTCCCAATGGTGGTGATGCAGGTACACGATGACAAATGTGTCGGTGCTTGCTTCTTCCACGATCGCGGAAAGCTGGGCCCAGGCGCTATGTCTGTCGATCACGATATGGCGGACATTGTGATCGGCTTTACGAAATGTCGTTCCGTAAAAGTCTATTTCGATGTTGTCATCGACCTCAGGCGAATCCTCGGGTTGGGCATAATTGGCTCTTTCCAGATTTGAACTTAGAAATCGGCTTTGTATGGAGCGAAGTATGTTGAATGTTTCCACCTCTACATCGAATACTCTTGAGACCTTCAGTCTGTTGATGCCGGGCCTTGCCATCCGGCCCTGGCTTGCATCCTCAGCATACATGAACGACGGTCCTGGGCCGGCATCCATAGCAATCAGTGCCACGCTCCTTAATCCGAATGTTTTTTTCTGAGGCTTGGCGGCACGACTCTTATCCGCACCGATACCGGCATGAAGAAAGTCTTGTAACGCCACCTCCTCCAGCGTCGAAAGGATTCCGGACGGGCCGAGATCAAAGGCATGGTTGTTTGCCAAGGCGAGGCTGTTAAATCCTAACTCCTTCAGAGCTGGTAAAACCTCAGGTGCGGAGGCGCCGAAGTATGAGCCCTTGAGTGGCCAGCCGCCATAACGGCCATAAATGGTCGTCTCAAGATTGGTGAAAGCGACGTCACTCGCCTTAAGAATCTGTGCGATGTCATGCAGTCTGGGGTCACTTATCGTTCTCAGATCGTGACGGATTAGTGATTGACCAGTCAGGGCAATGGAAAAGGGCGAGGACATGAAGTCTCCCTTGATTTTTTGATAATCGATAAGCTATGCGTTCAGCCAATTGGCCAAGGAAAAAGCGCGCGGAGTGCGCCTCTAGTTCGAAGCCTGCGGTGAGACGTCAATTTTGAACCATTCCTCGCTCAGCCGCTTCAACGTTCCGTCTCGCGTCGCAGCTTCAATGGCGCTATTAAACGCGGTGATCAGGTCCTGATCATTCTTTCGCAGGCCGACACCGACGCCCGGTCCCCACAGGCCGCCCGAGAGCTGTGGACCGTATAACGTTGCGGTTTCGCCATCCTTGCTATCCAGGAATGCTTTCCATGTGAAGTAATCGGCAAGGCCGCCGTCGATCCGCTCGGCCACGAGATCTAGATGCATATTGTCTTGGGAATCGTAGCTTCTGATCGTCGCGACCTTACCGAACAGCTCATTCAACACGGCCTCCGAATTCGAAGATCGCAGAACGCCAAGGGTTTTGCCGGCGAGCGCCACGCGAAGTTGATCAAGCATGGTCTGCTCTTCGGCATCGATGCTCGTCAGGTTCAATTTCTTCGATGTATCGGTCGCAGGCAGGTTGAGGTTCTTGCGCACGACGAGTTGGTTGAAACCTCCGGCGTAGGGCTGAGAGAAGGCGATGGACTTCTTTCGCTTTTCCGTAATCGCCATGCCTGACATGATGGCGTCGAACTTGCCAACGGTCAGCGCCGGTATAATGCCGTCCCAGTCCTGCGCTGCGAAAGTGCATTCCACATTCATCCGCCGGCAGAGTTCACGCCCGACCTCGATGTCAAACCCGAACAGCTTACCTTCGGCATTGATGGCATTCCAGGGCGGCGACGCACCTTCGGAAGCGATGGTGATTGCCTTTCTATCCATCGCGACTGAGTTGGTGGCGCAAATCAGCAGGGACAATAGAGCGAGCATTGTGGTTCGTTTCACGACGATAGTCCTTTCATTATTGGGTTTGAATCTTACGGTTCTGATAAGCCAGCGTTGACCCCGGGCTTAGCTTCGCGTTCCAGCGGTAGCGAAGGGTGGCTTTGGTGGGCGCTATTTTGAACGGCCCGGGATGGCGAGGGGGGGGTTGGTTGTGCGCGCCCAGTGCATTTCGAGAACCCCAAAAATCTTCGTAATCACGAGGGTAAGGAACAGGTAAAGACAGCCGGCGACAACGAAGACTTCGTACGGGGCGAACGTCTCGGAGACCAACTGGCGTGCGAGACCGGTTATCTCCAGCAAGGTGATCGTGCTTGCGAGTGAACTTGCCTTCAGCATGCCAATGACTTCGTTCGCGTAGGCTGGAAGAACAATGCGGATCGTCAGCGGGAAGATGATCAACCGAGCCATATGCAGGCGCGACATGCCCAAGGCTTTGGCCGCCTCTACCTGGCCTTGCGGGATCGCACGGATTCCGCCGCGAAGAACTTCTGTGGTATGGGCAGCGCTATTCAAGGTGAAGGCAATGAATGCGCACCAGAACGGTTCTCTTATCAAGGGCCAGAGAAAACTCTGCCGGATAAACGGAAGCTGCGCGACGCCGTAGTAGATCAGAAAAAGCTGCACAAGCAGTGGTGTGCCGCGAAAGGCATAGGTATAGGCAAGCACGGGTGCAGAGGCCCAGAGGTTGGATGACGCGCGCAGGAAAGCCAACGGTATCGAGATCGCAAAGCCCGAAGCAAGTGATGCAAATGTGAGCGCCATCGTCAAGAGGAGGCCTCTGGGAAGGGTGAAAAGTGCTTCGAGGGCTACTGTGGTACTCATCACGTCAGCCTTTCGCGCAGGAAAGGGAGTACCGACGTTCGATCAGCTTGAACGAGAGCAGGGAGAGGCTCGTGAGCGTAAGATAGATTGCGGACGCGGCGAGATAGAAGGGAAGGGGCGCGCGCAAGGAACCTGCGCCTACATAGGCAACACGCATGACATCCGTCAGCCCCACGACTGAGATCAGCGACGTATCCTTTATCAGGGAGATACAAAGATTACAGAAGGCGGGTAAGGCGATTGGGATCATCTGGGGAATGATAATCAGGAGCCATACCTGCCAGCGGGACAGCCCGAGTGACATGGCCGCTTCCCTTTGGCCCGCCGCAATTGCGTTGATAGCCCCACGGAATATCTCTGCAGCATAGGCGCTGAACACGACGGTCAAAGCCGTTACCCCGGCGGCGAACGCATTGATCTCGACGTAGCGACCAACAACCGCGCTGAGGAGAGCCGTTCCACCAAAATACATAAGGAGAATAATGAGGAGTTCGGGAACACCTCGAACAATCCCCGTATAGGCCTGCATACCGCCTGCGAGAGTTTTTCGGCTTGAGTTTCTGAGAATTGCGATAAGCAACCCTAATGTGGTTCCAAGTGCGCAGCTCAAAAAAAAGACGATGAGCGTGTTCGTCAAGCCATGAAGGAACTGGTCCGTAAAGTCTAACAAATCCTAAGCTCCTATTTTCATCGCGAATAGTAGATATTCATAAGTATACATACTGCTCAATACTTCACTTGAGCTGTACATGTAACCATATGGCGAAAGAAAAGTCTCTGTTAACTCATGATTAATGTGACTTATATCTAAAAATATACTTTGCCTTTCGGCCGTCAATTTATAAGATGAGAGAAATATCGATAAGTATGGCTTATGGCCCATTGCGTTGCGCGATATGGGCTGGGGGATGGACGCCTATGGAGATCGTTGGATCAACGGTAAGGATCCGTCAGCTTCAAGTCCTGAGGGAGGTCCTGCGCGCGGGATCGGAAAGGCTTGCAGCGCGAGCGTTGGGAATATCGCAACCGGCGGTTAGTCAGAACGTCAGGCAGTTGGAGGAGGCGATCGGCTTTGCACTCTTTCGTCGCGAGACAAACAGATTAAGTCCTACCGACAAGGCATGGGAACTTCTGCACACAATCGATGCGGCGTTCGCGGGGCTAGACCGGATTGGACCGTCGATCGAATTTCTGCGCAACAACGATACGCGAGTGATTGGGATCGCAGCGCCGAGCGCGTTCTCGTTCGGGACCTTACCGAGGGTTGTCAAGAGCATCAGAGAGACAAGCCGTTCCTATAAAGTGCAGGTCAAATCGGGCAGCTATCAGCAGATTGCTGACCATGTTCAAAGCGGTAGGGTGGATCTCGGGATCTCACGACTGCCGCTAGACGAACGCATCTTCGATTGGATGCCAATTGGTGCGGCGACCAACGTGTGTTTGTTTCCACCAAATCATCGGTTCGCATTGCAGCATGTGGTCACCGCCAAAGATCTTGTCGGTGAAGCCATTATCGACATCGACCCGCAAGTTGCGTCTCACCAGATGAGCGTCAATGCGCTGCGACATATAGGAATTCAGCCGGAAATTGTCGTAGAATATGACTCGAATGGTCACGATGTCGGCTACGTAAAGGCAGGGATTGGCATCTCCATTTCGAACGAGATTATTGCGAAGGAATATGCCAGTTTCGGCATCGAGTTCCGGCCGTTCCAGCCAGGAGCAGTATATCACTATGTTATTATCTGGCAGAAGGAGCGGAAGCTGAGTGATGCTCTTCGATTCGTGGCCGAGATTCTTGTCGCAGCGGCGGTGGATCAGGCTCGCTAGCCGTGCTGCACTTGCCGTTCCAATATGGCCGCTCCCTCGGCTGAAAGCATCGAGATCAATAGATTGGTGCTTAAGGAAATTTCCATGAAATAATTGCTTCTTGTCCTGGGGTGGCTGTATGTGGTGGTCGAATGCGGCTTAACGCGCTTCGACGGGCAAATGGCGGCGTCACACTAAAAACTTTGACCGAACAACCTCAGCCAGAAAGTCAAGCAGATGTCGATTGAGGCGATCAGGAACGGTTGCAAGAAGCCCGTGAGGCTCACCCTCATACTCGATCAGGCGGGCAACCACGATACCGGCCGCCGCTGTGCGGCTGGAGGGGCCGGTTGGTACGGTTTTTATCGTTTGTTCCATGGATGACTAAGGTTGGGATTGTAAAGGAAGCGAAATCGCTACGAAAGTCCGTTCGGCTGAAGGCGTCGACGCAGTCGAGCGTGGCCTTGGGACTGGCCATGGTTCCGAGAGTGAACGACCAATGGAGGATGCCATCGCTCACAGGGCTGGTAACCTATCCAAAGGCGTAGAATGTTTTCGCAAATTCCTGAAGGAAGACAACGCGGTCCTTGCGGGTCTGGGACTTCATGCCCTCGAACACACGCGTCGTCCTTCAGAAGATAGCCCGCAAGGGACGCTATAAGGACGGACTTGGGCATGCGAGATGCGCCATGGCGGCTCAGATAGCGGGCAATTTCGCCACCCCCATCGAGAAGCCGACGAGAGCAACCTCATTGAGATCGAGTGCCTCCAATACGGCGGCAAGATCGCCGGTATACGTGTCCTAGTTGTACCCATCCGCCGGATGTCCATATTGGCCAAAGCCACGCCGATCATATGTGATAACACGGTATCCAGCCTCCAACAGAGGTAGGGTCTGAAATTCGAACATATCACCGGTCAGCGTCCAACCATGAATGAGAACCGCGGGGCGACCCTTGCCCATTTCCTTCACCTGTAGTTGCACGCTATCTTTTGTTTTCACAAATGCCGTGATTATCTCCTCGAATCAGCCTCTGAATAGCTGCTGAAAGTGTCACATGTTCCGCGGAATTGGGCTCACTCTGCGGTTGGATGTTGGCATGCCTCCGCCCGTGGTGCCTTGGCTTTCATTTTTGAACTGGTGATTGTTCCATGGGTCTGACCCTGACGTTGTCGGCTCGTCCATCGTCTATCCTTGGCCCAATGTCGGCAAGGCAGCGACCACGCGAAGTGAAAGTCCTTCATAAGGTTCGAGGTTTATCGTCAGCTCTCCAGTCTCCGGCAAGTCGCCTTCGATGGTTTCGTGGATCATGTCGATTACAGGGCCGGAAGCCTGATTTTCCAGTTTGACGATTTCCGAAATGGGTGTGTTCCCAAAATTCAACGCGGTGATCTGCGTCCCGCGATCTTCCGGAAGCTCATGAACCATGATCAGAAGCCCCGGTGAGTGAACATCGGGGATCGCGATCTGGCGCGACATTGCAATGCCATATGCTTCCCTGACCGACAGCAGCTTCTTGAGTTGAGATGCAAAAGAGCCCGGCTTTTCGAGCTGATCGGCAAGAGAACCATACAGCGACTTTGCCCTAGGGAGGCCATGGGAGGAACGCTCGACATGGGGCAGGGTGCCCATGAGGTCATAGGCGCCACGGTGGATCCACCGTGTGTCCCCGTCCGCCACGAGTGACCCGACGCTTTCGATGGGCAGTGGTAACGCCCCCACGATATCCCATCCGGAAAGCGCAAAGATTCCCGGCTGAAATGCGTTGTACATAGCTAGAAGCAGGTGGACTTTCTTGATCAGCTCAACGTCATCGTGCGAAAGCTGCGTGAGATCCTCGATGTTCAGAGCGGCTGCAATCACGCTAGCTGTCGTGCAGGAAACGCCATTCGTCACAAACTTTTGATTGTAAGTTGCCTTGGCTCCGCTCAGTCTCTCATACATCGTCTCGCGCAGGTGGGTTCGAAGCGTTCTTCCTTGCCAGGTTTGCCCCTGAAACGTGTAGATGTCGTCGGCGTGCAGCGTCCAAAAGTGGACAAGCTCGAGTGTCAGCTCGTCATGGTTCTGAAGAGCGTGGATGAGGCTCGCAGGGTCAATCCCGAACTCGTGGACAGTACGCAGCATCATTCTCAGGAATTCGGTGTCGCCAGTAAGCAAGGCATGGTGATAGGCGGGTCGCGTAACGAAGTCGTAGGAGAGATCTGCCCCCCCTTTGGACATCGTGGCGATGTCGTCGACCGCGAGGTTCAATTCCTGAAACGAGAATGCACCTGCCTTTCGGATCACACCCGCCAAGAGTTGATTGCCGACGACCGACAGAGGATGTCCTTCAGACCATGCTTTTCCGGAGCCCAAACCTTCGACCCCAAGGAAGCCATTCGCATCCAAACGCAGACCTCGTGCGCCGAGCACATCGATAGAGTGAAGGGCGTCTCCGACAATCATCTGCTGCGCTGCGAACGAAGGGTCGAGCCAATTGAGGCTCGGCTGGCCTTCCTTGAAATAATGGAGGTAAACCCATCGCCGCTCTACGCCATCGACACCTAGAACGGGCGGGGTCGCGCTCCAGTCGGTTTCCTTGACGCCGGGTTCAAAGAAGATGACCCGTTGCAGATGACCGACGATGTAGCCCTTTGCACAGAGGGCGTCGACGGCCGGACCGCCCAGATTTGCCGCGTCCTTGCCTTCCTCGACCTCAGGCAAGAGGCCCCAGTCCTCAACGGCGATCTCGACCATGTGATAAAGGCCGGGGTAATCCTCATAGGCTCTCTCCGCCAATCGGAAATCTGGCCCTTTACCAGTGTGTCCGGGGATCACGTCGTCGAGCACTACGGCGTTAAACGCCGCTGCCATGCGCCCGAGATTCACGAATTCCTCTTGGGTCCCGAAGGCCGGGTCCGTGCCGACACCGATCCTGTCAAAATGACCATCGACAGAAGGCGTCAGTTCGTCGCCCCTCCAACCACCCGCCTGCTTCGTCGGCCCGATATGAATTGCTTTTATCCCGACGTTAGAAAGGCTGGACCATAGCTTCGCATCGCCTAGGGCCGCGAGCACCGACCCGTCGCGGTCGGTTATGATAGAGCTGGGGTATGCGGAAAACCAAACCGAGGCGATCGCCGCTGCCGATCGCGGGTTGGCCTCTCCGTACCGGCGCTGCCACATACGTGCCTTACCTCCGTAAAGCGCAGCTCGTTCCCGTGCGTAGGCCAACATAGAGTTTGTACGAAGTTTCTGCGTATATTGGGTGTCTTGATTGCCCATATTCGACCTCAAAAGTAATTGCGATCTTCGGACCAGATGAATAGTCGGCCGAACTCGTTTTTAATGCTTGGCGCGTTAGTCGGGGGAGCGTCCCGCTATTCTGTCCATATTTTGATCAGGGGTCCTAAACGTCCCATCATAGGATCTTTTCCCGGTATCCTTACCCGCGCGATCTGCTTGAGTTGCGCTTCAGAAGCGGCCGAGGTCCGGATGTCGGCTTCTTGACCGGCCGGATATGCACCAATCATGACAAAGTCGCTGGTCGAACTGAGCTTCTTGTGCCCAGTACCTGCAGGGAGCGCCAAGGCGTCGCCAGATCTTACGGTCACCTCAAACCCGCTCATACCTCCAATCAACAAATCGGCTTCCCCTGAGGCAACCCCTAGCACTTCATGCGCCATCGAATGATAATGATGATAATTGAAAACACCGTTGCGCCAGATTCCTTCCCAGCCATTCTTGGCAAATAGCTGTTCAAACCCACTGGGAGCGTCCATTGGGTCGATGGCCGATTTGTATAGCAACACCGGAAGCTTGGTGTTGTTTGGGACCCAACCGCTGGGCTGAAGAAAAATTCGCTCGACGTCCATGATACCCTCCCCGCTGAGAGCGCAACGAAAGGAGCACTCAAAATGTTCCTTAGCCTAGGTGAGACGGGAGGATACTGCGGCGAATGGTAAGGATCCCCCGTCCGCGCACAGACACCAGCGGCGAATACTGGTGGAACCTTCGAAGGCAACGCCTACTGTTTTGGAGATCTCGAAGGCACTGGGAAACCTTCTCGTCTAGATACGATATTCCAGCCCCCAGCCGGACGGTTTAGGAAAGAGCATGATTTTCCATCTTGGAATACCCAAGCGATCTCAATGGCAAAGCCCCTCTCGCCGAGAGAGGACGCTTCAAAGTTGGAAAAGACAATCGTTCGGCAACAGGCACTACTGACGTGTCCGAAGGCTGTAGTCCAAGCGGCTGAGTGATGTCGGCTCCATACGAGACGGTTCATCTACCGTGCCGGAAATCAGGGCCTCAGCGCCAAGATCGATCCCGACGTTGAACGGCTGGGAGTTGATCGCCGCGATCTCCGCCGCGAGGCGGTTCAATTCTGCAGCTAAACCTTCGAAGCGGTTAATGGTCATGAGTTCCTCCTCTAACAAGGCGACCAAAAGTTGCAATCGAAGACAACACACTTTATTTTCTGCAGGAGACCGCTGTGATTGCGGCCTGGGCAACATCCAGTCCGCAACAAAGAACTTCCGGGACCAGGCAGTTTGCCGGCATAACATACGCTCAAGCACCGAAGCTGGTCCACGATGCAAGCTGAATGCCCCTCGCAATTGAAGCGTTGCATGTATCGAGACCTCAGCGCCTATCGCATTCAAGACAAGCGCCGCCGATGAGCCCGCCGGCTTCATTCACGGAGACGCTACAAGAGATCCTCATGTTCGTGTGGGGCTCGCATTGTTTTTCGCTTTGTAGCGCCGATATGTGAGGTATCGATACTCGACGCCATTCTGGTGGTGACCAGATCGTTTTGAGATCATGTGCCCTAGAACCACAGCTCCGGTGAGAAATGCTTTTAACGCCCGGTCGCCTTACACTCGGCATAGTCCTGCCGATTCAGACCAGCCATACCCATGACTTTAACTATCCCAGTCAGATAGCGATCGCGCGCAAGGCCGACGAACTCGGATTTGATGCACTTTGGGTGCGCGATGTGCCGTTGAACAGCGATAGTTATCCTGATCCCGTAGGTCATTCCGATCCTTGGGTGCTCCTAGGCGCTCTGGCAATGGCGACCACAAACATCCAACTTGTTACCGGAGCAATCGTCCTGCCGCTTCGCAATCCCTTGCATATTGCGAAGGCCGCGCTCTCCGTAGGCGCTCTGTCGGGCGGACGTTTCGTCCTCGGTCTCGGTTCTGGCGATCGTCCTTCTGAATTCGCGGTATTTGGAGAAGAGTTCGATCGGCGAAAGGAGATCTTCCGAAGCAACTGGAGACGTCTAGCTGCGGCCTTGGGGCCTGACGGTGAGGTGCTGGACGGTGACGGTAGGGTTCAAGTTGAATTCTCAATTCGGCCGTTGAGAGCAGAAAGCGCTATTCCGTTTCTATCTGTTGGATCCGCCTCGCAGTCGCTGGAATGGATAGCCAGGACTGCCGCAGGTTGGGCCACATACTACCGACCCTTGGCAGCACAGGCGGATCGCATCGCGTTGTGGAAGACCGCAATCGGCAAGGTAACCACTGACTTTAGAAGTTTCAGCCAGTCCATGGTGCTTGAACTCGTCGACGATCCGGACGCGAGCACCGAACCTCTCGGCCTCGGTATTCGCACCGGACGAAAGGGGCTGATCCGGTATCTCGACGAGATCGGGAACCTTGGTGCAAACCATGTCATGCTGAATATCGTTCCTGGCACTAGGTCGGTGGACGAAGTGCTGCAGGAGATCGCGGAAGACGTATTGCCCGACATCAACAATTCGAAGCCGAGGCTGTGATTTGAGAGATTTTGTCCGAACTGCCGTTGAACGACGGGTCCTGAGCCTTACTGGTCAGAAGATAGGCCGCATCGAATACGACCAGCCAAAAGGCGATTCCGGACTGTTCGGGCCCGGTTCTGTCTGCTGGCGGGTCAATTGGCGATTTTCCTTCGATGCTTGTCGGCGGGATTTCAATGCTTCTCCCTTCAGATGTTCCATTTACTTGCTATCGTGAGGGGCTGGATCACTCGAATTTCCGCGACGACATGCTTGGACGCTTCCGGAGGACTGCCCGGTTCGTCTCTGCGACGACCTTCGCACCCAGGGAACAGGCGACCGGCGAGATCGAAAGGGTCAACCGGATCCACGCCCATATCCGCACGCTTAGGATGAGAGTCTAACGTGTGTTCAAATCAATGCTTCTCGGCAGAATCGTATATGGCTAGCCAAACCGCCTCCAGCTTGGCCGCTGTCGATAGTGCACCACCGACCCGAGCGATTGGCCTTACAGGTCGATGCCGACGGATGTGATGCCATTCCCCTTGTCGTCGATGTGTCCAGCAAAGGCTGACGATTTTAAAACAGATACTCGTGTTGCGTCGTGGCTTCCGTTGCTGATTGAAGCCGGGATTCGAGCCCCTCCTTCTGTCAGCTCGCTGAGATCGCCAGATGGGCTGGCGCGGCTACCTTATTTGATGGTAGTGGCGCACTTGGTCGATAATGTTGCCTGATGCGATGGTGACCGCCGGCTATTTGGGAGGAATTCGTATGAAGCCTGCAGTAACCGCCGGGAACCTCGGCAATGCCGTAATGCTCGGCGTGGTCCTGATGCTTTTCGGCGACCTTCTCTTTGCGGTAAACGACGCCGTTGGGAAGTGGCTTGTTGCGAGCTTTGCTCTGGGCCAAGTACTCGTGATGAGGTCGGTAGGCTCATTCATCGTCCTGATGCCAATGATTGCACGGCAGGGGCCGAGGGCGTTGCTGGATGTTCGGCAACCGGGCGTGCTGTTCGGCCGCGCCGTCATGGCGACTGCGGATGTATCCCTTTTCTACGCGGCGGTGGCCTATCTACCACTTGCCGACGTGATCACCTTCTACATGGCGGCACCGATCTATGTCGCTGCTCTGTCGCATTTCCTTCTGGGCGAGAGGATCGGATGGAGGCGTTGGCTTGCTGTCGGGGTTGGATTTGCGGGTGTGGTGATCGCGCTGAGGCCATCGACCGCGATGTTTACCCTGCCTTCGTTATTTGCTGTCGCCGGGAGCATCGGTTTCGCCCTGACACTTATCTTGAGCCGTTATCTTCGATCGACAAGCGACACCGCTCTTGTCACCTCGCAGACGCTCGTGGTTATGGTAGTGGGCATAATTCTGTCGGTCAGCGACTGGCGGGAGGCCGGGTTCGATATTTGGATCGCAATGCTTTTCCTCGGTGTCGTCGGTACTTGCGCCCATCTTCTGCTGACGCGCGCACTGAAACTCGCGCCGGCCTCACTGCTCGCCCCACTGCAATATACACTTTTGCTGTGGGCGGTCGTGTTTGGGTTTGTGTTCTTCGGCGACATTCCTGACGCCCAACTTCTAGCCGGCGCTGCGATCATCGTCTTTGCTGGCCTATTCATCTTCTACCGAAAAAACGTCAAAGGCGAGGATGCTCAGCCAACCATTCCGTTGGACGGCCGCTGAGCAGGCCGTTCCGATAGGATTGCAGAGGGAACAAGCTTCAGCTTGAAACGGGCATAAGTCACATGGTCGATGTCCTCGCGCGGAGGGGCTCAAAGATCAACCGTTCGCCCCGATGCTCTGGCGCAGCGTTTCCGTAATGCTGATGAGATTGCTTCCCGGCTGAATGGTCGGACAGGGTGCCGGTTTGCCCTTCTTAACAGGCTTCGGGGCATTCTTTTTCTCGGCGATCATTGCCAGCAGGCCCTCGTAGACCGGGTCCTCGACCATAACCGGCGACCAGACCTTTTTCCGTTGCTTGATAAGCTGCACGAGCGGCATCATTTGCGGCTCGGCCTCGCCAGCAAAGCTTTCGAAGTAGCTATCCTCAGCCCGGACCTCATCTTCGTATTGCAGGGTCGAGAGCACGATGTCTTCGCCGCGCGGCTCAAGGGCGACTGCCCTTCCCTGGGATCCCAGCGCCAGCCAAGAGACGCCAACGACGTTGGAAGCGGCCATAGCATCGCGATAACGGAGTATGCCTCCTGGCCGACTGGTTCATTCGGGGTCAGGTAACGTGGCTGTTCCAGATAGACCCATTGGACCGAAACCTTTGGCGCGAACATCTCGAGATCGGTCGTGCGAGTGCTCTCAAGGGCCACGCTGTCGACGTCTCTATTGGTGATGAATGTCGTGGTCGCTCTCGCCGCAGGCATAGCCCTTGGCCTCGGCATCTTCGCTGACAGGTCTCCCAGTGACGCCGTCGACATATGCGCTAAAGACCCGTTTTCCTGTCTACGATTAATGTCTTCGGCGAAGATCCGTTCGATGTCATCGATATGGGAACGCCTTTTTTTGACGCCGTCTTCTGGTCACGATGCCCCGCTATCCGGCCGCCTATGGATACGGATCAGGGGACATCTCGATGAGGAATACAGTCTTCAATGCGGCGGCAATTCACCTTGGCTTTCGCACTTCCGTCTTGCGCATCCAGTAAAGCCCCTTGGAGTGCTCTCTTTTGTGAGAGGAAGTCGGGGCGAGCCTCGATTGCAGAATACCAATGGCTTGGGAAATGAACCGCGAAGGATCGCTTCTGGCAGGCTACGCCCGGCGTAAACCCCATTCGCGCTCGAAGAGCTCCTCCTCATCTAGGAGTTGCGTCTTTGCCATAGCCTTCGGTGGATCATTACGCTCGATCAATGGTAGCGGTGCCGCAATAACTGCGACTTCTTCGACAAACTCCTTACCCCCACGGTTTGCGACCGAAAAATTGACCGCTGCGCCAGGCTCGAGTGTCCCAAGGCCGGCCTTCTGCAGCACCTTGAGGTTGATGTAGATGTCGGCACCGCCGTCTGACGGGATGACGAATCCGAAGCCTTTAGCGGCGTCGAACCATTTCACGGTTCCTGATTGCATATTGTTCTCTTGATGTTGGCCATTTTCTGAGAAATTGTTGGAAACGCGCGACCGCAAATAGATGCGGAAGACAGCTCGCAAATCGCTCGCTGACGCGGCACTTGCGCATCGTCCTCACGATTCTCGCAAAATTCGCCCTGATTTGCAACCCAGCGGAAAAGCGACACCATTCGTGCCCCGACAAACTCGAACCCTGCGGGTTTTCGGGCGTTTTCTTCGGATGAAACGGAGATCGAACATGAGAACCTTCCTTATCGCATCCGCCATCGTAATCGCGGCAGCTTCAGTTGGCCAGGTATTCGCTCTGGACGAGCTCGCCAAATACCGGTCCCAGAACCGCGTCATCATCCTGTTCGGTGGATCAGGAGACCAGAAGCTCGCGAAACAGGTCGAGGTCTTGAAAACCCAGGAGAGCGGTCTCGCCGAGCGCGACGTCGTGGTGATGACCGTAGTTGGGGACGAGGTAAGACCGGTGCATGGGGATGCCACTGGCGTCGATGCCCGCAAGCTGAGACAGGAAGCCGATATCAACGGCAACACGTTCGAGGCTGTTTTGATTGGCAAGGACGGCGGCGTCAAGCTGCGCAGTCTCGACGTCGTGACGGGCGGCAAACTATTCGAATTGATCGACAGCATGCCGATGAGAAAGGCCGGGCGGGGCTGATCTACTGCTGGGCAACGCCCGGAACTCCTGTCGGCATGGGGTCAACGACGAAATCGTACCCGCCTACGTCCACCAGGCCTTGGATCGAGACCGCCCGCCAGCGGATCGAATACGTATCCGGGCGAAGAGGGGTTGAAAGGGGGATTTCCAGATCGGTGCCATTCTCGCCGGTACGGAGGTCGCCGATTGTCACGCGAGCGCCGCGCGAGTTCCTGATCTCCACGATCGTTTCTTTCAGGCGGACGCGTTGGGAGAAGGCCAGAACCATGTTGAAGCTGGTGACGTTGGCTTGCTCATGCGCATCAGGCTGAGAGTTCTCGAGCCGGGCGCTCGCGACAGAAGGCAGGCCGAGGAGCACTACGGCGGAGATGCATAGTCCAATTCGCGAAAGCTTTTTCATCGCCCATTCCTTCGGGAACCTGAACGTCAGCCATGCTGCCAGGTTCGCACCGCTCGAGATCGTAGATCATCGATTGCTAAGTGCGTCTTGGCAAAAATGGTTAGCAAAGTGTGGTGCGATAGGTTCCTGCTACCGCGATGCAAGAAAGCAACAGGCAGCCAGCCGACATTATCTTGAAGTGCACCGCGCGATCGCTCGGCGCCGGTTTCAAATGGACCCGACCGTCCCGTGAGACCTCTGGTCACTTAGTTCCGGCTGACGCAGCGGTAGGTGGCGCGATCAAATTTCGCCCCTTCATGGAGCGCTCTCGAGATGCCCCAGATTATGCCGGCCATCAAATGGCTCCGGGGGTCCGTGTGTTCATGATGCGACCTCCTACAAAGTCTCCGACGATGCGACGCGCGAAGGTTGCTCGCGTCCGAAGTGGATACGGACCCCGACAAATTCGCACTCCCTCACGGCATGTGAGGGACCGGTTCGCTGATGATGATGCCGATGGTTTCGCCTTGGCGTTGGAAGCTTTCAACGGCGCGTTTCGCAGCGCCCGACGCTCCGTTCCCACGTAGCCAGGGCGGTCGTTAGTGGTTCGGGGTCGACGGCCAGGAGTTGCGACCGGAGAGTGTCGGAATGGTGAGGGAAGCGTGAGACAAAGTGGTCATGGATGTGGTCGAGCAGGAAGGCTTCGCTCATGGGTTGGGGAGGGTGACCTTCGTTGGCGTGTCTCAAGGATCCATCATAGCGCTCGAGGCGGTCGCGTCGGGACGCTGGAAGATCGGTACCCTCGCATCGTCTGCTGGGCGACTGGCCGCTGCCGCCTTTGCCCGCAACGGGGCGAATGGCAATTCTGCTTTTGCACGGCAAGGAAGACGAGAATATACCGTCAAGGGCACCCGGAGCGGCGGCCGGACAACTGAACGCCGCCGGGTGTGACGAGACGCTCGATATCGAGCCCGGCGTCGGCCACACCATCTCGATCTTTTATGCGCAGAAGGCGCTAGTGTTTCGAAAAACGAGATTCGCCACCTGACCACCTAACAGGCGGCGATGTCCGATCGCACATCTCAGAGTGAGATCGTCAGACTAGTGGATGGAATCTAACGCTTGGTGCCCGCGTTTAACGGCGGCGATGATTTTGTCGGGATCGGCGGTCCAAGTGAAGGGCTTTGGCTTTTTGTTGTGCTCAACGAGGAAACGGTTGATGGCGGCCTGGAGATCGACGACGGAATGGAAAACGCCGCGTTTCAGACGCCGCTTCGACAGCCTGGCGAAGAAACCCTCCACCGCGTTGAGCCATGAGCTTGAAGTCGGAGTGAAGTGGAAGGTGAAACGCTCGTGACGGTCGAGCCAGGCTCTCACCTTGGGATGCTTGTGGGCAGCATAGTTGTCGAGGATGACGTGGACGGCCTTGTCGTCCGGCACCTGGGCGTTAATGGCGTTGAGGAAGCGGATGAACTCCTGATGACGATGACGCTGCATGTTGCGGCCGATGACGGTGCCGTCGAGCACGTTGAGGGCGGCAAACAGCGTGGTTGTGCCGTGCCGCTTGTAGTCGTGGGTCATGGTGCCGAGCCGACCCTTCTTCATCGGCAGGCCCGGCTGGGTGCGGTCGAGCGCCTGGATTTGGCTTTTCTCATCGACCGACAACACGACGGCGTGGGCTGGCGGATCAACATAGAGGCCGACAACGTCTCGCAGCTTGTCGACGAATTTCGGGTCGTTGGACAATTTGAACTGCCGCCACCGATGAGGTGCGAGGCCATGCGCTTTCCAGATACGCCTGACTGCGCTGGCGCTGATGCCGGCGGCCGTCGCCATCATGTCGGCCGTCCAGTGCGTCGTCTCGCCCGGCGGATCAGCCAGCGTCAGGGCCACCACACGCTCGGCGACATCGGGTCCGAGCCGCACAATACGCGACGGCCGCGTCTTGTCGCGCAGGAGACCCTCGACGCCTTCTGTGGCGAAGCGCTCTTGCCAGCGCCATACGCAGGTCTTCGATTTGCCGGTCTGGCGCATAATCTCGACAGTTCCGACGCCATCGGCACTCAGCAGGATGATCTCGGCCCGCCAGACGTGCTTTTGGGGCGCATTGCGATCCCTGGTCAAGGCCATCAGGCGTTGGTGATCTGTTGGCGAAACGGTGAACGATATTCCTGTGCGCATGCGCCAGACTCGCATGCCAACCCAGCAAATGGAATCCCATACAGGACTCTTATGTCAGGCGGTAACCACTAGCGCGGCGAGCGGCACCGTTGCCGGATGCCTCCAGCAGCCGAGTAAGTGTCGCTCACGGCGTCGTACTCCATAGTGTATCGCCCGGCACACCATCTAATGTGTCTGATTTCATCTGGGGTCAGGATCGACGGTTCCGAGCTAGATTCTGATTTATCGTCGCCCGCGTATGCCGATACGGACTTCTCTCGCGTCGCTTCATTTTCGTCGTTGACCGGCATCCGCAAGGCAAAGGCGGGTGTCAGAACGGTGCCTACCAGAACTGCACTCAGGGTGAACATAGAAGCAAGTTTAGCGACTGTGGACATCGATGACACCGTTTGTTGTTCGCCAAAGCAACGGTGTTCGGGGTCTTTCCGTTCCGTGGGTCGGGCAACTTTCGTTTCAATAATCAATTTGCCGACGTCCGCTCACGTAAAACCGCGCTCGCGTCCCAGTCTGCCTGGCCAACCGGCGAGTCTCGGCGAACATGCGCCCGCCCGAACCATCGGTGCGTGTGGGCGTTGCAAATTGAGAATAAACTCGAGGTTCCAATGTCTGAAGACCGTACCACGACAATCAAGGCCGTATTCGGGACCCGCGAGGCGGCCGACCTGGCGATCGAGCATCTTGTTTAAGGGCACAATATCTCCCGGCCGGACATCTTCGTCCAATCGATCACCGAAGGGAACTCGGCCGGTGTAAGGCCATCGGGGGGCGACCTGTCGCACGAGTCTGAGAGCTGGGAGGATGGAGCATTAGGTGGCGAAGTCGGGGTTTCTGCGGACATATCTGTAAGCCAGGTCGCCAAGGGTCAGCGTACGTTCGGCGACGCAGGCGCTATCCGGGTGTCGGGTGGTTGACGAGCCGCGCAAGCCGGTTGTTAGGCCAAAGCCGTGTGCAAGCATCTCCCCGGTGGCCGCTCACGACCGCTTAGGGAGCACCTGTCAACCCTAAGGGGATAGACATCGAAGGCCTGGGCAGATCGTATCTCGCGCTGCTATGATTTCGATTATAGTGGAGGCATATCAATATTAGCATAAAGCCTGTTATTGGGCGCGACAGGTCCGCTCCATCAATAGGTCCAATTATGCCTATCCGACAGCCCGCCACACAGCCGTGTAGGAGAACACAGATATGGATTGCCAGGAAGCCTTGGAGCTTCTGTGATTGCGCCGTCTCGACGAAGCAAGGGGCAGGCTGGTCGCAGGCAGAGAGCATGTACGCACTCGAGGCGCTCATCGAGAGCTTCCGGACGAGCTGTTGAGGGTCAGCGAGAGTTCCGACTGTCTAGGACACCTTCGCCCGCAGCTCCGCTTTACCGAAGTATTGACTTTCGGGACGCGTGAGACCGAGGTGCTCGCGTAGCGTGGATCCCTCATACTTCGTTCGGAACAGCCCGCGAGCGCGAAGGATCGGGAGAACCTCGGCGACAAACACGTCGAATTGGTCAGGCAGGATCGGCGGCATGACGTTGAAGCCGTCGGCTGCACCTGTCGTGAACCAGTCCTGGATGATGTCGGCGATCTGCTCGGGCGTCCCCGAGGTCGCGAAATGCCCGCGTGCTCCTGCAAGCCCATGAAGCAGGGCTCGAAGCGTCGGACGCTCTCGTCGCACGATGTCTACGATCGAGACGGCCCGGCTTTGGGCAGCTTGGACGGTCTTCGGATCGGGAAAGTCATCTGGCGACAGGACACCATCCAGTGGCAGGTGCGACAAGTCCAAGCCGCCAAAGCGGTTGGAGAGCCTCGCCAGTCCGACCGACGGTTCTGACAACTCGTTCAGATCCTGAGCGATCCGTAAGGCTTCCGTCTCGGTCGAGCCGATCGTGGCGCTGATCCCTGGAAGGATGACGATCTGGTCGGACGATCGTCCGACGGCAAGGGCGCGGGTCTTTAGATCCTTGTAGAAAGCGCTGGCGGACATCTTGTCGAGGTGCGCGGTGAACACGGCTTCCGCATGCTCGGCGGCAAAGCGTCGTCCTGTGTCGGAAGAACCGGCCTGGATGAAGACTGGGCGGCCTTGGGGCGGGCGGGCGATGTTAAGCGGGCCGCGGACGGAGTGATGCTTGCCCTTATGGTCGATACGCTTCAGCTTTGACGCGTCGGCAAACACGCCGCTGTCGCGGTCGTCAAGAACCGCATCGTCAGCCCAGCTATCCCAGAGCTTCGATACGACATCTACAAACTCGAAGGCGCGCTCGTACCGATCGGCATGCTCAATCTGCTGGTCGTATCCGAAGTTGGGGCCGGCCCCGGTGACCCAGCTTGTTACGATGTTCCAGCCCACCCGGCCATGACTGATATGATCCAGAGACGCGAACTGCCGGGCCAGATTGAAGGGCTCCGTGTAGGTGGTGGAAGCCGTCGCAATCAGCCCGATCCTGCTTGTGGAACGGGCGAGGGCAGCCAGCAGCGTAATTGGCTCCAGGCCGCCGCCTGCCGCATGCGAGAGCCCGTCTCCTGCGGCCAGCGCGTCGGCAAAGAAGATAGCATCGAAGGCGGCTGCTTCAGCCTTGCGGGCAAGCTCGTCATAATAGTCGACGTCGGTCAGCGCCAGCGGCGAGGATTTCGGATGACGCCATGCGGTCTCATGATGACCGCGGCCATGGACGAACAGGTTGAGATGCAGTTGACGTGGCATGGAGGTCTCCTCCGCTCAGTGGAACTGGTCGACGCCGAGAGCGGACAGAAGCCGCTCGCGCATCTCTTCGAAAGCCTTTTCGGATCTCCGGCGCGGACGCGGCAGCGAGACCCTGACCTCGTTGATGATCTGCCCGCTGTCCATCACTAGCACCCGGTCGGCCAGCACGAGTGCCTCCTCAACGTCATGGGTGACCAGCAGCACGGTTGGCCGCTGTTCGGATACCAGCTTGAGGAGGAGGTCCTGCATTCGAAGACGAGTGAGTGCGTCGAGCGCTCCAAACGGCTCGTCGGCCAGCAGAAGAGCGGGCTGCCGTGCCAGAGCTCGCGCCAGAGCCACACGCTGCGCCTCGCCGCCCGAAAGCGTTCCGGGCCAGGCATCGGCGCGGGCGGACAGGCCGACGTCGGAAAGTGCCTTGAGGCTGCGCTCGGCGAGTTCTTTGCGGGGTACGGCGTCCAGCCCAAGGCCGACGTTTGTCACGACAGACTCCCAAGGAAGAAGACGCGCGTCCTGGAAGAGCACCGAGACGTTTTCCGGGACGGCTAGCTCGCCGTCGCCGTCGGCATCGTCATCGAGGCTCGCAAGCGCCCTCAGCAGAGTGCTCTTTCCGCAGCCGCTCCTACCGATGAGTGCGACGAATTCGCCTGCTGTGACCTCGAGGGAGACGTCGTTGAGGACGGTCCGACCGGCAAAGCTCCTGCTAAGCCGGTCTGTCCTGACGGCGACTGGAAAGGCAGGCCGCTCGACGGGGGAACGTCTGGTGACAGGATGAGAAATCGATACGACACTCATGATCCGATGACTTTCCTGTATCTGAGAGCGCGGCGCTCGATTGCGCGGACGACCGCATCCGATGCGAGGCCCAGCACGGCATAGATGACGAGGCCGAGCACGATGATGTCGGTCTGCCCGTAGTCGCGTGCCCGGCTCATCATGTAGCCGATGCCGTTCGTGGTATTGATCTGCTCGAGGACGATCAGAGTCGTCCAGCATGTAGTCACGGCAAGACGAAGCCCGGTGAAGAAGCTCGGCAACGCGCCTGGCAGGGCGACCCTGCGAACGAAAGTCTTTCGGTCGAGCCGTACCGTGCGCGCCAGCTCGACGAAGCGGAGATCGATCCCGCGCAGCCCCGCATGCGTGTTGAGATAGACCGGTATCATGACGCTGAGGCTGATGATGGCAATCTTCATCGTTTCGCCGATACCGAGCCAAAGAATTGCCAAGGGAATGAGTGCAAGCGTGGGGATGGCGCGCTTGATCTGCACAATGCCGTCGATAGACGCCTCTCCGGCGCGGGTCAGTCCGGAAAGAAGAGCGAGAACGACGCCAGCGGCGACACCAATGGCAAGGCCGGAATATGCCCGTAATGCCGATGCATAGAATGCTTTCCAGAGAGTGCCGTTGAGAGCAAGGTCCCAGCCAGACGCCAATGCGGTCGAGGGAGCTGCGAGGAGGCGCTGAGGAAGGATTCCTGTCCGTGAGGCGAGCTCCCATACCAGCAACAGGACCAGTGGCGCGACCAGAAGACCGCCCGGTCCAAGGACACGTGGCGTCAGCGCCGATCGCTTGGCGGCGTTCTTCGACGGCGACCCGCGCTGGATGCGAAGTGGACCTATTGCCGGTACTGAACCCATTCCAGATCTCCTAGTTGGACTTCTCGCCCTGAGCGATGACCTCGTCGAAACGAATGTCGAACTCCGCCTTGGCGTCGAGCCTTTTTGGCAGGTCGCCTGCATCATAGATGACGTTGATCAGGCTCTGCTGATAAGGAATGAGGCTTGTCAGCGAGGGAAGGGTGGCCTTGCCCTGGCTGGCGACGATGGCGTCGCCCTGCGTCTTCGTCAGGTGCTGGCCCTTGACGTAGTAGGCATCGACCCACTCGGCCGGATGGGTGTTCTGCCATTGAGTGGCGAGGACGAAATGCGCCACGAAATCGCGGATCGCGGCCGCCTTGGCCGGATTCTTCAAGGAGTCGCCGCCCGCGTAGAGATATGAGACGCCACGGGGCAAGCGGTCGTGCTGGGAGTGGGGAATGGCGCTGGCCTGCTGGTCTTTGTAATCTGAGAGGTAGCGGGAATAATGCGGTTCGTTGAGCGAAGCCACATCCACCTGTCCCGTCCGGATCGCATCAGGGAAGTCGGCCACACGGAGCGGGATAAGCTCGACGTCGTCGCGGGTCAGTCCAGCGGCCTTGAGCGCGTTAAGGACGAATGCCTGACGACCGCTTCCTTCGGCATAGGCAATCTTCTTGCCCTTGAGCTGCTCGAGGGTGTCGATCTTCAGACCGGGCCGCACCGCAAACTCGTAGTCAGTCTCGGCGATCTTGACGGCTGCGACGATGGGGACTTCCTGACCCGCGGCCTGCGCCTGGATCGGCGGCACGTTGCCGACCGTCGCAACGTCGAGCGCATCCGCCCGGAAAGCTTCAAGAATAGCCGGGCCGCCGAGGAAGTTCGCGTACGTGGCCTTTGAGGAGAGCCTGTCCTGTTCACCCGAAGCCGTCATCAGCGTCTGGAGCTGCTCGTTCTGGTCGCCGATCACAATGACGGTTCCATTGGGCACTTCGGTAGGTAGCGCATCTGCAAAGACCTGTCCGGCGGCGATCAAAGCAAGCGAGGAGGCAGCCACGGTGAGGTTCAGTTTCTGAAAAGTTGATGCCATGGTCGTCTCCTACCGATCGTCGGTTCAAACGATAGCCGCAAGTCGCGGGAGTACGAGGAAGCCCA